>CAZLSN010000007.1:0-36463 GCA_964562265.1 uncultured Oscillospiraceae bacterium
CGGAAATCAGCACGCCTAAACCGGCAGGGTTCGACTCCCCTCAGCTTAAGTCGAGGTCGAAGGTACGAACCATTCCGATTTCAATCGTCGCAGTGCAGTTATTAAAACCGTCGGCGCCTTGTAGGGCGGAGACATGACTCCGCCGCAAAACCGGCACTGCGATAACATGCAGCATGGAAAAGACAAGTCCGCACTGCGTTCTGTCTTTTCGACATTTTCGCAAATTTTGCTGTGCAGTAGGCGTAGGGGTCTGAGACTTGCTCTCTACGACGGAATGGCAGTACATTTTGGTGCCGACAATTGATTTTACTTGCGGAGCATGAGAAGGGGTCGACTCCCCTCAGCTTAATGACAGATTTTATTCTGCAGCGGCGATCTTCTTGCCGACAGTCGCCTTCAGGATAAACAGGACGATGATGGTGATCGCAACGCCGCTTGCAAGGCAGATCCAGACATTCTGGACGAAGCCCGCAATGATGTAGTTGACAAAGGATATTGCCGCAACGGTCAGTGCGTAGGGAAGCTGCGTCTGAACATGCTGGATGTGGTCGCAGTTTGCACCGGCGGAGGACATTATCGTGGTGTCGGAGATGGGGGAGCAGTGGTCACCGCATACAGCACCAGCGAGACATGCGGAGATACCGATGATGAGGAGGCTTGCGTTCTCGCCGAAGATGGGCATTACGATGGGGATCAGGATGCTGAAGGTACCCCAGCTCGTACCGGTCGCAAAGCCGAGACCGCAGCCGACGAGGAAGATGATGGCGGGCAGCATCTTGTACAGACTGTCTGCCGCACCCCGCATGAGACCGCCGACATAAACATCGGCACCGAGGAGACCAGTCATGTTCTTGAGGGTGACTGCGAAGGTGAGGATGAGTATTGCGGGAACCATCGCCTCAAAGCCCTTGACTATGCAGCCCATGGCTTCCTTGAAGCTTGTGATGCGGCGGATGAGCAGGTAAGCGATGGAGAGGATAAGCGCAACGATGGAGCCGAGAGGCAGAGCAACGAAGGCGTCGGTATTGCCGAAGGCAAGGGCGATGTTGTGGTAGCCCTCGGCACCGGGGACCCAGAACTCACCGACATAAAGCATACCGAGTACGCAGAAGATGATGAGCAGGATGATGGGGATTATCATATCGAGAAGGCTTGCCTTGCTGTTTTCGACGGCGGTGTCGTTGCCGAGTGAACCGAGGTCACCCTCACGCAGAGCCTTGAGCTCGGCTGCTGCCATGGGGCCGTAGTCAAAGCCCATGACGGCTATCATAACGACGAAAACGAGGGTGAGCAGGGAGTAGTAGTTAAAGGGAATGGCGTTTATGAAAAGCTGGATGCCGTCAACACCGAGGTCGCTTGCCACACCGGAGACCGCTGCTGCCCATGAGGATATGGGGGCGATCATGCAGACGGGAGCTGCGGTGGAGTCGATGAGGTAGGCAAGCTTTGCCCTCGATACCTTGTTGAGGTCGGTCACAGGGCGCATAACGGAGCCGACGGTGAGGCAGTTGAAGTAGTCGTCGATGAAGATCAGAACGCCGAGGACGAAGGTGGCAAGCAGTGCGCCGACCCTTGTCTTTACCCTGCGGGAAGCCCAGCGGCCGAAGGCGGCAGCCGCACCTGTGGAGTTTACGAGTGCTACCATGATGCCGAGGATGACGAGGAACATGAAGATGCCTGCGTTGCCCGAAATGGCATCAATGAAGCCGGCGTTTATCATGGTGTCGACAGCGTCAACGGGCTGAAGTCCGGTTGCGAGGAAGGCACCGACGACGATGCCGATGAACAGGGAGCTGAAGGTCTCCTTTGTTATGAGTGCCAGGACGATGGCGACGATGGGCGGTACCAAGGCCCAGAAGGTGTTTGTGAATTCCATATGAATCCCTCCAAAAGAAAAATGTCATGAACAGAGCAGACTGTACATGACACAAAAATCCATATGGTATCGGTCTGACAGCTCAACGCACATAATGCGACAGTCCGCCGGATATTTTCCGACGACCCAGGTCACTGCCGCTCGGGAAAGCAAACAGCCCTTCGGCGACGCCCCCTTTCACCTGTCGTTTCCCGACGATGCTCAGGCTACTGATGGAAATCGCACCTCTATCATGCCTTGTTCAATTGCACTCATTATATGACCGATTTACAAATTGTCAATAGTTTTTTCCCAAATCCGTTCAATTTCACAATGTGTCCCCCGATTTTTGCCGCCGCTCTTGCCGTTTTGACTGTGGCGTGGTAGAATATTATATTAAATGTTGTTGAGGTGACGCATATGAAATACGGCTTTATAGGTCTCGGAAACATGGCGGGTGCCATTATCGAGGGCATGGCGGCATCGGGAAAGTTTCGGGAGGACAACCTCTTCGGCTATAACCGCAGTGCCGCAAAAACCACGGCTTTGAAGAAAAAGCACGGCATCATCCCCTGTGCCTCCGCACTTGAGGTGGCGCAGAGAGCCGAGGTCATAGTTCTGGCTGTGAAGCCGCAGACGATGGAGGAGGTCATCGGCGAGATAGCCCCTGCGATCACCCCCGAAAAAACCGTTATCAGCATTGCCGCGGGTAAGACCACCGCATGGTACGAGGAAAGGCTTTGCGAGGGTGCGGCGGTCGTACGCGTTATGCCGAACATAAATGCCAAGGTGAAGGCTGCGGTCTCCGCTGTCTGCGGCGGAAAAAACGCAGAGGACAGACATATAAAGCTTACCGACGGCATCTTCTCTACAGTCGGAAAGACCTATGTCATCCCCGAAACGCAGATCGATGCCTTTTCGGCGATAGGCGGATCGTCGGGTGCCTTTGTGCTTATGTACATCGACGCACTTGCGGAGGCAGGTGTCAGAGCCGGCTTCTCCCGTCCCATGGCGGAGGAGCTTGCTGCGGCAACGGTAGTCGGCAGCGGACTTCTGTGCATGAACACCGAATCTCACCCCATCGAGCTTATGAACTCCGTATGCTCCCCCGGCGGTACGACGATAGAGGGCGTGTGCAAGCTCCGTGAGCTGGGCTTCGATTCAGCCGTTCAGCAGGCACTTGCCGCAGTCATAGAGAAGAATTCAAAGCTTTGATATGAGAACAAGAGAACAGATAAACGATATAATCCGCATAATGGAGGAGACCTATCCGCTCTCCGAATGTGCGCTGCATTATGAAAAGGACTATGAGCTTTTGTTTGCCGTTCGGCTCTCGGCTCAGTGTACCGATGCAAGGGTTAACATGGTGACCCCCGCTTTGTTTGAGCGGTTCCCGACCCTTGAGGCGTTTGCCGAAGCGGACATAGCCGAGGTCGAGGAGCTTATCCGCTCCTGCGGCTTCTTCCGCACCAAGGCGAGGGATCTTGTCGAGTGCGCCAAAATGCTGATCGAAAAACACGGCGGCAAGGTGCCGGACAGTATGGAGGAGCTTACGAAGCTTCCCGGTGTCGGACGAAAGACGGCAAATCTCGTCCTCGGTGACATTTACAATGTCCCCGGCTCAACCGTCGTCGATACGCATTGCATACGCATTTCAAACCGCCTCGGTCTGGTGGACGGCTTAAAGGATCCCGTGAAGATCGAGATGGCACTGCGTGAGCTGCTGCCGCCGGAGAAATCGTCGGACTTTTGCCACCGCATTGTCTTGCACGGCAGGGCACTTTGCAGCGCAAGAAAGCCCGATTGCGGCAATTGCCCACTCAGACCCCATTGCCAAACCGGAAGCGAAATATCTCAGATCATAAAAGCGCAGGGCAGTTAAATTTGCAGCACACCCTCGGCTCTCCCAAAGAGAGAGCCGAGTATGGGCATGGCAATAACACTTACACCCATGACACATTGCATCATCTCATAACACGCAACAAACAATCCACAGAAACTACGGAGAAACGCCATGTACAAACCGCTTGCAGATGAAATACGCCCCGATGCGCTGTCCGATGTTGTCGGGCAGAAGCACATCCTCGGCGATAACGGACTGCTCCGCCGCATAATCGAAAGCGGACAGATCCCGAATATGATATTCTACGGCCCGTCGGGTACGGGCAAAACCACGGTCGCACGGATAATAGCGCAGCGCACAAACCGCACCCTGCGCAAGCTCAATGCCACGACAGCGGGCATATCCGACATAAAAGAGATCATCTCGGAGCTTGACACCCTGCTTGCTCCGGGGGGTGTTTTGCTGTACCTCGACGAGATACAATATTTCAACAAAAAGCAGCAGCAATCGCTGCTTGAGTTCATCGAGGACGGCCGCATCACCCTCATCGCCTCAACGACCGAAAATCCCTACTTCTGCGTGTTCAATGCTATCCTCAGCCGCTCCACGGTGTTTGAGTTTAAGCATGTTTCCGCCGATGATGCGGAACCTGCCGTGAGAAGAGCGGTGTCCATCATGGAAGATCGGCTCAATGTCACCGCCGAGGTCGAACCCGCTGCCGTTCGGCGCATTGCCTCCGCATGCGGCGGCGATGTCCGCAAGGCGATAAATGCGGTCGAGCTGCTGTTTTCCGCCGGCAGGGCAGAGGACGGTGTTATGCGCATAAGCTACGACGACGCCTTGGCGGTATCGCAGCGCAGTGCCATGCGATACGACCGTGAGGGCGATGAGCATTTCGACGCTCTGTCAGCACTCATGAAATCCCTCCGAGGCTCCGATCCCGATGCTGCGATGCATTACCTTGCGAAGCTTTGCGAGGCGGGTGACCTTGTGGGCATATGCCGCAGACTCCTGTCCTCTGCGAGTGAGGATATTGGACTTGCCTATCCGCAGGCGGTGCCGATAGTCAAGGCATGCGTCGATTCGGCATTGCAGTTGGGACTTCCCGAGGGCAGGCTTCCGCTTGCCGAGGCTGCGCTTTTGCTCGCTACCGCACCGAAATCCAACAGCGTCGTCGAGGCGATCGATGCCGCCATCGCAGATGTCAGATCGGGCAAAACCGGCCCCGTACCGAGAGAGCTGCAAAATGTCCATGCGGACGGCACGGGCTTTGAGCGTGAGCAGGGTTATAAGTATCCGCATGCCTATCCGGGGCATTGGGTGAAGCAGCAGTACCTGCCCGACACCCTGAAGAATGCCCACTACTACGAATACGGCGACAACAAGACGGAGCAGGCCGCAAAGGCATATTGGGAGAAGATAAAGAAGTAATGGACATACAGGTAGGCGATATTCTGACAATGAAAAAGCAGCACCCCTGCGGCGAAAAACGCTGGGAGGTGCTGCGTATCGGTGCGGACTTTAAGCTCCGCTGCCTCGGCTGCGGCAGAGAGGTCTTCGGCGCAAGATCGAAGTTCGAGAAAAACATTCGCAATATCGAAAGGTAAAACGGCGGCCTAAAGGCTGCCGTTTTAATATGCCGACAAGCGGGACGGAGTGGCAATTGTTTTTACTGCCGACGGTCGATTTTTGTTCCGATTCTCTCCGATCGGCAGAATACACAAAGAAAACATATTTTTATTGACACACGGCATGTGCGCATTGTAATATTAGTACAACATGGCGAAAAGCCGAAAAAAGGAGATAAATATGAAGAATTTTAAAAGAATAGCTGCTCTGCTGCTTGCTCTTTGCATGGTATTCGCACTCTGCGCCTGCGGCGGCAACGACGGCGGCAAGGACAAGGATAAGGATAAGGACGAAGATAAGGTCGAGAAGAAGACCGACGCCGAGATCATTGTCGGTTCCTGGACCACCACCCTTGATATGACCTCCCTCCTCGAAGAGCTTGAAGGCGGCGACGAACTCGCTCAGCTTCTCATGTACTTTGATTTTTCCTCCGTTGATCTCGTTCTGACCGCAAACTTCGATGAGAAGGGCAACTACGAACTCGCCTTCACCGTTGATGAAAATCAGATGAAGCTCATGTTCCGCAACGGCATGGAGAAGATGCTTGACGAAATGCTCGCCGGTTCCGGCTACACCATCGGCGATATTGCGGCAGCCGAAGGCATGACCAAGGACGCATACCTTGACGCAATGGTTGACGAGAGCCTTGAGCTTGACGACATCTTCGAGGATTCCAACGAGAGCGGCACCTACAAGATCGAGGACGGCAAGATCTACCTCATCGAAAAGGATGCCGATGCTGATGACAGTCAGTACGCAGTTTACGAGCTCACCGAAGACGAGCTGACCTTCAAGGAGTTCTACAACGACGGCGTGAAGAACGAGTCCTCCGCATACCCCATGGTATTCGAGAGAGCGTAATTTAAGCGTTCAAAGCACAATTTTTACACACGGCAGCATAAGGGTTTTCCCTTGTGCCGCCGTGTTTTTTGCAGGCGGCGGAGTATGAGACATGCGCCCTCTGCTTTGTCTGATTGGCTGCGGCAATAAAAAAACAGACGGCACAAGGAACAGACCTTGTGCCGTCTTCGTCTGATAAATGCGAATATAAATTATTTCAGCTTTTCGAGAGCGATATTCAGGCGGCGGAGGGTTTCGGCTTTGCCTAAGATACGGCATATCTCGACCGCACCGCCGGGGGTCACCGCCTTGCCTGCCGCCGCGATACGAACAGGCCACATGACCTTGGCGTTTTTCACGCCCTCGCTTTCGGCAAGGGACACCATGGACGCAAGAATGTTCTCGTCGTTCCAATCGGAAAGTGCCTCGAAAACGGGGATGATCGTCTCCAGCACATGGAGGGAGCTTTCCCTGTCGCTCTTGCTCTTTTTGTGGACAAACAGCTCGGTGTCGTACTCGGGAAGGGCGTCGAAGAAGTCAAGCTTTTCGGGGATTTCGGTAAGCACCTCGGTGCGCTGCTGCAGGAGGGCGGCAACGGCGGCGGCATCGATCTCGGGATTCTTGATCGCCGAACGGATGTACGGCTCCGCAACCGAGGCAAAGTCCTCGGCACTCATGCTGCGGATATACTCTGCGTTAAAATAGCGCAGCTTCTCGATGTCGAATATCGCGGGGGACTTGCTCAGTCCCTTAAGCTCGAATATCTCCGCCATCTCCGCCATCGAATAGACCTCCCGCTCACCGCCGGGACTCCAACCGAGAAGGGCGACATAGTTCACGACGGCAGGGGTGATATAGCCCTGTGCTATGAGATCCTCATACGAAGGATCGCCGTGACGCTTGCTCATCTTATTGTGTTGATCCCTCATAACGGGGGAGCAGTGGACATACAGCGGAACATCCCAGCCGAACGCCTCGTACAGCAGATTGTACTTCGGGGAGGAGGAAAGATATTCCGAGCCCCTGACGACATGGGTGATGCCCATGAGATGATCGTCTATGACATTTGCGAAGTTGTAGGTCGGCAGACCGTCACGCTTAATAAGCACCTGATCGTCAAGAGTCTTGTTCTCAACGCTTATCTCGCCGAATATCTCGTCACGGAAAACGGTTACACCGTCCTCGGGTATCCTCTGACGGACGACATAGGGTTCACCGGCAGCGGCTTTCGCATTGGATTCCTCGGCGGAAAGGCCGCGGCAGGGATCGGCCACCTTTTCAAAGCCCTCGGCTTCATCCTCACACTTTTCGCAGAAGCAGCGGTAGGCGTGGCCTTTTTCGATCAGCAGCTGAGCATATTTGCCGTAAAGCCCTCTGCGGTCTGTCTGAATATAAGGCCCGACGGGACCGCCGACATCGGGGCCTTCATCGTGATCGAGGCCGCACTCGGAAAGGGTGCGGTAGATCACATCGACTGCGCCTTCGACAAGACGGCTCTGATCGGTGTCCTCAATGCGGAGGATGAATTTGCCGCCGTTGTGACGGGCTATGAGCCATGTGTACAGTGCGGTACGGAGGTTGCCGACATGCATATATCCTGTGGGACTGGGTGCAAAGCGGGTACGCACCTCACCCTTGGGGATGCGCTCCTCCGCCTCATAGAACCAAGAAGTATCCATAATGATCTCCTCTCAACATTTTTTGCTGAGTACAGTGTAATTTGGAATTTGCCTGTTGTCAAGTGAGACTTAAAATGATAAAATGTGATTTCAGAATATGAGCATTGGAGAGCGTAGAACTATGGAAAACGAAATCAAGAAGAAAATCATGCTGTCCGGCATCCAGCCCTCGGGCGATCTGCACCTCGGCAATTACCTCGGCGCAGTCAAGAATTGGGGCGCAAGGGCCGACGAGTTCGACTGCTATTATTTCATGGCGGATCTGCACACGCTCACCGTGCGTCAGAATCCCGCGGAGCTTCGCCGCCGCACGCTTGAGCAGCTTGCGCAGTATATAGCCTGCGGAATAGACCCCGAAAAGAACACCCTTTTTGTTCAGAGCCATGTGCATGAGCATGCGGAGCTCGGCTGGATCTTAAATTGCTACACCATGTTCGGTGAGCTGTCCAGAATGACCCAGTTTAAGGACAAGAGTGCGAAAAATGCCGACAATATAAACGGCGGCCTATTCACATATCCCGCACTCATGGCGGCTGATATTCTGCTCTATCAGGCGGATTTTGTCCCCGTCGGTGAGGATCAGCGTCAGCACTGTGAGCTGACAAGGGATGTAGCCATCCGCTTCAACAACATTTACGGCGATGTGTTCAAGGTTCCCGAAGCCTATGTTCCCAAGGCGGGAGCAAGGGTCATGGGACTTTCCAATCCCTCGTCGAAGATGAGCAAGTCCGACCCCACGGGCTGCGTCTTCCTCATGGAAAAGCCCGAGGATATAGCGAGGAAGTTTAAGCGTGCCGTCACCGATTCGGACACGGAAAACTGCGTACACTTCGATATGAAGGAAAAGCCCGGTGTTTCCAATCTCATGAGCATATACTCTGCCGTCACCGGCAAGAGCTATGAGGAGATAGAGAAGGAATTTGCCGGCTGCGGCTACGGCGTTTTCAAGCCCGCCGTCGGAGATGCGGTTATCGAGACCCTGCGTCCCATCAGGGAAGAGGCGCTAAGACTCCTCGGCGACAAGGCATATCTCCAGCAGGTATACACAGAGGGCGCACAGAAGGCAAGCTTCATTGCGAGAAAGACCCTCCGCAAGGTCTACAAGAAGGTAGGACTTGTCGAAAAACCGTTCTAATATTTAATTCGGAGATTGATTATGGACTTCAGTGTTGATGTCATTGTCAAGATAGTTATGGCACTCGGTGTCGCATTCATAATATCCTTTATTGCGACCCCGGTCGTCAAAAGCTTTGCTACCGCCGTCGGTGCGATTGACATTCCCGACGAAAAGCGGCATATCCACAAGCATCCCATACCCCGTATGGGCGGCCTTGCGATATTCATAGGCTTTTTGCTGGCGGTGCTGTGCTTTGCGAACATCACGGCTCAGGTCAGGGGAATACTCCTCGGTGCGATCCTGATCGTCGTTGTCGGCGCGATCGACGATGTTTTGAATCTCAACGCATGGCTCAAGTTCGCCATCCAGATCATCGCCGCCGTTATTGCGGTGCTGTCCGGCGTTATCATAAATGTCGTGTCAAACCCCCTGCTCATAACAGGTCAGCAGGCTGCGGCGATAGGCGTTTTGTCCGTCCCGGTGACGGTCATATGGATAGTCGGCGTAACAAACTCCGTTAACCTCATTGACGGTCTGGATGGACTTGCCTGCGGCGTTTCGACCATCGCCTCGCTGACGATGCTGTTCGTCGCAATGCTGGTGGATGACGCAAACAGCAATGTTGCTGTCATACTTGCCTGCCTGTGCGGTGCCTGTCTGGGCTTCATTCCTTACAATATAAATCCCGCGAAAATATTCATGGGCGACACCGGCGCACTGCTTTTGGGCTATGTGCTGTCAACGGTGTCGGTCATCGGCATGTTCAAGTTCTATGCCATCATAACCTTCGTTCTGCCGGTGCTTGCCCTTGCCGTTCCGCTGCTTGATACGATAACCTCCTTCACAAGACGCATATTGAAGGGTCAAAGCCCCTTCCATGCCGACAGAGGACATTTCCATCACAAGCTGCTTGACATGGGACTGAATCAGAAGCAGGCAGTTGCCGTGCTGTACGCCATCTCCGCAATACTCGGCCTCTCGGCGGTGCTTTTGACCTCAACCGGCGTCACGAGGGTCATCGTCGCAGTCATCGCATTTGTCATTGCGGTGTGCATTTGGTTCTTCGTGTTCCGCCACAACGACCATATCCATATTCCCCACCATGAGGCGGAGCCTAAAGGGGCTAAGGAGAACAAGGATGAAAAAGCTTAAAGTCATGTCCGTTTTCGGCACAAGACCGGAAGCGATAAAAATGGCACCTCTTGCGCTGGAGCTTCAGACACATGATGAGATCGAGAGCATCATCTGCGTTACGGCGCAGCACAGGGAAATGCTCGACTCCGTGATGGACTGCTTCGGCCTCGGCGCCGATGTCGATCTCGATATAATGGGCGCAAATCAGACGCTCACCGATGTCACCGTGCGTGTGCTCAAGGGTTTGGAGGAGTGCTTTGCAAAGGAAAGACCCGACCTCGTCCTTGTCCACGGCGATACAAGTACCACCTTTTCCGCCGCCCTTGCCGCCTTTTATGCCAAGATACCCGTGGGTCATGTCGAAGCGGGACTTCGCACATATGACAGATACAGTCCCTTCCCCGAGGAAATGAACCGCACCCTCGTCGGCAAGCTTGCGACGCTGCACTTTGCGCCGACCGAAAGAAATGCGGAGAACCTCAGAGCCGAGGGCATTCGGGACAATATTTTCGTCACCGGAAATACGGTCATCGATGCGATGAAGTACACCGTCGGCGACGGATCGTTTAAGTCCGAGGAGCTTCGTGCGGTCGATTTCTCAAAGCGTGTCGTTGCGATGACCTGCCACCGCAGAGAAAATTACGGTCAGCCGATGCAGAATATATTCACCGCAGTGCGTAAGCTGTCGTTTGAGTTCCCCGATGTCGAGTTTGTCTATCCGGTGCATCTTTCACCCATTGTGCGAAATGCGGCGGCGGGGCTTCTGTCGGGACTCGGCAATGTCCACCTCATTGAGCCGCTTGACGCAATGGATATGCACAGGCTCATGAGCCGCAGCTACATGGTGATGACGGACTCCGGCGGCATCCAGGAGGAGGCACCGTCCCTCGGTAAGCCCGTTTTGGTACTCAGGCGCGAGACCGAGCGTCCCGAGGCGGTCAAGGCAGGAACGGTCAAGCTCTCCGGTGTCGAGACCGAGGACATTCTGCGTGACGCAAGGGAGCTGCTTTGCAATGCCGATGCCTATGAGCGGATGGCGAAGGCGGTAAATCCCTACGGCGACGGCAATGCCTGCCGCCGAATAGCGGAGGCGATCCTCTATGCAAACGGCCTTCGTGCCACAGCTCCCGACGAATTTCGGGTTTGAAATGAATAGAGTAAAAAGCAGACGATGCAGCCGCAAGGAGCGCATTGTCTGCTTTTTGCTGCGGCGCACTCTGCAAATTTTGTTGCCGCCGCCTGCTGCAGCTGATCGGGTGCGCCGATGAGGGATATTTGGCTCTTGTTTTGTGTACTGCAATTGTGGTACAATATTATGAATAATTATTATTTATTGTACGGAAAGGACATCCGACATGAATATTGTTATAGTCGGCGGCGGAAAGATAGGCTTTTCCATAGCCGAGGAGCTTGCGCTCGAAAATCACGATGTCATCGTCGTTGAAAGCGACCCCGAAAGGGCGGCGTTTATCGGCGATACTCTCGATGTTATGAGTGTCTGCGGCAACGGTGCCGTTATGGAGGTCCAGCGCAGAGCGGGTGTTCCCGATGCCGACCTCATGATCGCGGTCACGGGGGGCGACGAGCTTAATCAGCTTGCGTGTCTCATTGCCCGAAAGCTCGGCTGCCACAACACGATAGCCAGAGTGCGTGACAGGGAGTATTCCAAGCAGCTCCACGAGCTCAAGGATGAGCTGCGCCTTTCGATGGCGATAAACCCCGAACAGCTTGCTGCGATAGAGATATTCAAGCTCCTCCAGCTCCCCGCATTCGTAAAGCGCGATACCTTTGCCGAGGGCAAGGCGGAGATCGTCGAGCTTGAGGTCACGAAGGACAGCCCGCTTGACGGGCTCATGCTCATGGACATGTACGGCAAGATAAAGGTCAAGGCACTTGTCTGCGTCGTTGTCCGAGGCAGCGAGACAACAATCCCCGGAGGCGATTTCGTCCTCAAAAGCGGGGACAGGATATATGTAACGGCACCCGCTGCGGAGCTTGTAAGGCTCACGCATGAGCTGAAGCTCAGGAGCAAGAAGTCGAAGAATGTCCTCATAGTCGGCGGCGGAAGGATCGCCGAGTACCTTGTTCCGATGCTGCTGCGCTCCGGCACAAGAGTAAAGCTCATAGAAAAGAATCGGCAGCGCTGCGGCTACCTTGACGAGTACGCCCCCGATGCCGACATCATATGCTCCGACGGTTCGAGTCAGTCGGTCTTGAAGCTCCACAATATAGCGGGCATGGACGCCGTCGTTCCGCTCACAAACATGGACGAGGAGAACATCCTCATTGCGATGTTTGCACGCAAGCTCGGTGTTCCGCAGGTGCTCACAAAGCTCAACCGTGTCGAGTACGGCGAAATGCTGTGTGACAGGGATGCAGACTCCGTCATAAGCCCCAAACTAATAAGCTCCCATGTCATCGTCGGCTATGTCCGTGCGATGGAGAACACCGAGGGTTCGGCGGTCATGACGATTCGCAAGCTTGCCGGCGGTACCGCAGAGGCTCAGGAGTTTGCAGTCACGGATGCGACGAAGAACCTCGGCATCCCGATCATGAAGCTGAAGCTCAAAAAGGGGATACTCATAGCCTGCATAAACCACGAGGGCAGGATCATCATCCCCGGCGGTCACGATATGCTCCAAAGCGGGGACACCGTTGTTTTGGTCACGACGGCAGGGCGTTCGCTGCTTGATTTGAACGATATTTTTGTCAGGGATTGAGCTGAGTCATGAACTTTAAAGCGATAGGAAAAACGATAGGCGTCATACTCGGCATCGAGGCGGGCTTCATGCTGCCGCCTCTGCTGCTTGCCGTCAAAAACGGGAATGAGCCGCTTATACTGGGCTTCGCCCTGTCCATGGCAGCCGCCGTTGCGGTCGGGCTTCCGTTTTTCATATTGAATCACAAGAGCAGGCAAAAGCTCGGCGCAAGGGACGGCTTTGCTTCGGCGGTGCTGGCGTGGCTTGCGCTGTCGGTCTTCGGTGCGCTGCCGTATTATATCGGCGGACTGCTGCCTGCGGTCGATGCCTTTTTTGAGTCGGTTTCCGGTTTTACGACTTCAAGCGCAACGCTGTTTTCGGATGTCGAGACCCTGCCCGCTTCCGTGCTGCTGTGGCGCAGTATAACCAACTGGCTCGGCGGCATGGGCGTTTTGGTCTTTCTGCTTGCCATAACGCCTTCGTCCAAGGACGGCGGCTCGGTCTATCTCCTGCGTGCGGAGCTGCCCGGCCCCATGGCGGGCAAGATCGTTCCGAGGATGCAGAAAAACGCCAAGCTGCTGTATGAGATATACATAATCATGACCGTTTTGATGACGCTCATTTTGTGTATCGACATTCCGTTTTTCGATGCCGTGAACCTTTCGATGTCCACGGTAAGCACCGGCGGTTTCTCGATAAAAAACGACAGCCTCATGTCCTACAGCTACTTCGTTCAGGGCATCACAACGGTGTTCATGCTCCTGTCCGGCGTAAGCTTCGGAATATTCTACTGCCTCGCCGCAAGGGATTTTCTGCGCATAAAGCGCAATACGGAGCTTCGGGCTTACGGGGTCATATTCGCCGCCGCCGTTATTCTGGTCGGTATAAATGCAAGGGAAAGCTTCACAAGCGTATGGAAGTGCATCCATCATACGCTGTTTGAGGTCAGCTCCATCATGACGAGTACCGCCCACTATTCGGCGGACACTGCGGTGTGGCCGCAATTTACGCTGTCGCTGCTGCTTGCGCTGATGATGATCGGCCCCATGTCCGGCTCCACCGGCGGCGGTATGAAGATCTCCCGCATTATGATACTTTTAAAATCCGTCAAACGCACCGTCGGGCGCATTGTCGTGCCGAACTCCGTCCATGTCATTCATTTAAACGATGAGACCGTGGACGATGAGACGCTGGGTGCGGTGACGAGCTTCGTCTGCGTTTACCTTTGCGTCATGCTGCTCACCGCCGTTTTGCTGTCCTTTGACGGCGTCGGTTTCGGTGACGGTGTTGCCGCCGCAATATCCTCACTGAGCAATGTCGGCGCATCGGATATAACGGGCTGCGGTATCTTCGGCAAGCTCATTTTGTGCTTTGACATGATCCTCGGCAGACTTGAGATCTTCCCCGTCCTTGTTTTGTTCTCTTCCCGCACATGGAGAAAGTGACATATTTTCGTTGACAACGAGTATAATATAGACCCATGAATGTAATAACCCAATCTATTTTCAATAACAGGGAAGCAGCCGCCCTCCCCACCCTGACGGAGAGCGGAGGACTTCCCGCGCTCATTTCCGGACTTTCCGCAGTCCACAGGGCGCAGCTTGCGGCGGCACTCCGCCAAACATCGGGGCTCAACACCCTGATAGTCTGCCCCGACGACGCATCGGCGGAGAGTATGAAGCGGGATGTCGAGTGCATGACCGGTGAGACCGCCCTCCTGCTAACGGCAAGGGACTTCACCTTTTATCAGACTCTGGCGGCATCGAGACAGTCTGAGCAGCAGCGGCTTTCCGCCCTGCTTGCGCTGGCAAGGGGCAAGGCGGGCATAGTCGTTGCGACAACGGCGGCACTCATGCAGCGCAGCATGCCGAAGGAAGTGCTGCTGTCCGGCGTGTGCGAGATAACGCAAAGCAGCGTCATTGCTCCCGATGAGCTTGAACGCCGTCTGCTTGCATGCGGCTACAGGCGCAGTGAGCTTGTTGAGGGTGCGGGTCAGTTTGCCCGACGAGGCGGGATACTGGACTTCTTCTCGCCCAATGATGAGCTGCCCATGCGCATTGAATTTTGGGGCGATGACATTGATTCGATGGGGCATTTCGACATAAGTACCCAGCGGAGAGTCGAGGCTCTCGACCGCTGCCTCATCCTGCCCTCGGCAGAAACGCTCATTCCCGCCGCCGAGGGCTCATCGGAACTTGCGGATCGCCTTAATGCAATGGCGCAGGGCTTGGAGCGCAGGAAAAACAGTGAGCAGGCGACGAAGCTTGCTGCGACTTTGAGGGGCGATGCCGAGAAAATAGCTCAGGGCATTTTGCTGCCCGACGCCGACCGATACATGCCCTTTGTTTACGATGACGCCTGTGCGATGGACTATTTTGATTTTGATACGCTCATCGTTTTCGATCAGCCCGTTCGCTGTGCCGACCGTGCAAGGAGCTATCAAAAGCAGCTTGCCGACGACATTGGCGCACTGGCAAAGCAGGGTCTGATCGCGCTCCCCGCCGAAAGCTTCCGCATCTCCTTCGATGAGCTGTGCAGAAGGCTTGCAGACCACCCGGTTTACATGGCGGATGCCTTCACCCTCGGCAGATACCCCATAGAGCCGAGGATGCTTTGCTCCGTTCCCGCAAAGCAGCTCCCGTCCTACGGCGGCTCGATGCGCACCGCCTGCGATGATGTTTCGCTGTATTTAAAGCAGGGCTACGGCGTTGAAGTGCTTGCCGGCGATATGCGCAGAGCGCAGCTTTTGCAGAGCTTTTTCAAGGAAAACGGCGTAGCGGCACTGCTCTCGGAATCGGCGGATAAGCTGCCGAAGGAGGGCGAATGTCACATAAGCGTCGGTGCGCTGTCGGCGGGCTTTGAGTACCCCGGCATACGCCTTGCCGTCGTGAGCGACACTCAGCTTCTCCGTGTAAAGGATCACAGAAAGCCCAAAAAGCAGAGCGATAACAGGCAGCGCATAAACTCCTACTCCGACCTTTCGCCGGGCGATTATGTGGTTCACGATACCCATGGCATAGGCCGCTTTGCAGGCATCGTCAAGATGAAGGTCGATGGCTGTGAAAAGGATTATATAAAGATCTCCTATGCGGGAACTGACACGCTCTATGTCCCCGCCACCCAGCTTGACACTGTGGCAAAGTACCTCGGTGCGGGTGAGGAGAAGCAGATAAAGCTCAGCAAAATGGGCGGTGCGGAATGGAGCCGCACCAAAAGCCGCACCAAGGCGGCGGTCAAGAATCTTGCCAAGGAGCTTATCGCCCTGTATGCCGAGAGGTCTCGTTTGCCGGGTTATGCCTTTGCCGCCGATACTCCGTGGCAGCGTGAATTCGAGGACAATTTCGGCTACACCGAGACCGACGATCAGCTCCGCTGCATAAGCGAGATAAAGTCGGATATGGAATCACCGACGCCGATGGACAGACTCCTTTGCGGCGATGTCGGCTACGGAAAGACCGAGGTCGCACTCCGTGCCGTTATGAAGTGTGTGTTGTCGGGAAAGCAGGCTGCCATTTTGGTGCCGACTACGGTGCTTGCGCAGCAGCACTATCAAACGGCGGTGCAGCGATTCTTCGGCTTCCCCGTCGAGATAAGCGTCCTGAGCCGCTTCCGCAGTCAGCAGCAGATCGCAAAGACGCTGACAGATCTCAAAAGCGGCAAATGCGACATCGTTATCGGCACCCACAGGCTGCTGCAAAAGGATGTCAAATTCAAGGATCTCGGACTGCTCATCGTCGATGAGGAGCAGCGATTCGGCGTAAGCCACAAGGAGCATATAAAGGAGATGAGTCGGGGCGTCGATGTCCTCACCCTCTCCGCAACGCCGATACCCAGAACGCTGAATATGGCACTGTCCGGCATCCGCGATATGTCCTGCATCGATGAGCCCCCGCAGGACAGATTGCCGGTGCAGACCTTTGTCATGGAGCATGACTGGGGCATGATCTGCGATGCGATAAACCGTGAGATCTCCCGCGGCGGTCAGGTGTATTACCTGCATAACCGCATCGAAAACATAGAACGCACTGCGATAAAGCTGCAAAAAATGCTGCTTGAAATGTACGATGAAAATGTGACCGTCGGTGTCGCCCACGGTCAGATGGACAAGGAGCAGCTTGCCTCCGTGATGGAGGAGGTCGAGGCAGGCAAGATAAGCATACTCGTCTGCACGACGATAATCGAAACAGGCATCGACATTCCAAATGTCAACACGCTCATAATCGAGGATGCCGACAAGATGGGGCTTGCCCAGCTCCACCAGATAAGGGGCAGGGTGGGCAGATCGTCGAGGCGTGCTTCGGCGTACCTCACCTTCAGACCCAACAAGGTGCTGACCGAGATCGCCGAAAAGCGGCTCACTGCCATCCGCGAATTTGCCGAGTTCGGCTCCGGCTTCAAGATCGCCATGCGTGACCTTGAGATCAGGGGAGCGGGAAATCTGCTGGGTGCGGAGCAGTCGGGGCATCTTGTCGATGTCGGCTACGACATGTATCTGAGGCTGCTTGAGGAAGCGGTGCTGGAGGAAAAGGGCATAAAGCCCGAACGCAGGGCGGAATGCTCCGCCGATCTTGCGGTGTCGGCAAACATCCCCGAAAGCTACATCCCGTCCTCCGAGCAGCGCATGGACATATACCGCCGCATTTCGCTCATCCGCACCGAGGCGGAGGCGGACGATCTCACCGATGAGCTTATCGATCGCTACGGCGATCCGCCGAGCGGGGTCAATTCGCTGATCCATGTTGCTCTGCTTCGGGGTGAGGCGGGCAAGGCGGGCATCCGTGACATCAGTCAAAAGAGCGGTACGCTGCGCTTTGTCGTTGATGATTTCGACATGGCGAGGGTGTCGTGGCTGTACGCAAAGCCGGAGTATAAGGGCAGGCTGAAGGTCGAAGCGGGGACAAAGCCCTGCCTCAGCGTCAGACTCACACCCAAGATGCGCAGCATCGAGGAGGCCCGCCGCTTCACCGCCGCATGGCAGCAAAGCCTCTGCGCCGTTGAGGGTTAAAAACTGCGGTGTGGCATAGTCCGGATTTAATATGCCGACAAGCGGGACGGAATGACGGTTTTTTCTGCCGACAGTCGATTTTTTCATAGCAAAAAAACAGACAATGCTTTTTCGGCATTGTCTGTTTATCATTATTAAATTACGAAAGCTGCATGAATTGCTCGGCACCCTTGCCCATAATGTACCGCCAAAGCAGCGCAAGAACGATGGCGATAAGCGCATCAAAAACGGTCATAATTGCAACGGCGGAAAGCTCCGCATAATACAGCAGCACCCAGCCGCCTCCCGCAACCGCTATGACGATGCCGAAATCTATGAGCATACCGATCATGACCGCCGCATCACGCTTTATTGGTTCGGTGGGATTTTGCCAGTTGAGGTTGCAGTGCTTCAGATTCAGCGCAAGCCCCAGCAGACAATACATCGTCACCGCAAGCAGCGGGAACAGCGCAGACAGCACCGTGAGCCAAAGCTCTGCCTTGAGGCACAGCAGCACGGCGACAACGCACAGCGCAACAGGCGGCAGATACAGCCACAGGCTCACACCGAGCTTTGCCTTCATGATACTCTGCGGCTTGACCGGTGCAGTCTGGAGCAGCCAGATTGCTTTGCCCTCGAGCGAAACGGATGCGACCGACGGCACCGAGATCGAGCCTAAGAAGGCTATGACAAGCATGCATATCGGCATTATCAGCTCACCGTAAATCGGATCGGCATGGCGCAGCATTTCGGTGAGGGTGGAGATCTCCCTGTTGTAGATGAGCAGCGCAACGGCACCGACGAGGATGAATATCGCACCCAAGCCGCAGTTTACGATGTAGGAGGAGTTTGAAAGGAACATGCTCCACTCCTTCTTGCGCAGTGCGCCATCAACAGAGGACGCCTTGAGTCCCTTGTCGACATACCTCACCTTTGCCGCACCTCGCTTTGTCGTTGCGGTCTTTATGAAGCTTGCCGACAGTATCGCATACACCGCCGCAAAGGGCAGCACCATGCACAGGAGACTCAGCAGCAGACCCAACACATCGCCGCTTGCCGATGCGTCACCAATCCAGCGAAGCAGCGCAAAGGAACCCATGCTCTCGGCAATATCGGCGGCGTTTGCGATGAGATCGTTCAAAATGCTGTTGAGTTTTACGAAGAATATAAAGTAGGCGGCAAGAAACGCAAGTGAAAACACGGTCTCGAACAGCGACTTTTTTCGCACCCTTTGCGACAGCAGCGAAAGCAGCCAGCCGAAAAGCGATGACACCGCAAGGGCAAACAGACTGAGTGCAAGCCCTATGACTATGTAGCCGATGAGCGCAGCGGGAGTGAAGGTGATCTGACCGTACCATGCAAGGCCTGCGGGGATAAACACCAAAAGCCCGAACAGAAGATTCGTCAGCAGCAGGGTCAGCATACGGCTTAAAAGTATCGTCGAGGGTCTGATCGGCAGCGACAGCAGAAGGTCGTTGTCCTTCGCCTCGTAAAGCGTCGTTTTCGTTGCGAACACCGAGAAGATGCACATCAGCGCAAACGCCATAATATCGATATAAACGAAGTACAGCCAACCGTGACCCATCATGTCGAGCAGGGGAGCAACCTCCTTGAAGATCAGATAGTAGGACCACATGAACATGCCGAACACATAGGCAAACAGCAGCGCATACAGTGCCACCTTGCCCTTGGAGATCTGTTTGCTCTTTTTGCCGGCAAACATTTTACCGTAGGCGGCAAAATTGATTTTTACTAACGATTTAAGCATTTTCGCCCTCCAACTCAAGGAAGACGGCTTCGAGGGAGGTATCGCCCTTTACCTCGTCCATTGTGCCGCAGGTGACAAGACGGCCGTTTTTGATGATGGCGACCTTGTCGCAAAGCTTCTCCGCGACTTCGAGAACATGGGTCGAAAAGAATATGGCACCGCCCTTGTCGCAATGCTCACGCATTATGCATTTGAGCTCGTGACTTGCAACGGGGTCGAGACCGACAAAGGGCTCATCCATTATGATGAGCTTCGGCTCGTGTATCCATGCGGCGATTATCGACAGCTTCTGCTTCATTCCATGGGAGTATGCGGAGATGGGCTGGGCAAGATCGTCGGTGAGGCCGAACATGTTTGCGTACTTTCTGATGCGCTCCTCCCTCTCTGCCTTGCCGATGCCGAAAACATCCGCAACGAAGTTCAGGTATTTGATGCCGGAGAGGAAGTCGTAGACCTCGGGATTATCGGGTATGTAAGCAATGCGGCGTTTACACTCGACGGGGTCCTTTTTGATCGAGATGCCGTCGATAAAAATGTCGCCGTTGTTGAAATCGAGTATGCCGCAGCAGGCTTTGATGGTCGTGGTTTTGCCGGCACCGTTGTGCCCGATGAAGGCGTAAATATCGCCGGCTTCGACCTCAAGGCTCAGATCCGAGACCGCAGCCTTTGTCTCGCCCTTCTTCATGTCGTAAAGCTTCGTAAGGTTTTGAATTTTAAGCATGTTTACCTCCTTGCGGGGATGTCCGCTCCCCGCCTTGTTTTAAATCGTTCGTTTTAAATCTTGTAGCGTAATAATACTCCGTCCCACGCCGTTTGTCAATGCTGCGACAAAATTTTTGTTTTTCGTCTGTGCGTCGGCACTTGTTTCGGGGCGGGAGCCCGTCCTGCTTGTCGGAAGTACCAATTCGTTGCCTCGGCAAAATAAAAAGGACAGCGCAGCTGTCCTTTTTCATATTCAAAAAGCTTATCAGTATGCTACGCCCCAGTAGATCATGTGTTTTGCCTTCTTGCCGCAGATGGGGCAGACATCGCCGAGATCCTCCTGCTCGAAGGGGATGCAGCGGCTGCTCATGCCTGCGTCCTCTTTCATTTTGAGCTCACAGTCAAGCTCACCGCACCACATGGTCTTTATGAAGCCGCCCTTTTCCTCCTGAAGCTTCTTTGCCTCCTCAAGAGAATGTGCCTCGAAAATGTGGCTGTCGAGATTTGCTTTTGCCTTGTCGAAAAGTCCCTGCTGGACATCGGAAAGCAAGCCGTCGATCCTGTCGCACAGCTCATCGATCGCAACGGTGATCTTCTCGCCGTTGTCACGGCGAACGGCAACGCAGACGCCGTTTTCAATGTCACGGGGTCCGAGCTCGACACGGAGGGGAACACCCTTCATCTCATACTGAGCGCACTTCCAGCCGAGGCTGTTGTCGCTGAGGTCGATCTTGCAGCGGACGCCCTTGGCGCACAGTGCATCGTAAAGCTCGGCAGCCTTCTCGGTGACGCCTTCCTTGTGCTGGGCAACGGGAACGACGACGACCTGAACGGGAGCTATCCTCGGCGGCAGAACGAGACCGCTGTTGTCGCCGTGGGTCATGATGATACCGCCGATTATGCGGGTAGACATGCCCCAGGAGGTCTGATGCGGGTGCTTGAGCTTGTTGTCCTTATCGGTGAAGGTGATGTCAAACTGCTCCGCAAAGCCTGTGCCGAAGTAGTGGCTGGTGCCGGATTGCAGTGCCTTGTGGTCGTGCATCATGCACTCGATGGTGTAGGTGTTGACCGCACCGGCGAACTTCTCCTTATCGGTCTTGTTGCCGCGGATAACGGGCATCGCAAGGTAGTTCTCGCAAAGATCGGCGTAAACCTCAAGCTGCTGCAAGGTCTCCTTCCTTGCTTCCTCCTCGGTGGCGTGGAGGGTGTGACCCTCCTGCCAGAGGAACTCTCTGCCTCTGAGGAAGGGACGGGTGGTCTTTTCCCAGCGCAGAACGCTGCACCACTGATTGTACAGCATGGGGAGGTCACGCCACGAATGAACGGTGTGGCTCCAGTGATCGCAGAACAGGGTCTCCGAGGTGGGGCGGATGCACAGTCTCTCGGGAAGCTCCTCGCTGCCGCCGACCGTTACCCATGCACACTCGGGAGCAAAGCCCTCGACATGATCCTTTTCCTTCTGAAGCAGGCTTTCGGGGATGAGCATGGGCATGGACACATTCTCGTGACCGTAGGCCTTGAACATCCTGTCAAGCTCCTTCTGTATATTCTCCCAAATGGCGTAGCCGTAAGGACGCAGAATGAAAAGACCTTTGATCCCCGAGTAATCGACGAGCTCCGCCTTTGTGCATACATCGGTGAACCACTGGGCAAAATCCTGCTCCATATCGGTTATCTGTTCAACTCTTTTTTCTTTTGCCATTTTACTTCTCCTTTTCTGTCGGGAGTCCCTCTCCCCACATTATTAACCTGTTCATTTTATCTTGTGAGCCGTCAAATGTCAATCACCGGGGCAAAATTTGTGCTGCGGCAATTTTGTTGAAAATGATTGACATGGGTGGTATAATAAATATTTAGCAATGAAAATGTATTGGAGGTAATCCCTTTGACAAAGATCGATATTTTCTCCGGATTTCTCGGAGCAGGTAAAACAACGCTTATCCGCAAGCTTATAAAAGAAGCCTACAAGGGCGAAAAACTGGTGCTTATCGAAAACGAGTTCGGTGAGATCTCCGTTGACGGCGGCTTCCTTAAAGATGCCGGTGTTGAGATCACCGAGATGAATTCCGGCTGCATCTGCTGCACCTTAGTCGGTGATTTCACCAAGGCACTTTTGAAGGTCATCGAGGACTATGCCCCCGACCGCATCCTCATCGAGCCCTCCGGTGTCGGCAAGCTGTCCGATGTCGCAAAGGCAGTTGAGGGTGTCGAGGGTGCCGAGATCGGCTCCAAGATCACCGTCGTCGATGCCGGCAAGTGCCGTATGTATATCCGCAACTTCGGTGAGTTTTTCAACGATCAGGTCTGCAACGCCGATGTCATCGTCCTCAGCCGTACAGGCTGCACCTCCGACGGCAAGGTAATAAACGCATCCGCGCTTCTCACTCAGCTGAATCCCAACGCCACAATCATCACCACCCCCTGGGATCAGATAAGCGGTGAGCAGTTCATGGAGGCGTTTGATCGCACCGTTACCCTGTCCTCCGCTATGAGTGAGCTCAACCGTCAGCACAATGAGCATCCGCATCACGAGCACCATCATGAGCACGGTGAGCACTGCGGCTGCGGTCACGATCACGAGCATGAGCATGACGAGCACTGCGGCTGCGGTCACGATCACGACCACGAGCACCATCATCACGCCGATGAGGTCTTTGTCTCCTGGGGCTGTGAGACTCCCGCAAAGTTCACGGCAGAGCAGATAAAGGACATTCTCTCCAAGCTCTCGGACGAAGAAAGGTTCGGCATCATCCTCCGTGCCAAGGGCTATGTCGACTCCGGTGAGGGCGACTGGGTATACTTCGACTACGTACCCGGTGAGTCCGATATTCGCAGCGGTGCCCCCTCGGTCACCGGCAGAATATGCGTCATCGGCTCGAAGATCAACGAAAAGGCTATAAGGGAGCTGTTCAACATTGGCTGAAAATAGAAACGATGTCCCCGTGTACCTTTTCACGGGCTTTTTGGAATCGGGAAAAACAAAATTCATACAGGAAACGCTTGAGGACGCTCGATTTAACAACGGCGAACGCACCCTGCTCCTTGTCTGTGAGGAGGGTGAGGAGGAGTATGAGCCCGATCAGTTTGCCTCCCCCAACGTTTTCATAAAGGTGCTGGACGGTCTTGAGGAGCTCAGAGCTCAGAATCTCCATGACTGGCTCAAGGAAAACAACTGCGAGAGAGTCGTTATCGAGTACAACGGTATGTGGCTACTCGATGAGCTTTATAATGCGATGCCCGAGGGTTGGCTCATTTATCAGGAGTTCATGTTTGCCGACGCAAGGACTATACTCAGCTACAACGACAATATGCGTCAGCTCGTTTACGATAAGCTCAAGAGTGCGGAGCTTGCGGTCTTCAATCGCTACAACGACGGCATCGACAAGATGACGCTGCACAAGCTGGTGAGAGGTGCATCACGTCGCTGCGATATCGCCTATGAGTACGCCGACAACAAGGTCGTGTACGATGATATCGAGGACCCCCTGCCCTTTGATATCGATGCGGATGTTGTGGAGATCGGTGACGATGACTTTGCGATCTGGTATCGTGATATGTCCGAGGAGCCGAAAAAGTACGAAAACAAGGTCGTTCGCTTCAAATGCCGCTACTTAAAGCGCAAAAAGGTTCCCGCAGGCAACATCATCGTCGGCCGCCATGTGATGGCGTGCTGTGCCGATGACATCCAGTTTGCGGGTCTCATCTGCAAGATGGACGATACGGACTCCGTCGTGGGCGACTCTTGGCACATCCTCACCGCAAGACTCAATTACAAGTTCAGCATCGCATATGGCAGAAAGGGCCCCGTGCTGACACTCATATCCGATGAGGACTGTGATGCCCCCGAAAACCCCGTCTCCACATTCTATTAATAAAAATGCCGCACCGTTATCGATGCGGCATTTTGCAAACAGAGGGAAAAGTATGAAGCTTGAAGCTGCCCCCATGCAGGGCGTTACCGACAGAGATTTTCGTCGGGTGCAGACAAGGCTTTTCGAGCCTGCCGACAAATACTATACGCCGTTTATAACTCCGACGGCGACCCATAAAATGACCCCGAAGGAGCTTCGTGAGGTGACACCGGATGACAGCGGCATAAGGCTCATTCCGCAGATCCTGTGCAAAAGCTCCCTCGATTTCATCTGGGCAGCCGGTGAGCTTTCCGCCATGGGCTACGACGAGGTGAATTTAAATCTCGGCTGTCCCTCCGGCACCGTGACCGCAAAGAAAAAGGGCAGCGGAATGTTGGATGATATTGAAACGCTGAGAAGATTTTTAGACGAGATATTCGACTTCTGCCCGACAAGGATCTCGATAAAAACGAGGATAGGCGGCAAAAGCGCAGAGGAATTTTCCGCCCTTTGTGAGTTGTATTCCCGCTATCCCGCAGCGGAGCTTGTGATCCACTGCCGCCTTCGTGAGCAGCAGTACGGCGGCTCACCTGACCTCGGCGCATGGGAGACGGCGATAAGCACCTGCCCTATGCCGCTGTGCTATAACGGGGACATTTTCGACAGGGACAGAGCGGCGGATTTTACGACCCGCTACCCGAACACCGAGGCTTTGATGCTCGGTCGTGGACTTGCGGCAAACCCCGGCCTCATCGGTGAGATACGAAGCGGAAAGCCGGTCGAAAAGGCAGCACTTGAGGAATTCCATGCGGAGCTTTTTGCGATATGCAAGGAGCGGATTGGCTGCGAAAAGCCACTGCTTCTGCACATGAAGGAGCTGTGGTATTACCTCGGCTGCTCGTTTTGCGATGCCGACAAGGCACTTAAGGCACTCAAAAAATCGCAGACCGAGGCGGACTATCTTGCCGCCGTTTCAAATGTGTTTGCCTGTCCTCTGCGCCCCGCAGCGGGCTTCGTCGCAGCAAAATAAATTGCATAAAAAAGCACGCGGTACCTTTTATTCGGGTACCGTGTGCTTTTTCGATTATCAATCGAATATCAGGGAGTGAGGCTGCCGATGATGCCGCCTGCGTAATCCTTAAGGCCGCTGCCGAACTGGTCAAAGCCGTCTTTGTAATTGCCGTTTGACATCTGATTGCCGACCTGATCGATCATGTCGGTAAAGTCGTCGGTGGCACTCTCGACGCCGTTTTCAACATTGTCGTCATAGTGTCTTATGTACTCGATCCAATCCTGAAGGCTCGCGTTGTTGCCGGTTTCGGTGCCTGCGTTATCGCCTGCGGGAGGAGTGCTGCCGCCGGCGGGAGCATTGCTGCCGCTGCCGGTGGGACGGGAACCGCTGCCGCCGTTGCCTGCGGGGGCATTGTCCTCGCCGTTGTCCGCATCTTCGCCGTCATCGGCGTTATCGACTACGGGGGGATTGTTTTCCGCAACATCCTTATCGGCATCGTCGCCGCTGCAAGAGGAGAGTGCGACCACTAATGCGATGATCGCAACAACAAGAATGATGATTCCGAGGACGAGCTTAAGGCCGCCTCTGTTGCCGGTCTTTTCCATAGAAACCTCCGTAAAATACATTTTTCTTCGAAAAAAGTTAAAATTTATACAAATTCGACCCTTTTATCCAGAATAGCATATTACAGAGTTTTTTTCAATAGCTTTTTTTCAATATAATAGAAAAAATTCTTTCCGTTTATTTTAGCCCCCAGGAACAGAGAAAACTCGGCATATACAATGCCTCCGAGTATGTCGATGACCACATGCTGCTTTACGAAAACGGTCGAGGCGAAGATCAGCAATGCGGCGAAAAATGACAATATGCGGTAAAACGGCGTTGTTCTCTCGCAGCGCATCGACGCCCTGAAGCACAGCCAGCTCAAAAGGCAATGCATCGACGGGAACAGATTCGTCGGCTTATCGAGCGACCACAGCACCGAAAGGAGCTTCGAGGCGTAGCCGTCCACCATGAGATTCGGTCTCGGCATCGTCGTGGGGTAGGCGATGAAGGTCACAAAGCAGAGGACATAGGAAATATTCAGGGCGGCAAAAAGCTCAAAGCATTTATCCTTGCGTTCACGCATTATCATGACAAGTCCCGCAATCCAGAACAAAAAGGTCGCGACATAAATTATCGTCCATTCGGGGCAAAGCGGGATAAGCTCATCGAGGCGAAGGTGGAAGTCGTGGTGCGGGAGATCGGCATTTATCAGGCTGCTGCCGGTGTATGCGATGAAGTGACCGCAGACCGTGACGGCAAGGGGAAGCAGGGAGTATGCCGGCAATATGAACTTTTTGCGGTTTAAGGTCACGGGTTCGTTCATTTGATATTCATTACTCCTTGGGAGTCGTGTATGCCTCCTCGACGGTCATAACGCAGTAGTGGCCGGGGAGGGCGGTTTCTATCTTTTCGGTGAGAGATGATTTCATTGCCTTGGGGTCGATGCCGAGTCCGGGAGGAACGGCGACATCGAAGACGAGATTTGTGTGGCTCGGGCCTTCGACCATGCGGAAATCGTGGAAGGAGATGCGGGGATCAAAGTCACGGATTATCTTTTGCAGCAGCTCACGCTTTTCGGTGACCGCTTCATCGTCCGTCACGATGGGGTCCATGTGGATAACAGCGTCACAGCCCAACTCCTCCTTGAGCTGCCGCTCGATGCAGTCTATAATATCATGAAGCTCGAAGAAGCTTCCCTTTCCGTCAACCTCGGCATGGAGGGAGATCATTCTGCGGCCGGGGCCGTAGTCGTGGATGATGAGATCGTGGATGCCGATTATCTGACTGCGGCTGAGTGCAATGCGCTCGATGTCGCCGACAAGCTCCTGCGACGGTGCCTGACCGAGCAGGGGGCTTACCGTATCCTTTGCGACGCCGAAAGCCGTGTAGAGTATGAAGCAGGCGACCAGAAGTCCGGCATAGGCATCGATGTTCAGGCTTGTGAAGTGGCCTATGAGTGCCGAGACAAGAACGACGAGGGTGGACACGGAGTCACTTAAACTGTCCGCCGCCGCAGCGGTCATCGCCGAGGAGGAGATCCTTTTGCCGATGCTGCGGTTATACGAAAACATGTAGACCTTCACAAGCACCGAGGCTGCCAGTATGCCGACGGTGAGCCACGAAAACTCGGCGATCTCGGGGCTTACGATCTTTTCGACGGAGCTTATGAGCAGCTCCGCACCCATGATGAGGATGAGTGCCGCGATGGCGAGTCCGGATATGTATTCAATTCTGCCGTGACCGAAGGGGTGATCGGTATCGGGCTTTTTGCCGGAGAGACGAAAGCCGAGCAGTGACACTGCACTTGAGCCTGCGTCGGAGAGATTGTTGAAGGCATCGGCGGTGACTGCGATAGAGCCGGAGATGACACCGGCAAGGTACTTTCCGGCAAAGAGCAGGACATTCAAAACGATGCCGAGGATGCTGCACAGGCTGCCGTAAGCCTTGCGGACTTTGGGATCGGAAACATTGTCTCCGTCTTTTATGAACATTTTCGTCAGCAACTTTACCATCGCTCTCCGCCTTTACAGTTAAATAATAACGATACTATAACACTGCAAAACAAAGTGTTCAAGTAGAATTGATGAATTATTAACAACTAATTGCATCTGTATACTTGAAGTTTCCCGTGAATTGTCATAAAATAAATATCTAATGTTTATTGTTGGGGGACGGTATGCAAAAGAAACACAGCGGCATGGAGAGACTTGCCGCATTTATTGTAGACAAAAGAGTACTTATAATCATACTCTTCCTTATCGCATGTATAAGCTGCGTCTTCACGGCGGGGCTTGTGGGCGTTGAGGACGACATATCCTACTTCCTCTCCGAGGAGACCGAAACAAGGCAGGGCATCGAGGCAATGGAGGGTGAGTTTTACACCTTCGGCTCCGCCCGTGTCATGCTAAAAGACATAAGCTACGACAGGGCATTGCTCGTCGCCGAGGAACTTTCCGCCGTCGAGGGCGTTAAATCCGTGAGCTTCGACGATACGGAAAATCATTTCCGTGACCGCCATGCGCTTTTCGATGTGAGCTTTGCCGGTACCGCCGATGATGAAATAAGCGTCTCCGCTCTTGCGGAGGTCGAGAGGATCGCCGACAAAAACGGTGACTATGCGGTATCGACCGAGGTCGGTCAGGATGTCGCACAGAGCATCGTAGAGGAAATGCTGTATGTCGGCGTCGTTGCGGTCATCATCGTCATAGGTGTTCTGCTTCTGACCTCAAGAAGCTTCGGCGAGGTTCCGGTGCTGCTCATAACCTTCGGCTCCGCTGCGCTTTTGCAGCTCGGCACGAACTGGTGGTTCGGCACCATATCCTATGTTTCAAACTCCGTTACGCTCATACTCCAGCTTGCGCTGGCGATAGATTATGCGGTCATACTCTGCAACCGCTACGCCGAGGAGCGGCAGCTCTTTGAGCCGAGGGATGCAATGGTCAAGGCTTTAAGCAAGGCGATACCGGAGATAAGCGCAAGCAGCCTCACGACTATCGGCGGCCTGCTTGCCATGACCTTCATGGAGTTCCGCCTCGGCTACGACCTCGGCAGGGTGCTTATAAAATCCATCCTGTTTTCGATGCTGTCCGTATTTCTGCTGATGCCGGGCATCATAATGGTCTTCTCCCGCTTCATTGAAAAGACCCGCCACCGCAGCTTCATCCCGAACATATCGGGTGTCGGCCGCTTTGCATGGAAATCAAGGAACATCATTCCGCCGCTTTTCGTCATCGTGATCGTGATAGGCTTTTACTATTCAAGCCAAAGCCCGCTGCAATATAACTATTTAAGCTGCCTCCCCGTCAACACCAACGAAACGCAGGAGCAGCGGCTGGAGATAAGCGACACCTTCGGCGAAGAGAACATGATGGCGATAGTAGTTCCCGCAAAGGACTATGACACGGAGGCGGAGATGCTTTCCGAAGTATCCGAGCTTTCGGGCGTAAACTCCGTTTTGGGTCTTGCAAGCATCGAGGTCATGGACGGCTACCATCTCGGAGACCATATAAGCATAGACGATTTCATTGCCCTTGCGGGACTCGATGAGACTTCGGCAACGGCACTCTTTGCCTACTATGCGACCTCGAACTCCGACTTCGACGATCTTGACGCTTTGCATGAATATAAAGTTCCCCTCGTTGATCTCTTCCTCTTCCTCTACGATGTGGTGCAGGAGGGTGTTATCGATGTGGGCGAGGAAAATGCGGAGCTGATAAACGGGCTCTACGGTCAGCTCAGTGACGGTAAGCGTCAGCTTGAGGGCAAGAAGTACCACCGTATGCTCGTCTACTGCGACTACCCCATCGAAAGCGAGGAATCCTACGCCCTTGTCTCCCGTATTCACAATATCGCGGAGGCTCGCTACGGCGAAGATGTCTATGTCACCGGCAGCGCCACCTGCGCAAGGGACTGCGAAATGTCATTCGGCAACGACCAGATCATGACGACACTTTTATCACTGCTGTTCGTCGTCGTGGTTATAATCTTCACCTTCCGCTCGGTGGGACTTGCCTTCCTGCTCATAACCGTGATCCAGGGCAGTATATGGATAAACTTCACGATACCCTATTTCACGGACAGTGCCATATTCTTTGTCGGCTACCTTATCGTCAGCTCGATACAGATGGGCGCAAATATAGACTATGCAATAGTCGTTTCAAACCGCTACCTTGAGCTGAGAGAGCGGCTTGACAGAAAGGATGCCGTGATCGGCGCATTAAACGGTGCGCTGCCCACGCTCATCACTTCGGGCAGTATACTTGCCTGTGCGGGTCTCCTTATCGGTCTCATGACCAGTGAGGCGACCACCTCCGGTATCGGTATCGCTCTCGGCAGAGGCACGGCAATATCTCTTGTGCTTGTTATGTTCGTTCTGCCGCAGGTGCTTATCTGGGGAGATAAGCTGATACACAAGACCAAAATTTCAAAAAAGCTGAAATTCACCGTGCCGCCGAGATTTGAGGGAGATTTCGAGGCTGCGGCACTGAAAGAAAAGGCAGGCTCAAAGGGGAATTGAGCTTGCCCCAGAGAAAGGAAAGATACTATGAAAAGGACATTGCTGACGGTAATAAGCGTCTGCCTTGTTGTCGCCGCCATCTTCGGCATATATGCCGGAGTGATCGGAACCGACGATGTTTCGGCGATCATGCGCTACACCAAGAGCCAGCGCAGCGTCATCACCGAGATCACCACGGTGACCGAGGAGGGCGTTATCCGTCTCGAGGAGGAAGAGGAGCAGCACAAGCAGGACATCCTCGATGCCACCGAGGGAACGGTCGTCGATCAGATAGGCTCCGAGCAGCTTGAGCAGGGTCAGCAGCAGTATGAAGCCGGCAAGGACAAGCTCGATGCGGGACAGAAGCAGTACGATGAGGGCAAAAAGCAGTACGATGCCGCAAAGAAGCAGTATGACGAAAAGTATGCCCAGTACGAGAACGCCTGTGAGCAGCTCGATGTCGCCAAGGCGCAGCTTGCCGAGGCAAAGGCTCAGTATGCCGAGAGTGAGGATATGCTCAACAGTGTCACTCCGGTGTACAATCTGATAAAGGAATATGTGAATCTTGCCGACGGCAAGGTGTACGAATACACAAAGTACCTCGCAGACCCCATCGCCCAGAGATACGGCTATGCAAGTGCGCAGGATGTCGTCATTGCATATGAGGAAGGTAAGGCACAGCTTGCCGAGGCAAGCATTCAGATAGCCGCTGCGGAAAAGCAAATATCGGCGGCGCAGGCGCAGCTTAACGAGGGCAAGCGTCAGCTCGACGAGGGCAAGGCACAGCTCGACGCCGCCAAAGCGCAGCTCGATGCGTCAAAGGCACAGCTCGATGCGGGCAAGAAGCAGCTTGCGGCATCCAAGGCACAGCTCGACGAGGGTCGCGCCACCGTGGAGGCAAGTGCCGAGGAGCTGGAGTCCGTTCTCGAAAATCTCAAGGAGTATGACGATGCCGAGGCACTGGTGAAGGCAGGTGTCGAGGAGCTTATGAAGATCCCCGGCATAGCCAAAAATGTTGCCGATGAGAGAGATTACCGAAGCGTCATCGAGGCGGCAAAGCTGTTCATCGACACCAACACCGACGATGTCAACGAGGAAATGACGGTGCGTCAAAGCCTGTATGTTCTGCTGATCGCGGCGGGGATAGTCTGTGCGATAGCGGGCATCGTCGGCATAGTCGCAGCCCTTGTTCCCACGGGTGCGAAGCTGAACCTCGCGGCGTTTTCGGCGATAGCCGCAGCGGCTCTTTCGGTGGGCTTCCTGCTGTACGGACTGTTAAACGGCAGCCGGAGCTTTGCCTATTCCTATTTGGATAAGGCAGGTGAGGCAGCGGGCAGCGGCTCACTGCAAAATACGGCACTTATCGTCCTTGCGGTTGCTTCCGTCTGTGCGGCAGTCATAGCACTCATGTGCCGCAACGCATACAGGGCGGTGCTTTTGGGCGGCGATGCAGAGACCGAGACAGAGACAAATGATGAAAAGACCGAGGGCATGACCGCCGAGGAGCTTGCCGAGGAGACTCGCAGGCTCAACGAGGAGGCGGAGCGCATCGAGGAATCCAACGCTCAGCTCGAAGCCCTCAAGAAGGCGCAGCGGGAATACGAGGAAGCCAAGAAACGCTTTGAGGAAGCCCGCAGATCCGCAAAATAAAACCGACAATAAGGACAGGACAAGCGTTCCGCTTGCCCTGTCCGTTTTTTTGTTGTGCCTCATGGCTCCCTTGTGTAAGGGGAGGCATGAACTTAGCCTTTCCGCCGCCGTTCTGTTTCGCATTTCGGCAAATCTAACTGCCCCGCAACAAAACAGACAATGCCTCGCTTCGGAAGCACTGTCTGTTTTATTACCCTGTATTTACAACGCATGGCGGTTAATGAATTCCGCTCTTGTTTTCGAGTACATGATCTTCTGGCTGCTGTACAGTCCGTAGTAGCCGGACAGCATGTAGGATATGCCGCACACCAGCGCAAAGTATATGAGGTTTGCCGAGCCGAAAAGTTCAACGCTCAAAATGATGGATGCAATGGGGCAATTGACCGCTCCGCAGAACACCGCCGCAAGACCCAACGCCGCCGCAAAGGGTGCCGACAGTCCGACAAGCGGCCCCACAAGACAGCCCAGGGTCGCACCGATGAAGAAGGTCGGCACGATCTCGCCGCCCTTAAAGCCGCAGCCTATGGTGACCGCCGTGAAAACGATCTTCCACAGGAAGCCCCAATCCGGCGCCTTGCCCACCGTCAGTGCAGACTCAATGACATCGATGCCGGCACCGTTATAGTCGCCGCTGCCGCAAATCACGGTCAGCAGCACAACGATCAGTCCGCCGACAAGAGCCTTCAAAAACGGATCCTTCATATATTTTGCCGCCAGCTTTTCGCTTTTGTGCATGACAACACAGAACACGATGCTCACCGCCGCACACACAAGCCCTATGATGACGACCTTTATCGTCGTCGTGACCTCCATCGGCGCAAAGGCGATGGCAAAGCTCATGGGGACTATGCCGCATATCCGTGAGATCGCATAGGCGATGAGCGAAGACACAAGGCAGGGCATGAACGCCGAGTAGTAGATGACGCCGACGGATATGACCTCCAGCGCAAATATCGCCGCAGTCAGCGGAGTGCCGAACAGTGCCGCAAACACCGCGCTCATGCCGCAGAGGGTGACGATGCGCATGTCCTTATCGTCAAGGTGCAGTGCGTTGCCGACATTGTAGCCGAGGCTGCCGCCTATTTGCAGTGCGGCACCTTCTCTGCCGGCTGAACCGCCGAACAGGTGCGTTATCGCTGTTGCGAGGAATATCGCCGGAACAAGCAAAATGGGCAGCCGCTCACCCTCGTGAACGGAGTCAATGATGTTGTTGGTGCCTTCGCCCTCCATGCCGGTCACGCGGTAGATACCAGCTATGAGCATACCGCCGACAGGCAGCAGAAGCACAAGCCACGGATGCCCCAGTCTCATATCGGTAGCATAGCTTACTGCGAGGTTGAATGCCGAACCGACGACACCGCAAACCGCACCGGTGATCGTTGCGACAAGCAGCCAACGGTAGAATGTGCGGAAGTAGCGTCCCGCATATAAAATTTTGTCCTTCATTTCCTGCATAAGCGCCGCTCCGAATTATTCGTTAACCAACCAATTTAATATATAACCAAATTGCGGCTTTGTCCAGCATCGGAGGTGAAATATTGCGTTAGTCTCTTGATTTTTGTCTGCAAATTATGTACAATGGAGAAAATGCGAATGAGGAGCTGACGAAAATGGCAAAACTCGTATCGAAGATAAAGGAGCTTTGGAGCGACAGAAAGCGCATACTCGGTATGCCCATCACCTTTACGAGATATGCTCTGAGCGAGGATCGCTTCTTCGTTCGCAAGGGATTTCTGAATGTCCGTCAAGAGGAAATCCTGCTCTACCGCATCCGTGATCTCAGCGCAAGCCAGAGCCTTTGGCAGCGCATCTTCGGCGTCGGGTCGATAATCATCACCTCGACGGATAAGACTACGCCGCAGCTTTTGGTGAAGAATGTAAAGCAGCCCTTTGAGGTCAAGGAGCTTATCCACGAAAGCGTCGAGGAGCTTAAGATAAAGCGCCGTATGCGTGTCGGTGAGATGAGCATGGATCTTGACGACGGCTACGATTTTGACGAGCTGTCGGAATAACAGGTTAAATACGGATAGGTATCGAAGTGGTCATAACGGCCCTGACTCGAAATCAGGTGACGGGCAACCGTCCGTGGGTTCGAATCCCACCCTATCCGCCAAGTAAAAAGCAAGCCGAAAGGCTTGCTTTTTTAATGATATAAGTCTCTGCGGGATTTGTGAAATGTTGCTTTGCAAAGTGAAATGCCCCCGATGTGTTCGGCACATCGGGGGCCTGATATTTCGTCTTACTTGCAGAGCTCGACTGCGGTTTTCGCTGCGAGGATGGCGTTATTCAGAACGAGCTGAATATTGCTCTCGAGGCTGTCGCCTCCGGTGAGCTCAACGACCTTTGCAAGCAGGAAGGGGGTGGTCTCCTTGCCGTGGATGCCGTTTGCCTTTGCCTCTGCAACTGCGGTCTCGATGGCGGAATCGATGACTGCCTTGTCCATTGCGTACTCCTCGGGGATGGGGTTGGTGACGAGCATACCGCCCTTCATGCCCAGACCGAGCTGCGCCTTGAACATTGCAGCAAGCTCCTCGGGGGAATCGGCACGGTAATCGACGCCGAAGCCGCTGCTGCGGGTGTAGAATGCGGGAAGCTCATCGGTACCGTAGCCGATAACGGGAACACCCTTGGTCTCGAGATACTCAAGGGTCAGGCCGAGATCGAGGATGCTCTTTGCACCTGCACACACGACCATAACGGGGGTGCTGCCAAGCTCTTCGAGGTCGGCGGAGATGTCCATGGTGGTCTCGGCACCCCTGTGAACACCGCCGATACCGCCGGTGGCAAAGACCTTTATGCCTGCCATGTGAGCGATTATCATGGTGGTGGTGACGGTGGTGGCACCGTCTGCCTTGCGAGCGACGATGGCTGCGAGGTCACGGCGACTTGCCTTTGCGACATTGCGGCCGGACTTGCCGAGGTACTCTATCTCCTCGGAGGAAAGACCTGCTTTGAGTCTTCCGCCGATGATTGCGATGGTAGCGGGAACTGCACCGTTGTCACGGATAGTCTGCTCAACGAGCATTGCGGTCTCCACATTTTTGGGGTAGGGCATACCGTGGGAAATGATAGTGCTCTCCAGAGCGACGACGGGCTTGCCCTCTGCGATTGCCTGTTTTACCTCGGGGGATATGTCAAGGTAAGCGTTCATAGATATTATCTCCTTTGTAAATTACTTCAGCCGTGCCTCGATTTGAGTCACGACGCCGTGTTCAAAATAAAGTGTAACGGTCACATGACCGTTTATGGCGGAGCATTTGTTCAGTCCGCCGCTTTGCATCGAGTAGCCCTTATCCAGAAGCTGCATCGTTGCATCGCTCAGATCGTCACCCACACGAATGGACAGCACGGAATAGACCTTTTCGGCGGAGAAGAATCCGACGATACGGAAGCCGCCGATGCCGTCCGAGGGGTAATAGCCCATATAATATCGGGTGCCGCCGGAGCTTTGGAAGCCCATTTCGCCGTCTTCCTCGAACCAGTCAAAGCCTCGGATGTCGGAGCTTATACCGTCGTGGGGGGAGGATACGCCCTCGATCGTGCCGCCGAGTCTCCAGTCGGTAATGGAGCCCGAGTTAAAATGCATAAGTTCAAAGCCGCCGACGAGTTCCATAACGATGACGACCAGAAGAACGATCGCCACCAAAACGCCGATCAGCACCTTAAAAAGCTTGTTTTTGAAAATAGTACGCATATTCATCACTCCGAACGATATACAAGAAATCGAATATCGCCGTTCATTTGTCCATCTTAAACGCCCGAGTTGAGATATCAAGCAAATCGCCACCGGTGATTCACCAGCATTAACTATACCATTTAATAAAGAATTGTCAAGCGGGATCGCTCGACACGATTTAGCGATGTAAAGCGTTATTCGTCGTTTTCGACAAACAAGGCGGTGGAAAACTGTAAAAAGTTTCAGATTTAAAGTTCTTCAAAAAACAAATCGGCTATGATATAATACACTCAGCGTTCTTATAATTTTACAAACATTTTAAAATAGGAGGAACAAAATGAAAAGCACCAAAAAACTGCTTTCTCTGCTGCTTGTTCTTGCGATGGTATTCTCTCTTGCCATCCCTGCATTTGCAGTAGAGGAAACCACCACCGTCACCGCAACAAAGGTTGAAACCATTGCTGACGGCGACCAGATCGTTATCTACAACGCAGGCAACGGCAAGGTTATGACCGCTGAGTCATATACCTACACCAACAGCAACAACGGTACTACCAAGGACGAACTGAAGACCGCATCCGTCACCCCCGCTGATGACAAGATGACCGTTCCCGAAAACGCAGCAGTTCTCACCGTTTCCATTGACGAAAACGGCAAGTACAGCTTCGTTGAAGCAAGCGGCAAGTACCTGTACATGGATAGCTCCAATGTTCGTCTCGTTGACGAAGCAGGTGCTAACACCCTCTTCCAGCTTAAAGACGGCAAGTACCTCGTTGCTGACACCGCAAAGTTCAGCGGCAATGACCAGTATCTCCAGGTATACAGCAACTACTTCACCGTATATCGCTATCAGAGTGCTTCCGATCAGAACTATGCAATGAGCTTCTACAAGATCGATGCAGCCGAGTCTCCCGTTGTTAAGGATCTTGAGGGCAAGACCATCATCCTCCACTCCAACGACGTTCACGGTGCAATCGAAGGCT
>CAZLSN010000008.1:0-21353 GCA_964562265.1 uncultured Oscillospiraceae bacterium
TCTCATTACGAGTGAGATGCTCTGCCATTGAGCCACACCAGCAATACCGAGGCATTATTTTAGCACAAAGGCAGCGCAAAGTCAATCGTCACTTAAAATACATTTCGTATAATTTTAAGTCTCAAACTTTAAAAAGTTTGAAGTTTTCAAAAGTCCGTGGCGAAAAATGTCGTTGAAATTCAAGGCTTTTCGGGAATCCGATAATTGCAAAAAAGGTTTTCATAATGCTCTTTGATAATAATTTTTCAAATAGTTATCAACATTTTCAACAGCTTTTTCAACACCCGCTTTTTGCCGATATATCAATCGTTTTTCGGCAATTTACTATTTTCAGGCAATTGCCGAAAACGCAAATTGATACAAATCGGTAACAAATAACTGTTTACATAACACCTATACTTCTCAGAGACAAATAGTCATTACCGGAGACTATGATGTGGTCAAGCAGCTCTATGTCCACAAGGTAGAGCGCCTTTTTGAGTGAGATGGTGAAAAACTCATCCTCGGACGAGGGATTTATCTCGGCATTGGGGTGATTATGCGCAACTATAACAGCCTGTGCGTGGAGCTTTATACATGCTTCGACAAGACTTCTGACACTTAGCTCAAGGCCGTTTATAACTCCTCTGCCTATCTCTTTAGTGCATATAATGGTGTGTTTCGTGTCAAGGAACATCGCATATGCCACCTCGTTGTACTCATACGCAAACTTCGATATGAAATACTGAGCAGCGTCCTTGCTATCCTTTATCTGCTTTTTGGGTATCGTCCTATGCTCCATATAGCGTCTGCTTATCTGCGGGATGAGGCTTATGAGTGTAGCGGCATTATCACCTATGCCTTTGACTTGCATAAGATCCTCCTTATCCGCCTCCAATACCGCAGTCAGTGTACCGAAATGCTCAAGAAGGAGATGGGCAAGTTCGTTTGTATCCTTCCTCGGAACTGCATAGAAAAGCAGGAACTCCAGTACGGCATGATCGCTGAAGCCCTCAAGTCCCGTTTGGGCGTAACGCTCTTTAATTCTCTGTCTGTGTCCGTCATGTACGCTCATATTCAAAGCTCCATATTCGCATATGCGTTTAAATCGGTTCCCGCAAGGTTGCCCGCAAGGTATTCGTAATACGCCTGAGAGCCTATCATGGCACCGTTATCACCGCAGAGACTCAGCGGCGGTACATAAAGCGTACAACCGTCCTTTTCCGCTGCCGCTTTGAAATCCGCTCTTATCCTCGAATTTGCCGCAACTCCTCCGGCTATGGCGATCTTCTTATAGCCGAGTTCCTTTGCCGCCGCCATCGTTCTGGGTACCAGCGTATCGCTCACTGCTGCGGTGAAGGATGCAGCAAGCGATGCTCTGTCAAGCTCCTCACCCTTTTGCTCGGCGTTGTGGACAAGGTTTATAACAGCGGTTTTCAGTCCCGAAAAGCTCATGTCGTAGGGGCAGCCGTCGATATGCGTTCTGGGGAGCTTATACTTCTTATCGTCTCCACCCTGCGACAGCTTGTCAATATGCTTTCCACCGGGGTACGGAAGTCCCAGCACTCTTGCCGTCTTATCAAAGCACTCCCCTGCCGCATCGTCTCTCGTCGCTCCGATGATATGCATATCGGTGTAGCTTCTGACATCTATGATAAGCGTGTTGCCGCCTGATATGGCAAGGCACAGAAAGGGAGGCTCAAGCTCGGGATAGGCTATGTAGTTTGCCGCCACATGGCCTTTTATATGATGCACCGGTATGAGCGGTACATTAAGTGCAAGTGCTGCCGATTTTGCAAAGTTCAGTCCAACAAGCACCGTGCCTATAAGTCCCGGAGCGTAGGTCACACCGACTGCATCGATGTCGCTTTTTGTTATCCCCGCTGCCGATATTGCGCGCTCGGCAAGGCGGGATATGACCTCCACATGACTTCTCGATGCGATCTCGGGTACAACACCGCCGTAGACGGCATGGAGATCAGCCTGTGAGAATATTTGATCCGTGAGTACCTTCCTGCCGTCCTCGACAACAGCTACCGCCGTTTCGTCGCAGGAGGATTCAAAAGATAAGATTTTCAAATTGCTCCCTCATTTCAGATACAGTGTCATAAGTATAGCATCTTCCTTAGGAAATGCGTAGTAGTTTTTCCGAATTCCGACATCGGCAAATCCGCAGCCGGAGTACAGCGATCTTGCCGGAGCATTGCTCTCTCTGACCTCAAGCGTAATAAAGCTCAGGTTATTTGACCTTGCTCTTTCTGTGATCTCGGCAATGAGAGCCTTTGCAATGCCCTTTCCCCTTGCGCCTTCGGCTACGGCGACATTGGAGATATAGCCCTCGTCGAGGACGAACATCAGCCCGATATATCCCAGAACGCTGCCGTTTTCATCAAGTGCCGCAAGGAAAATATGACTCTCGTCCGTAAGCTGTGATTCTATCTGTTCCTCAGTCCACGGAACGGAAAAGCATCGCTCCTCCAATGCCCTGATCCCGGCTACATGTTCTTTTCGAGCATCACAAATATCAAAGCTCATTTTCCCGCTCCTGATTAAGCTCATCGATCACCGCCAGGACCTCGTCCAGCAGGGTATTCATACACTTTTTCCAGCCGAAGGGCAGGGTCGGCGTCTCAATATCGTAATCCGCAAGGCACATTATTCTTTCGTCAAGCTCCTGATAGAGCCTCGAAAGTTCCTCCGCCTGCCTCATACTCATGCACAGCACAACATCGTGCGTCTCGATAAGCTCTCTTGTTACGGCTGTGGGAACATGCTTTGACAAAGGCTCCAAGTCTCCCGCCTTTATCGCCTTGGGGTTCACCTTGTCTCCTGCGATTATTCCGGCGGAAGATGCCGAAATGTCGTAAAGCTCCGCTCCCTTGTATTGCGCAAAATACTCCGCAGCGGCAGGTGCAAGGGCAGAGTCGTCATCGCAGATAAACAATATGCTGTGAACCTCGATGTCGCCGAAACCGCAGAGCTGGCTTTGTCTCTCGTCCCAACGCTCAAGGCTTCTGTCACCCGCCATATTCTCAACATGATGAGTCAGCTCATGATGAAGCGTCTTTTTGAGTCTTTTCTTAAACAGCTCATCATCCGTTTCGCCGTAGAGTCCGATAAATGAGCCGTAGTATATCTCGATATATCGTCCCATGCCGTTGACAAAGTAGGTGCCGAGGGTGTATCTGCCGTCCTCGCTTTTCTTTTCGTCCTCTATTAAATTAACGCCGCCGTTTAAATCCTTGAATATGCCCTCCGGCAGCTCATCAATAAGCTCATCCAAGGCATAGCCGGCTTGTTCAAAATCCATCATCAGTGTGCCTCCGCCCAGCTGTGTCCCGATGCCGCATCGACCGTCAGCGGTACGGACAGCTTTGCCGCATTCTCCATCTCTTCCCTGAGTATCTCTGCGACCTTTGCCGCCTCGTTTTCGGGGCATTCGCAAATAAGCTCGTCATGCACCTGCAATATGAGCCTGGATTCAAGCTTTTCCTCATTGAGTCTCTTGTAAACACGAACCATCGCAAGCTTTATTATATCGGCCGCTGTACCCTGAATGGGCATATTCAGGGCTACTCTCTCACCGAAGGAGCGTGTGTTAAAGTTCGACGAATGAAGCTCCGGAAGCTCACGGCGGCGATTGTACTCCGTCGAAACATAGCCGTCACTTTTTGCCTTTTTGACTATGTCATCCATATAGCTGCGAACGCCGGAGTAGTTGGACAGATAGGCATCCATGTATTCCTTGGCTTCATAGGGCATAACTCCTATGTCCTGAGACAACGACCATGACGATATGCCGTAAACTATGCCGAAGTTGACAGCCTTTGCTCTGCGTCTCAGATCGATAAACAATATGCTGTGAACCTCGATGTCGCCGAAACCGCAGAGCTGGCTTTGTCTCTCGTCCCAACGCTCAAGGCTTCTGTCACCCGCCATATTCTCAACATGATGAGTCAGCTCATGATGAAGCGTCTTTTTGAGTCTTTTCTTAAACAGCTCATCATCCGTTTCGCCGTAGAGTCCGATAAATGAGCCGTAGTATATCTCGATATATCGTCCCATGCCGTTGACAAAGTAGGTGCCGAGGGTGTATCTGCCGTCCTCGCTTTTCTTTTCGTCCTCTATTAAATTAACGCCGCCGTTTAAATCCTTGAATATGCCCTCCGGCAGCTCATCAATAAGCTCATCCAAGGCATAGCCGGCTTGTTCAAAATCCATCATCAGTGTGCCTCCGCCCAGCTGTGTCCCGATGCCGCATCGACCGTCAGCGGTACGGACAGCTTTGCCGCATTCTCCATCTCTTCCCTGAGTATCTCTGCGACCTTTGCCGCCTCGTTTTCGGGGCATTCGCAAATAAGCTCGTCATGCACCTGCAATATGAGCCTGGATTCAAGCTTTTCCTCATTGAGTCTCTTGTAAACACGAACCATCGCAAGCTTTATTATATCGGCCGCTGTACCCTGAATGGGCATATTCAGGGCTACTCTCTCACCGAAGGAGCGTGTGTTAAAGTTCGACGAATGAAGCTCCGGAAGCTCACGGCGGCGATTGTACTCCGTCGAAACATAGCCGTCACTTTTTGCCTTTTTGACTATGTCATCCATATAGCTGCGAACGCCGGAGTAGTTGGACAGATAGGCATCCATGTATTCCTTGGCTTCATAGGGCATAACTCCTATGTCCTGAGACAACGACCATGACGATATGCCGTAAACTATGCCGAAGTTGACAGCCTTTGCTCTGCGTCTCAGATCGGGTGTCACCTCGGAAACGGGGATGCCGAAGACCTGTGCCGCCGTTACAGTATGAATGTCCTCCCCGATCAAAAATGCGCTGCGCATATGCTCATCGCCCGAAATATGAGCAAGGAGACGAAGCTCTATCTGGCTGTAATCCGCATCGACAAGGAGCTTTCCCTGCGGTGCGATGAACATTTTTCTGATTCCGGCACCGAGTTCCCTGCGAACGGGAATATTCTGAAGGTTCGGTTCCGTGCTTGACAGTCTGCCGGTTGCGGTGACGGTCATTTGGAAGTTAGTGTGGATTCTGCCGTCGGGTGTTACAAGCTTTAAAAGTCCGTCGGCATAGGTGGATTTGAGCTTTGTGAGCATACGATAGTCAAGCACCGTATCGACTATGGGGTGCTTATCACGCAGCTTTTCGAGTACATCGGCATTGGTACTCCATCCGGTTTTGGTCTTTTTGCCCGAAGGCAGACCTAATTTGTTAAACAGCACATCGCCAAGCTGCTTCGGTGAATTTATATTGAATTCACCGCCTGCCATTTCCCATATGCGCTCTTTAAGCGTCTCAATATCAACGCTCAGGCTCTCACCGAACTCGGCAAGTGCTGCTTTGTCGATCAAAAACCCGCTTGCCTCCATCTGTGCAAGCACCTCACAAAGCGGAAGCTCTATGCTGCGGTATAGATAGTCCATGTCAAGCTCTGCGATCTTAGCCTCCAGCACCGGCTTTAAAAGATACATTGCCTCGGTACCGTGCTTTTCGCAGCCGAGGTAGCGCATGGTCACCCGCTCCAAGGGGTAGTCGCTTTCGGTTGCGTTAAGAAGATAGGCTGCCAGTGCCGTATCGCTCACAAAGCCGCCCATGGGGAGCTTTTCCTTTATGAGAAGGGACATTAGATTTTTCACATTATGTCCGATCTTGGGTACATCTTCGGAAAAAACGAGCTTCAGAAGCTTTGAATAATTGTCGCCCAACTCCGTCCAAAGGGCGGTGTAAACGCTCTTGCCGTCGCATATCTCTATCCCGTCAAGATCGGACAGTGCCTCGACCGCTATGATCTCTGCGTTTTCTATTGCCGCTTTAAGCTTTTCAAAGCTTGCGTTTTCAACATGTTCAAAGATTTGCAGTTTTGCCTCCGGCAGACTTACCTCGACGCTTTCCTCAATGCCCCATTTTTCAATGAATTTATTGAAGCCTAAGCGTTTAAACACGCCGTAAAGTTCAGGCTTATAATCTTCATTCCAGCGACAGCTTTCGGGGTCTAAGTCGATCGGTGACTCGGTGAAGATGGTCGCAAGCTCATACGACAGCTCCGCGCTTTCCTTTCCGTCCCTGAGCTTTTTGCGAACTCCCTCTTTTATTTCCGGGGACTCAATGCTCTCATAAACACCGTTTAAGCTGCCGAAGCTGCGGATAAGTCCCATTGCCGTCTTTTCTCCGACTCCGGCAACACCGGGAATATTGTCCGAACTGTCACCCATGAGGGCTTTGAGATCGACGATATACTTCGGTGCAAATCCGTATTCCTCGAAAAAGGCATTGGGATCGTATTCCTTTGTCTCCGTCTGTCCCATACGGCTTTTGTAATGTATGACATGGGTGCTGTCGGTTATAAGCTGGAAGCTGTCCTTATCGCCTGTGATTATGCGGCAGTCCCAGCCCTTTTTTTCGCATATTTTGCTAACGGTACCGATTATATCGTCCGCCTCAAAGCCTTCAAGCTCCAGACGGCGAACGCCCATTGCGTCGAGGACTTCCTTCATGGTGGGCATCTGTTGTGCAAGTTCTTCCGGCATTCCCTTGCGCTGGGCCTTGTATTCCTTGTATTTAACATGTCTGAAGGTCGGCGCTTTCAGGTCAAAGGCAACACAGACGGCGTCGGGCCTTTCGCTCTCAAACAGCTTGCGGAAGATCGAAAGAAAGCCGTATATGGCATTGGTTGGGCTGCCGTCGGGGGCGTTAAGAGCCCTGATGCCGAAAAAAGCCCTGTTTATTATGCTGTTGCCGTCAAGTATCATCAGCTTCATTTCAGTTTCCTCCACGAAGTCTTATTATCTCGTCACGGAGCTGTGCCGCAAGCTCAAATTCGAGCATCTTCGCTGCCGATCTCATCTGCTTTTCAAGACGCTCTATCTCCGCTTTTCGCTCTGATACGGTCATCTTAACGCCGTCGGCACGCTTTGCCGTATGCTTACCGTCGGTCGAAATCTCGAGAATGTCCTTTATGCTCTTTGTTATGGTTTTGGGAACAATGCCGTTTGCGGTATTATACTCGGTCTGCTTCTTGCGGCGGCGTTCGGTCTCGCTTATTGCCCTGTGCATCGAATCCGTAACGGTGTCGGCGTACATGATAACAAGTCCCTCGGCGTTTCTCGCTGCTCTGCCTATTGTCTGGATAAGGCTTGTTTCGCTGCGCAAGAAGCCCTCTTTATCCGCATCGAGTATCGCAACAAGGCTCACCTCCGGAAGGTCAAGTCCCTCGCGGAGAAGGTTTATGCCGACAAGGACATCGAAATCACCGAGTCTTAAGCTGCGGATTATCTCCATGCGCTCTATCGCACCGACATCGTGGTGCATATATCGGCATTTTATGCCGACATTACCGAGGTATTCGGAAAGATCCTCCGCCATCTTTTTGGTGAGCGTTGTGACTAAGGTACGCTGATTCTTATCTATTCTGCCTCTTATCTCGCCGATTAGATCGTCGATCTGACCCTCGATCGGTCTTACCGAGATCTCGGGATCAACAAGTCCCGTGGGACGGATTATCTGCTCCGCTATGGCTCCCGCTCTCTCTTTTTCGTAATCGGCGGGGGTAGCGGAAACATAGACGACCTGATTTATGCGTTCGGAAAACTCATCGAACTTGAGCGGTCTGTTATCGAAGGCCGAAGGCAGACGGAAGCCGTACTCTACAAGCGATTCCTTTCTTGCCCTGTCTCCCCTGTACATCGCTCTTACCTGCGGAACGGTTACATGGCTTTCGTCGATGAACATGAGGAAGTCCTTGGGGAAATAGTCAAGCAGCGTCATTGGGGCACTGCCCTCCGCTCTGCCGGATATTATCCGTGAGTAGTTTTCAATACCGCTGCAATAGCCTATCTCCTGCATCATCTCGATGTCGTAATTGGTTCGCTGCTCAATGCGCTGTGCCTCTATGAGCTTGCCCTTTTCTTTAAACCATGCCACTCTTTCATCGCACTCCCTGCGAATCTCGCCTATGGCACGGTTCATTTTCTCACGGCTGACGACATAGTGGCTTGCCGGGTATATCGCAACATGGGAAAGGTGGCGCACAACCGCTCCACTTACTGCGTTTATTTCGCTTATCCTGTCGATCTCGTCGCCGAAGAACTCGACCCTTATCGCAGTATCGTTTGAATATGCGGGATAAATATCCACCGTGTCACCTCTGACACGGAAGGTGTTGCGCTCGAAGGCAATGTCGTTTCTCTCGTATCTGATCTCCAAAAGCTTTAAAAGAAGCTCATCGAAGTTACGCTCCTGACCCGCTCTGAGCGAGATCACCATTGCGGCATAATCTATGGGGTCACCGAGGCCGTATATGCACGAGACCGAGGATACAACAATAACATCCCTGCGCTCGAAAAGGCTTGAGGTGGCACTGTGGCGCAGTCTTTCGATCTCGTCGTTTATCGAGCTGTCCTTCTCAATAAAGGTATCGGTGTGCGGAATGTATGCCTCCGGCTGATAGTAGTCATAATACGAGACAAAGTATTCTACCGCATTTTCCGGAAAATACTCTTTAAATTCCGCACAAAGCTGTGCCGCCAACGTTTTGTTATGCGCAAGCACAAGCGTTGGACGGTTTATCTTTTCGATGACGCTTGCCATCGTAAAAGTCTTGCCGGAGCCGGTAACGCCGAGCAAAATCTGCTCATCTATTCCGTTTTCTATGCCGTTTACCAGTGTGTCAATAGCCTGAGGCTGATCGCCCATTGGCTTATACGGTGAAACAAGCTTAAAATCCATTCCGACCTCCGCATATTTTATCATTATATTTTACCACGCACCGCAAAAAAAGACAAGGTGAAAAACACCTTGTCTTAGTATACGGTATCACATCAGGTGATGCTGCGGTCAAACCTTGCTATCATGCAGGCAAACTGCGCTCTTGTTGCATTACCCTTGGGGTCGAGTCTTCCGTCGTTTGTGCCGTTGATTATGCCGTTTTCAGTTGCCCAGATCATTGCTTCTCTCGCAAATGCTCCGACCGAGGCTTCGTCCGAGAAGCTGCCGGTGAAGCTTCTTCCGGAGGCTTTTTCGCCGCTGTATCTGAACAGGAAAGCGGAAAGCTGCTCTCTTGTCACAAGCTCATCGGCACGGAAGCAGCCGTCGTCAAAGCCCTTTGCTATGCCCTCATTATATGCCCAAATCACGGCATCGGAGCACCATGAGCCCTTGACATCCTTAAGGTCGCAGCTCATCCCCTTTACCGAGGGGGAACCGGCAAGGCGGTAAAGCACCGTTACCACTTGTCCCCTGTTTACTATGCCGTCGGGCAAAAATGCCGTCAGGGTCTTGCCGTTCATCATACCCTTATCGTAGACATATTTCACTTCACCGTAGCACCATGTGCTGCGCTCAACATCGTCAAAGGGCATTGCGCTCTTTTGCTGCTTATCCGTCATATAGTTTTCGGGAATGGTCAGCATCCATGACATGCCCAGCTCACCGTAATGTGCGGACATTATTCCGACGACATTGTAAAGCAGGGTCGCTATCTCATCGGGGTACTTCATAACAAGAGGAAGTGCAAACTCTACGAGGTCTCTTACGATCTCCTTAACCTCATCGGCGTTTACATCCGTGATCCCCGCATCGGAAAGTGACCTTAAGATGATGTTTGCGATAAGCTCTACAGACGATTCATCGCCGCCGTTTATCAGTGTGAAAATGATCTCGTTTAAATTATTCTTGGCATTGGAAACAAGATTGTTCTTTACGGCATCCCACTGATCGGGATAGGTGCCGATTAAAACAACCAGAAGCTCCTGCAAGCCTCCCTGCATTGCGTAAATATTCTCACGGGAGCCGAGTTCGGCAAAGAGAACATCAACAAGGTTATCCAAAAATTCACCCTGCGTCATCTTGTCGCCTTTTATTGACGCAATGATCTTATCGACCGTTGCCGTGGGGCTTATCGTCAGATACTTAAAATCGTCAATGCGATAATCCCCTGCGTTCTCAAAGGTTTTGAAGACTTCGAGCATATCGGCTTTGAGTTCTGCGTAATTACTGTCGTAGTCGGAGGTCGGCATATAGTGATCAACGCCGTATCTGCCCATTTCAAGGCTTTCGGGTACTACCTTTACGACAAGGTCGTTGTAATTGACAACATTATGTATGTTATTATATACATTGCCATTTATCGTGGATATATGTGCGCCCTTGGGTGCCTCAAATGTATAGATATAAACATCGTTCAGCGAGAGGCTGAGGTCACTGCGAAAGCTCTTTCCCTCCACTATCATATCATCTATGGCACCACCGAGCATATTGGCACCCGCTGCGCCTCTGCTGTAGCCTGTACACCAGATCTTTATCTTTCCGCTTATCTCATCATGCTTCGCAAGATAGTCCTTCAAAAACGCCATTGCGGTATCACGGCAGATGGCAAAGCCCTCATGGTCGCCGTAAAGTCCCACATTGAGGTCGCCTGCCCACTCCGCATAGTAGCCGCAGCCTCTGAGTCCAATGGCGATAACGGTGTACTTTTCGCCGTTAACAACGATCTCCTTGTTGGCGATCCCCACACCGAAGGTGTTTCTCCCGGGTCTCGTCACAAAGTCTTCGTTTGCCTCAAAGTCCTCAAAGCCGATCTGATCGAAAAAGTCTTTGAGGTTTGCGGGGCCTTCGGTGTAGCTTGCGGGGTCGGCAACATTGCCGGCTGCAAGGCACATAGCCATGGTCACTGTCGCAAGATCCTGCCTGTAATTATACGCAGTGTCGGTAAAGTAGCCGTCACTGTAGGTAAACGGACAGGGATGGTCGGTCTCCATGTCGTCATGTCCCGCATTGAACATTATCGTACCCGTCACCGTCTCGTACTCGATTTCTGCCGCACATACGGAAAACGGAACAAGCGTGAGCAGCATGGCAAGGCACAAAGCAATGCTCAAGAGTTTTTTCATTTCCTTTCTCCTCCTTATATCAGAATTATCTTTCCCGCCTGTACTCCGTTGCCGCAAACATGACAATGAGCATTGCGGCTTCGGGGAAGGGACAGAATATCCCCGGATTTGTTAGCGACATAAGAAGTATCGCAAAATACGAGATCGCAAAGACAGTAGATTCGTTTCTTCTGTTCTGCCACAGGAGCTTTAGCCTCGTTGCGAAATTGAATAAATATGCAAAAATACCGATGAGCCCCATCGACGCCATGACCTGGATCACGATGTTGTGGAAGTAGACTATACTGCCGGGTGTATACGCCTTGAAGATCTCGAAATGAGCAAGGTTGCCCATACCGATGCCGAAGATGGGATATTGCAGGAAATCGGATATACCGTACTTTATAAACTTTATTCTCGTTGCGTCTCCGGCGTTGAAGAAGCCATCGGACAGTCTCGACGAATACAGTGAGGGGATGAATTTTATCGTTGCGTATGCAACGGGGATTATGGCGATTATGAGCAGCGTATTGTAAAGCCTTCTGCTCTTTTTGTTTGTAAAATACACATAGGCAAGGCTGCACAGCAGCGAGAATGTGCCGAAGATAAGTCCGCTTCTGGAGCCGGTCATAAGCATCGCAAGGTACATTAAAAGCAGCGGAACAATGTGCAGATCGTTTCTTTTTATATATATGCAGCTCATAGGCAGTGCCATCATGAGTATGCTTGAAACGAAGTTTCTTGGCTTGAAGAACAGCAGGCTTCCACGCTCTATGAAGCTTTCGAGATTGTCTATATAAAAGTTAAACACCAGAAACGCCGCAAGAAGTCCCGCTGCGTATATCACCCTTGCGACAATCTCCGTTCTGTCATAGCTTCTTCTGTTTGCAGACATTCTCGATGAGCAGAGGTAGTAAATAAACAGCATGAAGAAGCCGCAGCCTATGCTGTGGTACAGTGCCGCGGGAGAGAAATACTCCTTTGCGGATATGCAGAAAAGTCCGCCTGCACACAGGGCTATAGATACCGCAAGCTGGGGGTAGAAGAACCTGCCCCGAACGAAGGGGCGGCGGTAGTATATAAGGTTAAATACGACCGCTGCGGCGAAGGGAATTATCGCATACCACATGTATTCCGTCAGCACCGAATAGTCCTTATAGAACTCGATGGAGCAAAGGAAAATGCTCATCAGCGGACAGGCTATCGACAGGAGATCGTCACAGAACACAAGCAAAAGCGTCGCTATCGCAACGAGTATGAACATTGCGGGGAGTGCCGCATCGAAGATCGTTCCGATGCAGGCGATAAGGAGGATCAGCGGCATGAAATACTTCCACGCCCAAAAGCGATCTGCCGCTTTTCGTCCGTTCGCAAAAATGGCTTTCATATGCTGCCTCCTCATTTTCTGCGTCTGAATATATCGATGAGCTTCGAATACAGATCCTGCGGCTTGACGGGCTTTATAACATAGTCATCGAAGTCGGCTATGCTTCCGTTTTTGATGTCGCTTATAAAGGCGTCGGCTGTCATGGCAACTATCGGCACTATCGCAGCATAGCGTTTGTTCACCGCTCTTATTCTGGATGCCGCCTCAAAGCCGTCCATCACCGGCATCTGTATATCCATCAGTATACAATCATAATAGTAGTCGTTATTCACCTCGAAAAGACGCAGTGCTTCCTTGCCGTTTTCGGCGCAATCGACCTTGACGCCCTGCTTCTCCAGAAGCTTTGCAGTTATCACCGTATTTATCATGACATCATCGACAACAAGGATCCGCCTGTCCTTAAGAACTGTGCAGTCGAGGCTCTCGGTCTCGCTGTCCTTTATTGCGGTTGCGGACAGCGCATAGGGGATGTCAACGGCAAAACAGCTTCCTTTTCCGAGTTCACTCTCGACGCTCACTGTACCGCCCTGGAGGTCTACCATGCTCTTGCATATCGCCATGCCGAGGCCGCTGCCGGCTGCCTTGCTGCCGTTTGAGGAAATCTCCTGCGTATATGGCTCGAATATGCGGTTTAAGAAATCGCGGCTTATGCCGATACCTGTATCACGCACTTCAAAATGCATTATAACTGACTTGTCATTCACCCTTTTCTGGCTTGCGGAAAGTGTTACCGTGCCGTCGGAGGGCGTGAATTTATATGCGTTCGACAGGAGATTATTCAATATTTTCTGGAGTGACAGCTCATCTCCGATAAGGTCTTCATAACGAATATTATCCGAGTCGAATTTGAAGCTCACCCGCTTTGCGGTCATCTGTGCGCTGTATATCGCATAGACCTCGTCAAGTATATGTCTGATATTAAAGGGCTTTTGCTGGATCTCGAATTTGTTGCTCTCGATCTTGCTCATATCCATAATATTATTGAGCAGGCTGAGAAGATACTGCGAAGACTGATCGATCTGATTGAGATAGTACAGCAGCTCCTTTTCATTGTTCTTGCCCACCTGCTCCCTCGCAAGATATGTCAGTCCCGCAATGGAGTTCATGGGTGTGCGTATCTCATGGGACATGTGGGACAAAAATTCGCTCTTTGCCCTGTTCGAGCTTTTTGCTATCTCAACGGAGTTTAAAAGCAGCTCTTTGGATTCGATGTCCGTTGTGATGTCGTTTACGACGCAGACATAGTGCGACACTCTGCCGTCGGATATGATAGGCAGGAATGCCGAGCGGATGGTTATCTCACGGCAATCCTTGCGCATGACAAACGGGGTATCGCAGTAATAGCCCTTCTCGGGTTCATTGTGCATGGTGCGGCATATCTCCTCCGCACGCTCTCTGCCGAAGCCGTCTGCAAGGGCATCCATCGCCGTTCTTTTTGAGAAATACTGCGTCGGAAGTCCAAGCACACGCTCCGTATTTGCACTGACAAAGCAAAGCTCTTTTTCGCCGCGCTTCTTGATAAAAATTACATACGGTATAAATTCCGTCATACTGCTGAAAAGATGCTCCCTCTCGGCGACCTGCTTATATAGGGCTGCGTTCTTGATCGCAATGGACGCAATGGAGCTGACGGTATTTATAAACGAGAAGTCGGCATAGGTGTATGCACTGCCCCGCTCCTTATCAGCAAGCAGGAGAAGTCCCACGACCTCGGAGCCGTCTTTGATGGCGCAAATGCTTGATACCTCGTACTTTTGGAAGAGGTCCTTCTCCTTCTGCCACATGGATTTATAGAGAGGATTTGACGCAAATTCCTTCAGAACAAGCTGATTTTCACCCTGCTCGAAATATTTGACGCAAGGGTGATCTGCAGCTATCGAAAAGCGTGCGGGCTTGAGCGGCATTGCGCTGAAAGCCGGTACGAAGCTTTCGTTATCCTTAATGCAAATATACAGTTGGTTAACTGCAATCTCGGATCTTATGACCTTGACGGTCTCTTTGAGTATGCTGTCAATATCAAGAGTCTTTGAAACGGTATCACTGTATTTTTTAATGCGTGACTCCTGCTGCTCCTTTTCCGAGAACACCGCACTCAGCAGCTTTTTAAACAGCATGGTCCCGCCGAAAACCACTGCACACAGCAGTGCAAACGCCTCAATCTCGGCGGAAAAGATATTGGCACCGTACTTTTCGATGTAGCCGTAAAGCATCGGGAAAAGAGCCGCTCCGGCTGCAATGAATACGATACCGGATATGATCATGAGTATCGTACTGGACACCATCAGCGAGGAGTTGAACATCCTGCGCTTATAGAGCGATGAACACATGAGGAGTGAGAAGATTATACCTGCCAGAGTGTCAAACGGGAAGGTATTGCCCGGAAGTATCTGTACGACATTGCCCGTTGCGAGAAGGAGCAAACCGAGGATAAGCTCCCTAACGCCCGGTGCCTGTCTTCCCTTTTCGGTGAGGATCTGCTTTAAAAGCGGGATTATCGAAGCGATAAGCGCAAGACAGTAGGCAACGGGGATAGCCACCTTCCAGTCCATGTTGTAGGTAAAGACCTTGCTTCCCGTCTCGGTATAGCTGATCTCCGGCGGAGGGAGTATGGTACCGGTAGCGGATACGACAAGCAATACCGCAGTGACCGCAAACCACATCACCCTCACGGTTTTGTATCTTGCGTTCGCAAACTGATAGACATAGTTGTAAACGAAAAACGGCAGTGCGAAAAGTGCCAGCAGAGAGACATAGTACCACAGTTCATAGGCATGAAGCACCTCAAGCCTCATGAACAGGGTACCCCCTGCCCACACCGCAAGGTCTGCAAGCATGAAGATCCATGCGTTCATTTCCCTGCTCTTTTCCGCTGCGCAGAATGCAACGAACATCAAAGAAAAGCATATGACAGCAGCTATATTGACATATATGAACGATACACCCATCACAGCTCCTCCTCTCCGATTGTTTTAGAATATGCAAGTAGATTTTTTACAGTAAAATCGTCCGGATTTATGCGTCTGAGCTTTAGCCCCCGCTCTCGCTCAAAGCCGGATATACAGCCGTACGGCAGTATCGACAGTGACAGTGGCTCAATATCTAACAGCTTTTTGAGATCCTTGTAGTCACTGTCAAAATGTCTGAAATAAACCGCAAGATGCTCACTTAAAACCTGCTTTGTCACAACGTCGTTTTTCCTCGCTTCCGGCTTCACCTCAAGGTAAATATGCAGAAACGGCGTATTGCGCTCATCGAATTCCTTGCAGGCTATGAAATCGCCGATGCCGAGCTTTGACAGTCTGATGACCTCGCTGATGGATTTTTCGGTTATCCTCGTAAATCCCGCAATGTCGATAACGGTCGGTATCCTGTCAACATATGTGAATCTCGGGAGGCTTCCGGATACACTTTCCTCGGTGCAGCGATAGACATCGCCTATCCGGTAGCGCATAAAGGCGCCGCCGTGGAACACGCTTATCACAAGCTCATACTTTGCTCCGGTCTTGACCTCGTTAATAAGGCAGGTCGAGGGGGCATAGCTTTCATCGTCAAGGCTTCTGAGCATTTCCGCTTCCGGAATGAATTCATAAAAGCAGGAATCCGGGAAGAATACCATGCCGCGCTGTTCCCATGTATCGCAGCCGACACAGGTCGATTCCGTACCCGCAACAAGCTCAACAGGTGTGACGCCCCATGCTTCTGCAAGTCTGTCACGGTAGCATTTGCCGTCCGTTCCGGTGCAGCCGAAGCCGGTGATCGTAAAGAGGTCGGCGGGTCTTATCTTCCGCCCCTCATGCTTGCATCTGCTTTTGGCTTTCATATAGCGCAGTGCGATATGCGGCGATACTCTCGTCTTTCCTCCGCCGCCCGAAAGCTGTTTTTCAAAGTTTTCGGTGATATGATTTGCGACACTGCCCATGGCGAAAAAGTAATCAATTCCGCCCGAAAATGCCATTTTAAAGCCTTTTTTCATCCTTTCGCTGAACGAAAGCTCGGCATACTCATCACTGTCCGGCAGCCACTCAAAGCGCATTTCCTCATTTAAAAGCGAGGGAATAAGCCCCGTTTCGTAAGGAAGCGGCGCACCGCCGTAGAGGAATCTGTGACCGGGCCTGAGGTTAAAATCTCCCTTCTCCTTGCCGGAGACAAGCATGGCCATGGCGATGAGATTATGCTTATAGGAATCGAGCATCGCCCTTGTGTACGGTGCGATCTTCACCGGACGGAGGCCGCCCTCCCATGTCGTCTCTATCCAGATCATCGGAGTATCGGGCAAAAGCTCCGGCTCCCTTTTAAACAGGATCTCGGCATAGTCCTCATACTTTGTAAGGGGCATCATACGGCGAAACTCATCGACACCGTCGGGTATCCGGTCGCCGATAATGCTCTTGCCGAGCGGACTTTTGCACCACAGCTCCATCTGCTCCTCCATGAGCCGATGCTGGATGTACATATATTCGTTTATGTTTAAGTCGAGATAGCCGCAATACTCATCCCAAAGCTCGGACTTTGACATGCGGCCAAGCTGCTGTTGAAAAGTCATATTTATTATCCGCAGATCATTATTTTGTTCTCTTTATCTTCTTCGGCGTGGGTATCAGAAACGCCACCCTGCGTTTGTAATCACAATAGCCTTCGAGGGTCTTGGGGAAAACGAGGACATCCTCAATGATGATAAGCAAAAGATCGAGTGAAGTATACAGTGCCGCAGTGTACCAAGGAAGCTCGGTGCCGAGACAGAGGAAAGCATACATTCCGGCAAAGAACCAAAAACCGGGGTGACGGCACAGGGCATAGATGCCCTTATCGCAAACATGCTGCCCCTCGCCGCTGCCGTAGGCATCCTTTCCAGGAAAGCAGCCGAAAAGCGCATATAGCTGCAAAAGCAGGAAAACCGCAGCGACAACGCAATACCACACATTGCATATCTTGCCCATCTGCATCACGGTGGCAACGGCGATGATAAGGATGCCGCCGCCGTAATACAAGGCTCCGTTATTGAACACACTGTTTTTTGAAACTTTTTTAAGTATCTCCGGATCGTAATCGGAAAGTTCCTTCAAGCCGAAGAACAAAAAGCCCATCGCTCCGATCACAAGGCCGCTCATATTTCAGCGCTCTCCCGTATGAGAGCGGAAACGGCGTCATACTCCGCGGAAAGCTTGGGGAATACCGTCTTTGCGGCGGCAAGATCACCGGCTCTCAAAAGATCCGTGATCTCCGATGCGGAGGCAAAAAGTGCCGTCATACCGAGCATGCCGCTGCTGCCCTTGAGGGAATGAGCTGCGGCGAATGCCGCTTTGCAATCATTGCCGCCGATTGCAGTTTTAAGGGCATCGAAGCTGCCGTCGGCAAGGAACATCGACATGAGCTGCGAAAGAAGCTCCCTATCTCCCGCAGTGCGTTCGAGGGCTGCGTCATAGTCGTTGCCGGAGGCTTTGAACCGCTGCTCAAATGCTGCCATTTCCGTTCGCTCCCTTGTACTCAAAGATCTCGGAGGGTCGTCCGCCGGTCTTGCAGTTGAGGCTTATCGAGACCTCATCAAGCTGATTGAGGTACTTTAAATACCGTCTCACCGTGACGGTTGACAGCTCCATACCGCGGCTTATCTCGGACAGGGGCAGCTTCTCACCCGAATGGTTCTGCATATACTCACGCACACTGCCGAGGGTGGCGGCGTTTATCTTCCCCGCCTTTGCACCGTCGTCGGAGCTCGATTCGGTGTTGTAGTGACGGTAGGGGCAAAGGAGTGTATCCACCCTATCCTGCGTCCACACACGGGTATCACGACTGAGCTTCATCACGGTATCGAACTTGGCATAAGCCTTTTCGAGTCTGAGCGAGGTGAAGGGCTTGAGGATATAATCACACACGCCGCAGCACTGCGCCGCTCTTATGGTATCGAAATCATTGGCGGAGGTAATCATGATGACCTGCACCGTTGTGTTGGTTTTTCTGAGTTCACGGAGGAATTCGATACCGCTCATATTGGGCATATAGTAATCGAGGATCACGAGATCGGCGGCAGCGGGATCGGCGGCGAGAAAATCGAGGGCTTCACTCCCGCGGCGAAAGCTGCCGACGAGCTTAAGCTGGGAGAATCTGCCGAGCTGTCTCTCCAAAATGGCGCATACCATAAGATCGTCTTCGACGATAATGGCGTTATACATAAAATCACCTCATTCCAAAAATGGGACACTGAGTTTATTTTACCAACGAAGTGTTTAAAATGTCAATAAGCGTGGGACAAAAAGTTTTTTAAAGGAAGAAATAATAAACTTGCAGAGACGGCAAATGCGTGGTACAATTGAGAAAAAAGAGCGGAGGACTGAAAATGTCAAAGGAAGATATAAAAAGAGAGATCGAGGAGCAGGACGGCTACCATTACAGTGACGAACTGTTTTACACCGGCGAGGGCGATTTATTGGACACCGCCGAGGGCAGAGCGAAGTTTTGCCGGATAAATGAGACGACGGTATTTCGCAAGAAGGATCCGGCAACATGGAACAATTACATTTGGGTGTTCAACAACCAGGGCGTCGGTATGACGGTGAAGCGTCAGAGCAGGGTCGATCCGCAGCTTATGGAGTGCGTTGACTTTGACGCAGACGGCAATTTTGTCAGCAAATCCTACGAGCCGACCTGACGAAAACGGACACAATATGTAGTGTGTTTTCGCATAAAATTTCAAATCGGAAACAAAATCACCGGGGGTCGAGGATTGACCTCCGGTTCTGTTTTTGAACTAAATCTTGGAAAATGTTTATTAACATATTTTGACTGAAAAATTGTACAAAAAAAGCATAAAATTTGTGTTTTATTTTCCTAAAAAATTGAAAAAAAGCCTTGCAAAAGTTCACATAATGAGTTAATATGAGGTGTAATTATGTATAGGCATATTTATTATTATAATGTTGCTCAAGACTTTTAAGTTTGGGGGAATTAGAGATGGAGAATAGGTGCAGAACAATAAGGGGTCTGTGTAGGCGGCCGCTTTCGCAATATAATTTCAGAAAGGAATGTATAGTATGAACAAGATCAACAATCGGACAACGGGAACGAAGCTTCTTGCGCTTCTTCTTGTCGTTGTCATGATGGCAAGCCTCCTGCCTATGACGGTATTTGCCGCATCAACAGGTACGAAGCCTGAAGACGGAACGACCACGAGTCAGCCCTTCGCTTCCGGCACAGGCGGCAGCGAGAGATTCCGTATACCGGCCATTGTTACACTGGACGATGGCACTATAGTTGCGGCAGCGGACGCAAGATGGAATTCTACGAATGACGGCGGTGGTGGTGATACCATCGTGTCTTATTCCAAAGACAACGGCAAAACTTGGAATTACACCTTTGCCAATTATTTTGGAGATAACGGCAATACTAACAGTTCAAATTCCACGACATTTATCGACCCCGCACTCGCAACAGACGGCGAGACCGTCTATTTGCTGTCCGACCTTCATTCTTACAATGTCGCTACTGCGGGTGGCAAATATAAATCCCCCAGTACCGCAGTCGCATTTACCGACAACGGCTATCTCAAGCTTGCAAAGGGTGATTCGACCGATTACAGTTATTACCTGAAAGACGGCAAGATATACGACAGCAGCAACAACGAAGTCTCCGGATACACCGTTGATGCATACTTCAACATCACCGGAACTGACGGCACCTCCAGCAACATTTTCTTCTCCGACTCTCCCTATCGTGTGGTTCGCACCACTTACATGTACCTGACGAAATCCGATGACGGTGGTGCTACTTGGTCTGCCCCCATGCTCATCCCCAACATCAAGGCAGATGGCGAGAACGCCTGCCTCGTTGGCCCCGGTCGTGGTACGGTCACTTCCGACGGTACGATAATTTTCCCGTTCTATCGTACGACACCGAACGGCAGCTCTTATTATCTCGAAGCCGCATTTATCTACTCCAACGACAACGGCAAGACTTGGCAGAGAAGCGACAGTAGCATTAGAGGCACCTCCGAAGCCTCTATTGTAGAACTCAATGACGGAACATTGCGTGTATTCTTCCGTTACACCCCTGTCGGGAAAGTCCTCAAATACATGGATGTCACTAAGGATTCCAACGGCAACTATGTGTGGGGCGATATACAAAGCACCAGCATACCATTCTACAGTGATTGCCAGCTCTCCGCAATCAAGTACTCCAAGGTCACCGAAGACGGCAAGGAGATCATCCTTCTCTCCTGCCCCGGTAACACCAGTGAACGCAGGCAAGACGGACGCATCTATGCTTTCACCGCCGACGACATGCAGCTCATCGGAACTCTTAATGTCAATAGCGGCAGCTTCTCCTACTCCTGCATAACCGAGCTTGACGACGGCAGCATAGGCCTCCTCTGGGAGCCCAACAGCGGTGTCCAATACAACGCTTATGCGATCGATAAGATCCTCGGCGATACCGTTCTCGTAGATCCCACGGTTGATAACGATGCTCCCAAGAAAGAGCATACCGTTAACGGCGTTACCGTGGTTTTCCCCGAAGCTGTTTCCGGTATGACCGTTACGGAAGCAACAGTCGGCACGATAACTTCCTCCTATGTCGCATACTCCGTTACCCCCGGTGAGGGCTATGCAGAAGGCACAATGGCAACTATCACCCTGCCTTTGAGTGACGAACTTAAAAATGCCGAAAATCTGACCGGCTTCCATCTTGAGAAAGACGGAGCGATAACCCATATCGCCGGTAACAAGAGTGCCGACGGTAAGTATTACAGCTTTGAAACCTCCTTCTCAACTGTCGGTGTCATGGCTATTGAGGGAAGCGGCGCCGATTCCTCCGAGACTGTAGATGTAAATATTGTGGTCGGTGGTACTACAGGTGCTTATTCCGTAAGCGGCAATTTCGAAGCAATCACTTGCGCCCCCGACGGCATTGCGATCGGAAACATCGACTCAATTGAAACTAATTACGAATATGAACTTGCAAGCATAGGTGAAGGCACTTTCTTCGTCTCTACCAAAGACAATGATACCGCACCTTCCGTTAAGGTGACTCTTGAAGACGCAGGTAACGGTACATACTACATCAAGAATTCCTCCGGCAGCTATATCTATCCGGATGCAAGCTATTACGTCGTC
>CAZLSN010000008.1:21453-35906 GCA_964562265.1 uncultured Oscillospiraceae bacterium
CTATTACGTCGTCACATGGTCATATTCTCTCGGCACCGGTCAAAATGCTGTTACCGTCGCTGCGAATGGCAATGGCTACCGCTTCTCCCGCTCTTATAATTACTCTGATTTGTGGACTAGCGATACCACCGCTTACCTTACCCTTTCCGGCAGCAGCTTCGGTTCAAGCGGCACCGCAACTACCCTGTACCTCTACAAGCAGGAGGTTCTTACCGAGACCAAATTCACCTTCTCCGGTATCGGTGAGGGTACGACCACTGCAACGGTCGGCGGCGTGACTTACAATATCACCGTTACCGCTCCCATAGAAACGCTTACCAAGACCGTTTATACCGGCGGCTCCCTTGAGCTTCCCACCGGCGCAAAGAACATCAAGGTCATCGGTGACGCTCTCACGGTCAGCGGCAATAACATTATCGCAGGCGACACCGCCGGCACCGCAACCGTCACATTTGATACCCTTAACGCCGACAACAAAGCAACCGCACATTATGTATACACTGTCAATGTTCTCACCGACCCCGGCTTTGTAACCGATGTCGATGCCTCGCCCATCATGACCAGTGCGGTTAGGTTTAAGCAGACCAGTAGCGGAACTACCCAGCAAGGTGGATATGCCTATGCAAAAGATCCGGAAAACTCATCTAATTATCTTTACGATGCTTTCCCTGTAACAAAGCTTTCTATCTCAGCGGGTCAGAAATATGATCTTGATATTGATGCCGAAAAGCTCCCCGGTACCGTTACATGGACAAGCGGCGACGAAAGCATAGCAACAGTTGATGAAAACGGCGTAGTAACAGCAGTCACTCCCGGCGAGACATGGGTCTCCGTAACCGGAGAAAACGGTGTTTCCTATAAAATTCCCGTTGCAGTATATGATCACGGTATAATAACAAGCACTACCGTTACCGATAGCAAATTCTTCGATTTTTATATTAAAGAGCTTGATCATACCGACACCTACTGGGGATTGCTTTACGGCGAAACTCGTAACACCGTTTCCAATTCTATGCTTACACAGGCTCAGGAAGGTGAGGTAATATACTTCGCATTTAACACGACTGCATCGGCTGGTATTAATTTCTTTGCAAAGCCTGATGACGGCTACGCATTAATTAACTTGGTATCATTGGCCGGTGCCGGTGACTACTCCGCACTTAAAGGCGCTACGCCTACTGACACCGATTTCCTTAAAGGTATAACAACAAGCGGTACCAACACTGGTGCCGCTGGTGCAACGCAAAACAGTTCAACAGGTTACTTCCTTGCATCAGATGGTTCACTTCCGATTCAAACGCTTGTGCAGCTTGCAATGAACATTGGATGTGATGGTGCACATGGATACACAGGAAGAGCCAATCAAAGAAATAATTTTACTCCCACGACCTTAAGTTACCATTCCAAGAAACTCCCTACCATTGATAAAGAGGTCTTTACTGTTAACGGCGAGAATTACTATGAGGGAATGGTTGCTCGTCCCGGCACCGAAGTAGTTTTCAAACTTACGATTACCGAATATGCCAGTGGCACCGATATTACCTATTCAAATGTTAAGCTTGTAGACAACATGACTATCGGCGGCGTTCCTGTCGAAGGTGTAAAAATCGTTGACGAAAGCAGAAACGAAGTCAAAAGCTTTTCTATAGCAGGGTCTGATAGCGAATCACAAACCGTTTACTATGTAATTCTTAGTGTTACTGAAGACGATCTTGATAAGCTTATTCACAACACTGTAACTCTTGACTATGATTACAAGTCTTATTATTCAACCGGTACATACAATGTAAAAGCTTCCGCAGAGGCAAAGCTCAATGTCACGAACTTCATCCCTCCGAAAGACATTGTTATAGACTTCGGTCTGCCTGTAATAATCACAACCCCGCCTTGGAAAGTACCGAGCAACGAAGATGGTATTATTCCGAAGCTGAGTGCGAAGTACGGTACAGTCGAGTATATCGGCGACAATAACAACAACACTACCGGTCTTAAGATCAAGTACACTCCGAACGACATTCTCTCCGACTATGATGTTGTTACCCTGACCAATGAGAGTGCCGGAATGACCTTCAACTTTAAGGTGATCCCCGCAACCACCGTTTACTACGAGGACAGCTTTGTTTCCACCGCAAACGGCACCGGCAATGCAGCCAATGCTATTTGGAATACCGATGGTGTGGCAAGCACAGCAAATCAGGCACTTAATGAGCTTGGCAGCGGGGCAAACTACGGCTTTGATGCAGCCTATGAAAGCGGCGTAATGTACTCCATGGGCAGCGCAAACAAGGTCACAGTCACCTCCGACATGGCAAACAGTTGGACGGACGGCAGCGCATGGCCTACCGCAAGCTTTACCTTCACCGGTACCGGCTTTGACCTCATCTCCCTCACCAACAGCGATTCCGGTCTTATCACCTATGAGGTTACCGATAATATCAGCGGCAAGCTTGTGTTCAGCAAATTCGTAACCAACTACTACGGTTACTCTTACGAAAACGGTGAATGGGTAGTTGAAGAGGATGCAAGCGATTGCCTCTATCAGATTCCCGTTGTTAAAGTAAGCGATCTGCCCTATGGCACTTACACCGTTAAGATCACTGTTGCATATGGTAGCTTCTTCGACAAAAACAGCGACGGAAATTACAGCTTCTGGCTTGACGGTGTCCGTGTTTACAACACCCTCGAAGATTCCTCCATCTACGCTCCCGATAACGAGGCATATCCTCAGTTCATCGAGCTTCGCAATCAGATCGCCAATATCACTGATGAAAGCTATAACGGCGTATTCTTCATTGACGGTACCGATGAGGCAAATCTTGAGCAGTATAAGAATTACGGTCCCAACCACGAGGTCTACCTCGCAAACGGACAGTCCATTGCATTCAGGCTCAGCGGCGACCTTGCTGATATAGCTTCCGTACAGATCGGTGCAAAGGCCGTAAACGGAAGTACTAAGTACAAAGTTAACAACGGCACCGAAAATGAGCTTGCAACCGCAACCGATATGTATTATGATATTACTGCGGCAGCAAAGGGCGGCGAGCTTGTAGTTATCACCAACACCGGCGAAAATATTCTTTCGCTGACCACCCTTAAGGTCACTTTCGATAATGCCGGCAAGAGCGTAAGCGTAGGTATTTCCAGCACCGAGGCTCAGCAGACTCTGATGGCAGTCCGTGCAATGTTCGCAATGCCGGTTGAACCCGCAGAGCCCTTCGAGCCCGAGTACCTCAGCGCAAAGTTCAGCCCCGCGCTCGTTGTTCAGGGCAAGACCGCTACACTCACCGTTACCGCTTCCGAGGATGTCGAAGCCATCTGCGTTGACGGCGAAATCATCGAGACCTTCAAGACCCGCACCGTTACCACCGGTTGGGGCGCAAACCGCACCACTGTCACCTACCATGTCTTCACCTACAACATCACCGCTAACGAAACCGCCGATTACAGCATCAGCGCATTCAATGCGGACGGCGTTGAGAGCGAAGCAATTACCGCCACCCTCACCGTTTGGATGGGTCTCGGCAACTGGTTCAAGGACATCATCGGTCGCTTTTTCTGAGAGAGGAGTGAATGAAATATGAAAAAATCTTATGTGAAGCCTGAATTGTATTTCGAGAACTTCCAGCTCAGCACCAGCATCGCAGCAGGCTGCGCCAAGCCGCTTAATCACACCATTGCAGGATGCCAGCCTATTCCCGGTATGAATCTGTTTTTGCTGGAGCATAACTGCATTACTGTTCCCGATGACAGCGGCGACTGCTATCATGTGCCCACCGATTCCATCAGGGTATTCACTTCTTAATCCAAGCAAAATTTAATCAGCGCCCTGCCCAATAGGGCGGGGCGCTTTACTATTCTTTCTTATTTAAATAAGGAGAAGCTATGAAAAAGTCAATCTTTTGTCTGCTCCTTTGCTTTTGTCTGCTCCTTTCGGGCTGCGGCAACGCTTCCGCTCCCGAGCAGTCCCCCTCCCCCTCTCCCGACACCGCACTTCTCCCCGTTCCCGAGGATAGGCAGAATGTCGGCAACGACATCGCCCTTTTGAGCATCGATCGCTTCGCCGGTGCCTTCGTCGAGGACGGCAGCGACGAGATCGTTTCCGATGTCATGGCTGTAACCGTTCGCAATGACGGCAGCAAGGCCATTCAGTACTCTCATATCGTCGTCACCGTTGCCGGTGTCGCCTATGAGTTTGACCTCTCCACCCTCCCGGTCGGCGCAAAGGCGCAGCTTCTTGAGCTTAACCGTGCCACCGTTCCCGAGTCCGTGGACGACTTTAGCTGCGAGGTCACAGTCTGCGCCTTCTTCGAGTCGGAGCCGTCGATGTGCGGCGATCTCTTCGAGATTGAGACCGCCGACACCGCTATCACCGTTACCAATATCTCAGGTGAGTCGCACAGCGGTATCTACATTTATTATAAGATCTCCTACGGCGACCTTTTCATGGGCGGTATCACCTATCGTGTCGGTGTTCCGGAGCTTGCTGCCGGTGAGAGCTATACCTGCTATGCCGGTCACTTCTCCACCGATTACAGCACCCTGATGTTTGTCAACTATGCTCAGTAAGTTCTATTCCTTCGGCGGCTTTTCAATTTGCGTCTCCGGCGACGCTTTTACTCCGTCGAAGTTCTGTGAGCCGTTTGAGATCGCCGAGTGCCGTCCCGATCATCGCATTTTGCTTCGCTTTTCCGATGACATTCCCTCTCCCCCAGCTTTTGCCGATCACGGCGGTGCCGCATATCGCTGGCGCGAGGGTGAGCGGTTTTATATCGAGTTTTGCCACGCCGACGATCTTTGCACTCTTGCGGTAACCACAGGCGGTGAGACCTTGCTCACCATGTCGGAGCGTTACCGCGGCGTCGTCTCGTCGATGACCGTTCTGGAGTCTGCCGGTTTGCTTGATCTTTTGGCGCGGCAGGGTATGCTAATTCTGCACAGCTCCTACATCGTCACCAAGGACGGTATGGGTGTTTTGTTCTCCGGCGAAAGCGGAGTCGGAAAAAGCACTCAGGCGGAGCTTTGGCGGAGCTTTGCCGGTGCCGAGGTCATTAACGGCGACCGCTCTTTGGTCTGCCCCGCAAGCGGCATGGTGCATGGCATTTTTTACTCCGGCACATCGAAGATCTGCCGCAATGTCTCCGCTTCGCTGCGGGCAATCGTTCTGCCGAGGCAGTCCCGGTGCAATGAGGTCTATGCTCTGCGGTCGCAGGATATCTTCATGCGGCTTCTCAATCAGTGCAGCTATTACCCGTGGGCCGCAGATTCGACCGCAAAAATGACCGAACTCGTTGCCCTGCTTGCTTCGACCGTTCCCGTTGTCGGGCTTGACTGTCGGATCGATGAGGCCGCGGTCACTGTTCTTGATGAATACTTGAGGAGAGATTGATATGGAATACTCTAACGCCGAACCCCGTCTTTCCATGTATCTTCACGCAAAGGCGTGCAAAAACGGCACTCCCCTTGCCGGCACCTTTGAGATCACACCTCGCTGTAATTTCGATTGCAAGATGTGCTATGTGCATCTTTCCGCTGCCGAACAGCAAAAGCGAGGTCGTGAGCTGAGTGCAGATGAGTGGCTGGGTATCGCCGATGCCGCAAGAAGTCGGGGTATGCTCTTCCTGCTCATTACGGGCGGTGAGCCGCTTATTCGTCCCGATTTTAAATACCTGCTGTCCGAGCTTAAAAAGATGGGCATTCTCGTCTCAGTCAACTCAAATGGTTCGCTTATCGATCGTGATTGGCTCGATTTCTTTAAGCATGAGCCTCCGTTTCGCTTCAACATCACCCTTTACGGCGGTGAGAACGCAACATATGAGCGGCTGTGCGGTCGTCCCGCTTTCGATAAGGTGACGCAGAACATCCGTTCGCTCAAGGAGCTGGGCATCGATGTAAAAATAAATGCCTCGCTGACGCAGTACAATGCTGCCGACCTTGCGAGTATCCATGCCATCGCCGATGAGCTCAATGCACCGATTCAGGTTGCGACTTACATGTTCCCGCCTATTCGCCGCAATGAGGATATGATCGGGCAAAACGATCGCTTTACCGCCGAGGAATCCGCTCGCTACGCCGTTTCGTGGGATAAGCTCAGGTTCGACCATGAGCAGTTTTGCAAGAGAGCCGAGGCTATGCGCAATGGGCTTTCCCTTCCACGTGAGGATGCCTGTGAGGGTACTCCGGGTGAGAAGATCTCCTGTCGTGCCGGTCGAAGCACCTTCTGGATAAACTGGAAGGGCGATATGACTCCCTGCGGGATGATGACCTTCCCCACTGTTTCGGTTCCGGAGCTTGGCTTTGATGCCGCATGGGAGAAGATCAAAGCCGAGACTTCCGAGATCAGGCTTCCGCATGAATGTTCCGTGTGCGAGATGAAGCATGCTTGCAGTGTTTGCGCCGCAATGTGCGTCACCGAGACCGGACATTTTGATCACAAACCCGTCTACCTTTGCGATATGACAAAGGAAACTATACGATTGACACTAATGGAGGCAGAGCATGAAAATTAAAAAGCAGCTTGTTAAACGCAGTATTGCCGGTGATGTAATTCTTGTTCCAATCGGCGATGCATCGCTTGAACTTAAAGGTCTTTTGACCTTAAACGAGACAGCCGAACGCATTTGGGATCTGCTGCCGCAGTGTGATGATGAGGCGGCACTTACCGCTGCAATGCTTGAGGAATACGATGTTCCCGAGGATGTGCTGAAAGCAGACATTAACGAGCTTTTGGATCGCCTCCGTGAGCTACAAATCATATAATAAAAGAGAGCTTCTTTTGAAGCTCTCTTTTATTATATTTAAATGTATATTACTTAATCCACTCTTTGACTTCGGTGCGGAGCCAATTTGCCCACTCGTCGACGCCGGTGCCGAACTTTGCGGAGATGGGGATGATCTTGATATTGGGATTGAGCTTTAATGCATACTCTCTGCACTTTTCAAGATCAAAGTCGAAATACGGCATTACATCGATCTTATTGATAAGCAGTACATCGCAGATGGAGAACATCAGGGGGTACTTTAAGGGCTTATCATGACCCTCGGGGACGGAGAGGATCATTGCGTTTTTAACTGCGCCGGTATCAAATTCCGCAGGGCATACGAGATTGCCGACATTTTCGAGTATTGCGAGATCGACATTGTCGGTGCCGAGTCCGTCGAGGCCCTGCTTTGTCATACCTGCATCGAGGTGGCACATGCCGCCTGTGTGGAGCTGGATGACCTTTGCGCCGGACTTTTCGATAGTTGCTGCGTCAACATCGGAATCGATGTCAGCCTCCATGACGCCTATACGCAGGTCGTCTTTGAGGGCGTTGATCGTTGCCATAAGGGTCGTGGTCTTGCCGGAGCCGGGAGATGACATGAGATTGAGCAGGAAAGTCTTTTCGGCTTTCAGCTCTTCACGCAGCTTATCCGCCTCACGGTCATTGTTTTCAAATACGCTCTTCTTAATCTCAAGAACTCTGAATCCTTCCATTTTGCACCTCTTATTATTTATGTTTATTTATTTCGTAATCCATCCATCAGGGTGGCAAGGTTCAAGTCAAACTCCTTGCTGTTTTCGGCAAACTCGGCATCGGGCGGGAAAATGACCGTCTCGCCGCTTGATATTGCCTTATCAACGGCATCGCAAAGTTTTTTCTCAAGCTTTCCGCTTGTTATCGGATCATCGCCGCTTACGGATATGCTTCCGCAGGTCTTACCGATCCCGCTCCCCTCGTCGGAGGAGATAAGCCATTCGGCAAAGAGGCAGGCTGCAAGCTCCTGTTCCTCATTCGATGCACATATGGACAAAAGCGTAAGCCGTAATACTGCGGCCTTTTCGCCGTCCTTCATATATGGTACGGGGAAAAACTCAATATCACCATCGGCATCGGACAGGTAGGCAGATACCGAGGCGGAGGATACTATCGCACAGGGGATCTCCCCTTCTATGACGCTTTTCGCCGGAGAGTCCTTGGGTGTGTCAAAGCCTCGGTTCAGTGCGGACAGTGCAAGCAGATCATTATATATATGTATGCAGTCCTCGTCCTTACTGTCATGTGGGCTTATGCCGTCAAACTCACCGCCGAGGCTTAGTACCATGAGGCGGAAGAAGTCCGAATAATCCTCAACGGTATAGAAGCTTTTATCGTTGCGCTTATAGTATTCCTCTGAAACGGCGCAGAGCTGCTCATATGTATTGATAGAGTCGGTATCGGAAAACAGATCGGTGTTCACTATCATAATATCTGTCTCCGCCGCAAACGGAATACCGACCAGCTTATTCTTCACGGTGGCGGCATCGATATATTCGCTTGAGATCTCGGACAGACGCCATGCGTCAAAGTAGTCATCGATCCGGGCAAGCTTATCATCCTTACCTAAAGTCGCCGCCGTATCTGCGTTGCAGAATACGATGTCGGGCAGATCATCGGACTTTAGTGCGCTGTTTAAGGCAGCTTCGTTTGAAAATGCTTTCAAGCTCACCGTAACTCCGACTTCCTTGCCCTCGCCCTCGTTATAATCACGGACAATATCATCAAGGCTCTGCCATGCTGCATCCTCGCTGACATACCACACCTCGATGCGAGTCTTTTCAGCCATCGTGACCGGTGCAAAGCGATCAAAGTATATGTACAGACAGGTAAGCAGAAGCAACAGTGCAAGCAAGATCAGTATGAATTTAAATCTGTGCTTTGCCATGCGGATTATTCCTTTTCGTTTAATATGTGTATTTTATCACATATCTTTGTCGTTTTCAACCGAATTATAAGAGCTATAATTTACACTCATTTCATTTGACCTATCACTGCTTTTATGGTATGTTATCTGTGTATAAATAGCAAAACCACGAACGGAGGAACGACTATGTATTCAAGGTCAAAAAAGCTTATAAGCTGGCTACTGTGTTTGACGCTGATGTTCAGTCTCTTCGGCACCTTCGGGCTTACAGCCTCTGCCGAAGTCAGCGGCAGCGGATACACTCCTGCCATGACGATGAGCGAGCTTGTTTTAAGCGGTGAGGATGCCGTAAGCGGATCGGCTTACAGTATTTCAAGCATGGACGAGCTTTATGATCTTGCCGATTATATAAATTCCGGCAAAACGAGTGATGGTGTCACCTTCTATCTCACAGAGGACATCAAGCTCAGGCATTGCTCCGGTGAGGATAAGGATGACAGGCTTTGGGCTCCCATCGGTACCGAAACCGCTCCCTTCCTCGGCACCTTTGACGGCAGCGGCTATGCGGTGCTGAACTTTGATGCCGTTTCTGGCGGAGATAATTTTGCACTTTTCGGCTATGTCTCCGGTGCAAATGCAATGATAAAGAACCTCGGCGTTGAAGGTAATGTCACAGCAGGCGACAATGTCGGCGGCATAGTTGCCGTTTTGGACGCTGCAACCGTTGCGAACTCATGGTCTGCCGTTGATATTGACGGCGGTGATGTTGTCGGCGGTATCGCAGGATCCGTCTCCGGCGGCAGCATATTAAACTGCTGCAACTACGGCTACAAAAACGGTGGCTCATATGTCGGTGCAATTGCAGGTGCCGCATCCGGCAACGCCGTTATTGAATACTCCTACTATGTTTACTACAGCGCAAGCAAGGCGATCGGCAGTAAGGCAGCGGGCTGCATTGAATCCGTTTACCGCTTTGCAAGCAGCAGCAGTGAGGTCCTGACCGAGACCACCCTCACTGTCGGCAAACAGCGCACCGACGATCTTATCGTTCTGCTTAATGCATGGATCGAGCAGCAGAATGCAGGCGACAATGTTTACAGAGAATGGCTTTTCGATACCTCCACAAGTGCGGTAAAGCGCACCGACGGCCGCTACCCCTCTCACCGCTTCCCCAACTATGTTGAGCCCGCTCTGAGTATATACACCGAGACCGCTACCATGACAGCACTTCATGAGTCGGGTATAGACGGCACCTTCGGCGGATATTACAGTATATCGACCTATACGGAGCTTGATTACTTCAGAAGCTATGTCAATTCCGGTCGTTCAACAGAGGGCATCACCTTCTACCTCGATGCGGATATTAACCTCGCACTGCTCGCTGCCGAAATTCAGACACTTAGCTGGGTCCCCATTGCGAACAACGACAAACACCCCTTTGCCGGCACCTTTGACGGTCAGGGCTATGTTATAACTGACCTTTTCAGCAATGAGAGTTCCTCCTATCAGGGCTTCTTCGGCTATGTTGACGGCGCATCCGCTCAGGTCAAAAACCTCGGCATCATCGGCAATATCACCGGCAACGACAGACTCGGCGGTATCGTAGCAAACCTCGTTAACGGAGCTGTGACCAACTGCTGGTTTGACGGTCATATCACGGGCGACGATTATATCGGCGGCATCGTCGGTCTTGCCGACGGCGGCGTTATCACAAACTGCGTCACCTTTGCCGCCATCTCCGGCGACAAGAGTACCGGTGCAGTAGTCGGCTCCTGCAAGAGTTCGGCAAGCGTCAAAAACTGCTACTACACAAACGACAATCTCACAGGCTGCGGCGGTGGCACCGGCACTCTCACCACAGTCGTCGGCTTCTCCAAGAACGGCTCAGACTTCACCCTTGACCGTTCGGTAGTCGTAGGCAGCGCATCGGGCTACAAGCTCCTCAATGTTCTGAATCATTGGGTAAACTATCTCTCCACCGACGACAGCTTCCGTTACTGGAAGTTAGACGACAGTGCCGAGGGCATTGCGAGAATTCAGGGCAATCATCCCACTCATCTCTACCCCGGCGACAGCTCCGGTGTTAAGTATGTCTCAGAGGCAAGCGTCGATGTGGATAACACCAAGAATCCCTACTCCGTCATCTACGCCGAGACCTCGACCATGACAGAGCTTTACGAATCCGGTGCCGATGTCATAGCGGGCGGACACTACAGCATTTCAAGCGGCGATGAGCTTCAGCTTCTTGCCTTCTATGTAAAAGACGGTCATGCGACCAAGGATGCGACCTTCTATCTCACGAAGGACATTGACATCACCGTTCAGTGTCTCGGCAATAACGCCGAGGGCTGGCTCCCCATCGGCTGCGACTACACCGTTACCGATCTCAGTACCCTCACACGCAGCTTCAAGGGCAATTTCGACGGCTGCGGCTACACCGTCACAGGACTCTATATCTACGACGAAAAGGGCGACAATGTCGGTCTCTTCGGCAGGGTCAGAGGCGGTACGATCAAAAACCTCGGCGTTATGGGCGGCATAGTCGGTGAATATAACTGCGGCGGTATCGTCGGTGATCTCGACGACGGCAGGGTTATCAACTGCTGGGCAGCGGTCAGCATCCAGTCCGAATCCGAGACGGGCGGCATTGCAGGCCGTATCGACAATTCCACCGTTGAAAACTGCTCCAGCTACGGCGCATACCTCAGCGTCGGCGGTGAGACCTGTACGGCTGGCGGCATCGTCGGTGACGCTCTCGGTAAGTCTGTCATCAAAAACTGCTACTACACCAAGAGTTCCATTAACGGTGCATATAACTCCGTAAGCTCCGGCACCACCGTCTCCGATGTTCTCCCCTTCACCTACGGCTTTGAAAATGACGACTACTACTGCACCCTTGAGCGTGCGATAACCATTGACGATGTCGTTACCTCCAGCGTTCTCGATGCACTCAACGCATGGGTATATCTTCAGGCTAACGCTCAGTACTGCTCCTGGGAGAACTCAAATGTTATAATCAGCATTGAAAACGGCACCTCCGGTCACTTCCCCGTTCTCCGCAAGCCCGGTGACCTCACCGACAGCGGAAACGATGATTACTGCGGTGACTACGAGGCTTCCTCTTCGGTCGGCGCACTCTTCGGCTCCGGCAGCGACGGCGTTGAGGGCAACTGCTACAGCATAAACGGTCTCGATGACCTTGAGGCTCTCAGAAAGTATGTCAATTCAGGACGCAAGACCGAGAATATAACCTTCTTCATGACCCGTGACATCGACATGAGCGTCGTCTACTCCGTCAGCACCGATAAGTCATGGGAGCCTATCGGCAATGTAAACACTCCGTTTCAGGGTATTTTCGACGGTCAGGGCTATACCATTAAATATATCTATATCAACACCGCCGATGAGGATCAGGGTCTCTTCGGTCATGTCAACAAGGGCGCACTCATAAAGAACCTCGGCATCAGCGGTGTCGTCAATGCGGGTACCAATGCCGGTGCTATAGTCGGCGACTTCAACATGTCCACCATCGCAAACTGCTGGTCCTCCTGCGAGGTCACCACCACCGGTGCCAATGCAGGCGGTATCGTCGGCGGTGCGAACATGGGTACCATCGTAAACTGCGCAAGCTACGGTCTTGTAGTCGGTTCGAGCGCATACGGTGCGATCGCAGGCTTTGCCTTCGGCACCAATATCAAGTACTGCTATTACCTCTATGCCTCCTGCCAGCAGGCCTTTGAAGGCACTCCCATAGCCACCGATGTTCAGTACTTTAACGGAACAAGCGCAGCATGCATACTGCATGAGACCGTTTCCGTTGAGGGTACCGAGACGAGAAACTGCCTTGCTGCACTGAAGCTCTATGTCGATGCTCATCCCGAAACCAACTACTGCTACTGGACGGTCGGCAACACTCAGGAATACCTCCTCCAGGGTGTTGAGTTCTTCCCCGTTCTGCTCTCGGCATCCGGCACCATGGGAAACAAGGACTATAAGGAGGTTCAGGCATACTACAAAGGTGTTGAGTATTACTCCGTCGTAAAGGCGGTTAATGCAGCAAACGACTCTCCCGACGGCGGCGATGTCACTCTTGCCACCAATGTCGTTCTCTCCTCGAAGGAAAACCTCAGCCTCGATGAGGATGTTCGTCTCATCACCGGTAACTATACGCTGAATATCAAGTCCGTTGTCTCCGTTTACTCTATGCAGCAGCTTGACGGCTACTTCACCGTCAACAAGGACGGCGGCAGCATAAAGCTTTGGGATGCCGATAAGGGTGAGTTTGCCCTGTTTATGTTCTCCAAGGTCACAGCCGACCTCTCCTGTAACAGTCAGTTCTTCGGCGCAAAGAGCCTTACCTTCAAGTCTTCCCCTGTTAAGGGCGATGATTTCTACGCATATAATATAAGTCTCCATGACGGTGAGTTCATCGTTAACTCCACCCTCGACAGCGGCAATCCCCACTCCATCCCCGCTAACAGTACTCTCACCATCGAGTCTCGTGCAACTCTGTACGTTTCCGCAAACGCAAGGATACGCACGACAGGCGGTGCCGTTGTTAATAACACCGGTACAGTTAAGATCGGCAACCTCACCCTCGACCGCAACGGCGGTGTTAAGATGAAGGGTATATTTGAGGACGCAGGCGGAGCGGTCACCCTGCCCTACATTTACAGGGACGGTTACACACTAAGAGGCTGGTTTGACGGCGTGACAATGCACCCCGCAGGCAGCACAGTTTATGTTCCCGCAGCGGCGACCTTCATCGCACAGTGGCAGCAGGGCGACAGCGCAGATCCCTATCCCGGCGATGATTACTTCGACGACGGCGGCGATCCGATATACAACATTCCCATCACCGTCATTCAGACCAATGGCGGTACCATCTCTCCCGACAGCGTTAAGGCGGCAAAGGGTGAGAATATGACCTTCACCGTTACCGCAAACATCGGATATTACATCAAGAATGTCCTCGTTGACGGCAAGGCTGTCGAGCTTAACGAAGACGGCGAATACGAATTCATAAGCATAAGCGGTCCGCACACCATAATCGCGCTCTTTGCTCAGACGACAAACGCCGCATACTACGACTGGCACAATCCGTTCAGGGACATCAGAAGCGGTGACTGGTGCTATGACAATGTTCGCTATGTTGTCTCCGCAAACCTCTTTAACGGCACTACGACCACCACCTTTGAGCCGAATAAGTCCATGACCCGTGACATGGTCGTTGTTGTTCTGTGGCGTCTTGCGGGCTCTCCCATCCTCCCCGATGAGGGTCAGCTCTTCCCCGATGTTCCCAAGGACAACTATGCTTACGATGCCGTCCGCTGGGCGAATGCCTACGGCATTGTTCTCGGCTTTAACGACGGTACCTTCGGCTACGCCAAGGAGGTCACAAGAGAACAGCTTGTAACCTTCCTCTTCCGCTTTGCGAAGAACTATGCGGGTAACGATGTCTCGCTGTACGACAACACGAACATCCTTGGCTACACCGATGCATTGCAGATCTCCAAGGGTATGACGCAGCCCTTCCAGTGGGCTATCGGTGCAGGTATCGTAAACGGTACCAGCGCAACGACCCTGAGTCCCAAGGACATTACAAACAGAGGTCAGGTCGCTGCAATACTTTCCCGCTACTGCAATCGCTTTATCAATGCGATCCCCGTGTTCCCCGTAAGCTGAATTGAATTAAAAAAGCCTCGCAGGATTTTCAGCTCACAGCGGCAAAGATATATAAATTCATTTTCTGTCGGGGCGTGTACCTGACAGAAAATACTTCTCGGTCTGCA
>CAZLSN010000009.1:0-33508 GCA_964562265.1 uncultured Oscillospiraceae bacterium
TTATCATTTCCTTTATCTCATCTTCGTTGGTGACCTGAGCGATAAGACCTCTGGCAACCAGTTCCTCGTAAATACCCATTTTAATTCTCCTTCGTTTTTATTATCATATCCTCCGCAATAGCGGCCATTTCCGCTATTATCTCGGAGCAGCTTATGCCGTTTGCCTTGAGTTCGGAGCAGCGAACACAGCCGTGTGACTCCATGCACTGTGCGACACATTCTTTGGCAAGGGCTGCGATCCTGTTCTTTGCATCGGTATCCTCGGCATTATTAAATGGGAAGGTAAGACCGAGAGCCATGACGGCACCGGATACGGCACCGCAGATCTCACCGCTGCGTACACCGCCGCCGAAGCCGGCAGAAACGGCAAGAGCCGCAGAATCATCAAGTCCTGTATACTCATTGCAGGCTGCGAGAACGGCCTGAGCACAGTTATAGCCTGCCTTGTGATATGCTGTTGCTTTTTCTTTGATATTCATTTTCCTTCTCCTATAAAAATTCGCCCTCCGTCCAAATGGACAGAGGGCGTTATTTACGCTGTACCACCTCTGGTTTTCCGATCTTTCGCAAGATCGGACTCAGGGGGTCTGAGACCCCGCACGCTGTATCGGGCGTGACCCGTCAGAGCCTACTTTATAGCTTTCGGTCTGCCGCTCTGCGCCGTATTCGGAAAATGCGCCTCTCCCCTTTTCAGCAAACAGGGTCTCTCTGTGCAGGTCACATGCTCTTACTTGTGCGCTTCATAGCGTTTACCGCATGATTATACAAAATCAATTTACTTTTGTCAACTTATATTTATCAGCATTTGCAAGCTGTTCCTCCGCACTGGCAAGAGTCAGCTCGGTGATATTGTCGCCTCCGTGCATACGGGCAAGCTCACTTCTGCGCCCTGCCCTGTCAAGCTCATGGACCTCGGTGAAGGTTCTGCCGCCTCGTTCGGTCTTGACTATAAGCTCATGATTATCGGCGATTGCGGCGATCTGCGGCAGATGTGTTATGCACAGTACCTGCTTACCTACCGAAATATCGGACAGTTTCTCGCCGACTCTCTGTGCTGCGATACCGGACACACCGGTGTCTATCTCGTCGAAAACCATGGTTTCAATAGGATCGTTTGCGGAGAAAACTGTCTTTAATGCAAGCATTATACGGCTGAGTTCACCGCCGGATGCTATCTTGCTTATTGGTGCAAGTGCCTCACCTGCATTGGCGGATATTAAAAATCTGACGGTATCGGCACCGCTGCGGTCAAAGCCAAGTTCCGAGACTTGAGGATTTATATCGACGCAAAAGCGCACCGAGGGCATACTCAATGCACGAAGCTCATCGGCGATCCTCTTTTCAAGCTCCTTTGCCGAGGCACTTCGTTTTGCGGTAAGTACTGAAGCCGCCTTGCGGCAGTTGTCGGTAAGCAGCATAAGCTTCTTTTCCAGCTTTATGAGCATATCGTCTGCATACTCAAGCTCGGAAAGCTGCTGTGAAAAATCATCGAGAAGCTTCAGCATGCCATCTTCGTCTGCGTTGTATTTGCGGCGAAGCTTCCTTAAAAGCGCAAGCCTTGTCTCAAGACGATCATACTCATCGGGTGAAAAGTCGAGAGTGTATCTGAAATCTCTTATTCTCTCCGCTGCATCATACAGCATTGCGGAGGCATTTTTGATTATCTCGGCAGTTTCGGTGAAGTCCTCGCTTAATAATGCCGCCTTCGAGATAAGCGAAGCTGCGGAATCCGCCAAACCGACTGCGTTATCATCGCCTTCATACAAAAGGGCATAGCCTTCGTCGAGGGCCTCGGTGAGCTTTTCAGAGTTTCGCAGCAGATCACGACGGGCGGTGAGCTCATCCTCCTCACCTATTCGCAGGGATGCCGAGGTCAGTTCTTCAATCTGCGCCCTTAAGCTATCCGCAAGACGCTGCTTTGTAAGCTCGTCCATGCTCAGGCGCTCGACCTCCTTTTTGCAGTCAAGATATGCACTGTAATGCTTTGAATACTCAGCAAGTTCAGCCTCGTCACAGGCATAGGAATCGAGATAAGAAAGATGCCTTCCCTCGTCCATAAGCTGACGACCGTCGTTCTGACCGTGAATATCCAGCAGCAGCGCACCAAGCTCTCTGAGCTGTGAAACGGATACGGGAACTCCGCACACACGGCAGCTGTTTCTACCGTCTGCGCTGATCCTGCGCTGGATTATAAGCTCATCGTCACGATCGATCTCATTCTCATGAAGCCACCCATCCGCACGCTCCGTCTCAAACACAGCGGATACAAGACCCTTTTCCGCACCCGTCCTTACAAGCTCTCTGCTTGTTCTGGCTCCGAGTACGGCACCGAGAGAATCGACGATTATCGATTTACCGGCACCGGTCTCACCGGTCAAAACGGTAAGTCCTTTGCCGAACTGAATATCGGCCTTTTCGATAACGGCGATATTTTCAATATGCAGCTCAGTAAGCATAAATAACCTCTTAGAACATCTTGTCTATTTCTTCGCAGAATTCCTCTGCCGATTTACTGTCCTTCATTGCGAGAAATGCAGTATCGTCACCGGCTATCGTGCCGACAAGGTGTTCGATATGGATTGCGTCAAGTGCCGCACCCGCTGCCGAAGCAAGACCGGGCAAGGTTTTGATTACGATGATATTCTGTGCAAGGGCATAGGATGTGACACTCTCACGGAATATCTTGCGGAGCCGTATTTCATGGTCGGTATTCTTTGTTTTGCCGTTGACTACATAGTGGTATTTGCCGTTTTCCCCAAGCTCCTTTACAAGCTGGAGATCCTTTATGTCCCTTGAGAGTGTCGCCTGAGTGCTTGCAACGCCTATTCCGGCAAGCGCCTCGATAAGCTGCCCCTGAGTTTCGATGTCGTGCTCTGCAATGATCTGCAATATCGCATTCTGTCTCGCTGTTTTCATAGTTTAATACTCCAATTTAATGATTTTTATAGAGAAGCTTATCAAATGTAGAATCGTAAAAGCTCTTTGTTCCAAGGTGTATAAGATTAAGTGTCTTGTCTGACTGCTGAACCGTAAGTATATCGTTATTCATCAGTTCTATGCCCTTTGCGCCGTCAACCGAAATAAAGGCCCTTCGGTCGTGCAGCTTTTCGGTTTTGATCTTAATATGGCGATTCGGTCCCAAAACAAAATTTTTCGCTCCCATGACATGGGCACAGATGGGAGAAAGAATGAAATTCTTGGCCTCCGGCTCCACTATCGGCCCTCCCGCTGACATTGAATAGCCCGTTGAGCCTGTGGGTGTTGCGACAATGATACCGTCGCCGGAATAACTCATAACCTTTTCGTCATCGCACCATGCGGTGAGCTTTATACAGTCGCCCATACCGTGGATGACGACATCGTTAAGTCCCGTATCTTTAAATACGCATTCACCGCCGCGGTAGAGTTCCGCATAAAGCATCATGCGGCGACTGTCTATAAATTCACCCTTTGCAGCCGAGACTATAAGCTCGATCTCATCGGGTTCAAGGACGGACATAAAGCCCTTTGTGCCGAGGTTTATACCAAGCATGGGCTTATCGATATGATCCGTGTGCCTTGCAGCCTGAAGAAGAGTACCGTCACCGCCGATGACAATGAACATTAAGGCATATTTTGAAGCGTCTTCCCATGATATTATCTCAATACCGTCGGGTATGGCACCATGCTCCTCCCTGCCGAAAACCGGACAGACAGCGGTTTCAAAGCCCTCACTCAGCAGAATGTCACGAGCCATGAGCGTCATTTGCAGTCCGGTATCACGAAAAGGATTCGGACACAGCACTATAAGATTTTCATTATCACAGATGCTCATGTGACGCCTCCACGATCTTAACGGGATCGACGGCAGCGGACTCAAAGCTGCCTTTCTTCATATAACACAGGTATTCAATGTTGCCCTCGGGGCCCTTTATCGGCGAAAAATCAAGACCCATAACGGTCATGCCGACGGTCGGAGCAAAGTCGAGTATGCTTTCTATAACGGAAACATGTACGCTCTTATCACGCACAACACCCTTTTTGCCGACCTCTTCCCTGCCGGCTTCAAACTGAGGCTTGATAAGACACATAAGCTCACCGCCGTCTTTCACAAGGGCGCAGATAGCAGGCAGAACGAGCTTTAAGGATATAAACGAAAGGTCGGTCACGGCAAGATCGATGGGGTCCGGAATCTGTTCGGAGTTGATATAACGGATATTAGTCCTCTCCATGTTGATAACACGGCTGTCCTGCCGAAGGCTCCATGCAAGCTGACCGTAGCCGACATCGACGGCATAAACCTTTTCGGCACCGTTTTTCAGCAAAACATCCGTAAAACCGCCCGTTGAAGCGCCGCAGTCCATGCAGCAAAGCCCCGAGGGGTCGATCGGGAATACTTTGAGTGCCTTCTCGAGCTTTAAGCCTCCCCTGCTGACATAGGGTATTGCCGAACCTTTTACTTCAATCTTTGCATCCGGCGACACCTGAGTGCCGGGCTTATCCACCCTTTGCCCGTCAACGAAGACAAGACCGCTCATTATGGTAGTTTTGGCTCGTTCACGGCTTTCGGTGAGACCGAGATCGAAAACAAGCTGATCTATACGAAGCTTTTTCATCATTCACCTCTGATTACGGAAAGAGCCTTCCTGTACAGGCTGTCCCTGTCAAGACCGCAGTCGGTCATAAGCTCTGCAACGGTGCCGTGACTCACTATGCCGCTGCCGAGATTGCTTACGGAATAGGACGAAAGCACAACGCCCTCTGCTTCCGCAGCGGACATGATGCGTTCACCGATGCAGCCGGATGAGCAGACATCCTCGGCGATAAGCAGCTTATGCGTCTTACGCAGTGACTCTATTATTGGAGCGGTGTCCAGCGGCTTAATGCAGCCGAGCTTTAAAAGATCGCACTTATAGCCGGCGATACTGAGTCTCGTCACAAGATCAAACGCAGTATTGACCATCGTTCCGTAGGCAACGACGGTGAGATCGCTGCCCTCGCAAAGCTGTGCCGTTCCTACACCGCAATTGATCTTGAAGGCACCCTCGGCACCTCTGGGATAACGGACGGCAACGGGACCACTCATCTCATTTACAGCCAAGCCCAGCATATGCTCAAGCTCCGAATAGCTTGAGGGACAAAGTATCTGCATGTTTGGAACAGAGGAAAGATATGATATATCAAATGCTCCGTGATGGGTCTCGCCGTCGTTGCCGACAAGTCCCGCCCTGTCCACGCAAAAGACGGTATGCAGATCAAGCAGCGAAATATCATGTATCAGCATATCATATGCACGCTGCAAAAAGCTTGAATACACCGCAAACACCGGGACAAGTCCCTGCTTTGCCATGCCCGCTGCCATTGAAACTGCATGTTCTTCGGCTATTCCGACATCGAAGAAGCGATCGGGATATTTATTTGAGAAGCCTTCCAGTCCAGTTCCTGAGGACATTGCGGCAGTTATCGCAACGATATTGGGGTTATTCTCTGCAAGCGCACAGAGTGAAGCTCCAAATACGGAGGAAAAGGATTTCTTGTCCGGAGGCAGCTCACCGGTCAAATAATCGAACTTGCCGACACCGTGGAATCGTTCCGGATGCTCCTCGGCGAATTTATATCCCTTGCCCTTCTCTGTGAGAGCGTGGACCAAAACGGGCCTTCCGAGCTCCTTTGCCCAGCGGATCACGCTTTCGAGCTGCTTAACATCGTGACCGTCAACGGGACCGAGGTAGTATATACCCATGGAATCAAACATGTTGGTTGGCAAAACCCGCCTTTTAACGGCTTCTTTCAGCTTGTGGTTTGCGTCATACAGTGCGGGAGCATTGCCGAGTGCGCTCCTGTACCAACGCTTAAAGTTTATATATGCAGGCTTTACCCTCTCCTCCGAGAGAAGCTTCGCCATGCCGCCGACATTGCTGTTTATTGACATTCCGTTGTCGTTCAATATGACGACCATCGGCTCATTGCTGCCGCCGAGATTGGCAAGACCCTCATATGCAAGACCGCCGGTTAACGCACCGTCACCTATAACGGCGACGACATCGTAGCTCTGCTTTCTTATAGTCCTTGCATAAGCCATACCCAGAGCGACGGATACGGAATCGGAGGCGTGACCTGCGACAAAGGCATCGTCGTTCGATTCATAGGGCTTGGGAAAGCCGGAAATACCGCCGTGGCAACGAAGCGTTTTAAACTCGTTCCTTCTGCCGGTTATGATCTTATGGGCATAACTTTGATGCCCGACATCGAAAACTATCCTGTCCGTCGAAGAATCATAGACCCTGTGCAGAGCAACGGTTAGTTCTACACTGCCGAGATTCGACGCAAGATGACCACCGGTTCGGGAGACATTTTCTATTATATATTTTCTCAATTCGGCGCATAAGGGGTCAAGCTCTTTTTCGCTCAAACGCTTGATGTCATCCGAAGAATTTATCCTGCTTAAAATATCCAAGACATTTCCTCATATTCATGTGTATTCGCATAAAATACCATTTTAGTACTTATATAATACCAAAACGCAGTGAATAATACAATAGTTATTCACTGCGTTTTTCAAATTTAGTTAAGTCTTGTAATAAGAGAGTTTACCAGATCGATGAGGAAATCGCAGTCTGTAAAAAGGGAAAGAATCGATTCCTTTGCGGTATTGCTGAGTTTTGCTACAAGCTCATCGCAGCCTTTTGCGCCCAAAACCGTCATGTAGGTACACTTCTTCTCCGCCTCATCGGAGCCTATCGGCTTACCCAGGATCTCGGTTGTGCTTATTACATCGAGCATATCATCCCTGATCTGGAAGGCATATCCGAGGTTTTTGCCGAAAAGCTCGGCTGCTCTCAGCATTTCGCCGTCTCCCCCGGCAGCGGCAACGCCCATTTTGCAGGCTGCTGTGAGTAGTGCAACGGTTTTGCGCTTGTTTATCTCATTAAGCTGATCGATGCTGTGTATGCTGTTCTCGCCGTCCATATCAAGGAACTGGCCGCCGCATATGCCGTCGGCACCGACGGCGTTTGCAAGTATAGCGGCACAGTTTGCGCGTATCTCGGCGGGGAGTTGCGAGTTTAATATCGAGGCAAAGGCCTCAGCCTGCAAAGCGTCACCCGCCAAGACTGCGGTACATTCACCGTATACGACATGATTTGTCGGCTTGCCGCGGCGAAGCTCGTCATTATCCATGCACGGGAGATCGTCGTGTATGAGGCTGTAAGTATGGAGCATTTCGACGGCACATGCGATTGGCAGTGCTTTTTCGGGGTCACCGCCCGAAATGCGGCAAAATTCAAGGACGAGTATGGGGCGTATTCTCTTGCCCCCTGCCGTCAGGCTGTAATCCATTGAGGAGAGCAGACCGTCAAACGCCGCACCTTTGGGTCTAAAGCATTCGGAAAGAGCAGCTTCGATCATGCTTTTATAGTCGTTATATGTGTAAGTTTTCATCACTGCACATCCTCAAACGGCAGCTCAACAGGCTGACCGTCGGCCCCCTTTTTGAGCTTTATCACCTTCTGCTCGGCATCGGAAAGCAAGGTCTCACAGTTTGCGATAAGCGCAGTGCCTTCCTCAAAGAGCTTTAAAGAGTCGGAAAGCAGGGCATCTCCCTTTTCAAGCTGCTTCACTATTTCGTTAAGGCGTGTCATCGATTCCTCGAAGCCGAGTTTTTTCTTATCCATCACAGTTTCTCCTTATCATGCACAACGCATTTTATATGACCGTCACTGAGCCTTATGCTTATACTGTCGCTTATCTCCGTATCGTCTGTTTTTCTGATTATGGCACCGCTTTCGTTTTCCGCAACACAGTAGCCTCTACTAAGCACCTTGAGGGGGCTCATGGCGTCAAGCGATGACGCAAGACGAACAAGCTGACGGCGTCTTGCTGCCGTACCGCTTTCCGCAACGGAGGCAAGCTTACTGCGGACATAGTCAAGCTCCATGCGCTTTGTATCGACATAGGACATGGGATCCGTCAGCACTCTGCGGCCTTTCAGACTGTCAAGCTCGGTCCTGTATCGCTGGAGCTGCTTTGTGAGCGATTGAGAGCTTCGTATCTTAAAGCCCATGATCAGTTCTTCGATCTCGCCTTTATCAGGTACAGCTATCTCGGCGGCATTTGACGGGGTCGATGCCCTCCTGTCGGCAACAAAGTCGGCTATCGTAACATCCGGCTCATGTCCTACGGCGGAGATGACGGGAAGCTCCGACTCAAAAATCGCCCTCGCTACCCTTTCGTCGTTAAATGCCCAGAGGTCTTCTATCGATCCGCCGCCTCTGCCGGTTATGATGAGATCGGCGACCTTGTATTTATTCGCATAGCGTATCGCTCCCACGATCTCCGGCGGAGCTTCAACGCCCTGAACTCTGACGGGCAGCAGCACTACCTCGGTCATCGGCCAGCGATGCCCGAGTATGCGTATCATATCATGCACTGCAGCACCCGCGGATGAGGTGATTATAGCTATCCTTTTCGGGAAGGGCGGCAGCGGCTTTTTATATTTAGGGTCAAACAGACCTTCTTCGGCAAGCTTTGCTTTAAGCTGCTCATAGGCGATTTGAAGGTCGCCCATGCCCTCGGGGGTAAGATCGGTGCAGTAGAGCTGATAGGCTCCATCTCTCGGATATACCGAAATACGCCCAAAAGCAGTTACGCCCATTCCGCTTTCGGGACGGAAGCGGAGCTTGGATGCACTGCTTTTGAACATAACACAACGGAGCGAAGCCTGCTGATCCTTCAAAGTGAAATAGTGATGCCCTGAAGGATAGATCTTGTAGTTTGAAAGCTCGCCCTTTATACACACATTCGTGAGAATGGGATTTGAATCGACATACGCCTTTATGATCTCCGTGAGCTCGGTCACGGTGAAAATGCGGTCTTCGTTCATTCCTCAGTCACCGTATCACCGAATTCACCGCGCATAAAGCCGCCGAGGACGCCGTTTATGAAAGATACGGTCTCCGCCTCGTCGTAGCCCTTTGCCAGTTCAACGGCTTCGTTTATCGCAGCGGCATTTGGAATGTCGTCCATATAAAGCACCTCGCAAATGGCGCAGCGAAGCACCGCAAGTGCGGTCTTGGAGATGCGGGAGATCTTCCAACCCATTGCGTACTTTTCGATATACTTATTTAACTGAATATTGTACTCATCGACAAGACCGACAAGACGAAGAATGTAATCCATCTGCCGCTCATCGGGATACTCGGAATAAAGCTCGTTTTCCGTTGCAAGGCAGGCGTAATAATCCTTATCGAAGAATTCTTCGGCAAGCTCAGCCGCCGCTTTTTCGGTTGAATTTGCTGCAAATACAAGCTGTACCGCTATTTCTCTTGCAGTAGTCCTTTTCATATGCTTCTCCCGAATGGCTTATTTGTCGAAAACGACGCCGGATACATGGACATTGACCTCGGCCTTGTCTATACCGGTTATCGCCTGAACAGCCTCCGTAACGGAAGACTGAACATTCTTTGCAACGCTGACGATGTTGCAGCCGTATCGAACGAGGATTATCGCATCGACTATTATCATGTCATCAACTATCTGAACCTTTACTCCCTTGGAGAGAGACTTGATGCCAACGAGTTCGGCAAGCTCCGCACCTGCTGTATTAGACAGACCTGCAACGCCGTCTATCTCTTCGATAGAGGACTTTACCATGGTCGAAATGACATCTTCGGAAATATTGATGCTGCCGTTAGGTTCTTTGCAGCTTATATAGTTATCACCCATTTTTGTGCCTCCAATAATTTGTCATTGTATTGTACCATAAACAAATGAAAAAATAAAGCACAAAAAGAGGGTTTTCCCTCTTTTTATGCTTTTATCTCTATTACATTGAGCTGGGAGGCGGTGTACTCCGTTTCCGTTGTGACCGTTTCTGTTATCCTTGCAACCGCAGCTTCACTGAGTCCCTCTGCCGGAGCGGGTACGGCGATCGTTATCTTGTCGGCACTCATGTACACTACGCAGTCGGCAAAATCCTTGGCTATGAGCAAATTTTCAAGCTGCGTTTCCTTCATTGAGTAGTTTGCCATCACGGATATTTCGTTCATCGCAGAATCTATAGTCTCCTGTGAAGCACCGTCCGATGCGGCGGCATTTTTCAAAAGCTCCATTGCCTCATCTCTGGACACCTGACGGTCAAGCCTTGCCTCGGCGAAATAATCCGATACGCCTGTTTTCATATTTGATGCCTCATATGCCTCTTCCGCTGCCTGCATTGCCGCATCCTCGGCCTCTACCATGGCGGCATCTGCCTTGCCCCATCTGTTGTTGTATGACCAGTTTAAGTATATCGCAGCGCAGACGAAGACCAAAACGGTCACGATCGTTAGGTTTCTTTTGAGCTTTTTCATCCTATTTACCACTCCTAACTAATTTAAGCACTTGGATCCTGTCGCTTGAAAAACCTGTGAATGCCGATGCTGCTTTCGTTACATTTAATCTTACCTCCGCACTGTCTGCTCCCGTACAGGCAATTACAACGCCGTTTTCGGAGAGCAGCACTTCCGCCTCCCCCACGCTCTCAACATCGGCCAGTATGCGCTCAAGCCTGCTTTCGTTGCTTTGTACACTTTCTTCCGAATCTTCACTCCCACCCGATGGCAGCAGCAGAAGCACGAGACCGAAGATCAGGACGATGAAGGGGTATTTGTATTTTAGAAGCTTTGTTTTTATCTTCTCACTCATCCCCTCACCTCCGTATACACCTGCAATTCCTTTGGTATGCCGAGATCGTTTTCGATCGACGAAGACAGTTTTTCTATTTCGTTTTCACTGAAGTTGCCCATTATCACACAGCTTACAGGGTACCAGTATCCCTCATCGCACCACTTAAGCTCAAGTGATATATCCCCGACCTCGGCTCCGATGTTTTCGGCTTTGTCCAAAATATATGCACTAAGCTCAGAATCTATGAGTGTGCGATTTAAGTTTTCGCTGTTTTCGCAGGCGTTATTTGCAAGCTCTTCCCCGATGCTTCGGTATTTTGCATACGATGCCGAAAGTGCCTCACTCTTAACACTCAGTATCGGTGAGCATATGGCAATGAGGATCACGATCCCGCAAAGGAGCTTTTCCGCAGTCTTCACCCTGCCCTCGGGAGTCAGTGCCAAGGCAAAGGTACAAAAAAGCGATGCAAATATCACTGCTTTAAGCCAATCCGTCACGGTACCACCGCCTTAATCGCAGAAATAATCGAGATGAACATCATGATACCGGAGCAGCCCACAAGTCCCAGCATCATACCGAAAGCATCCCCGAAGGCATCCGTAAGCTTTGACAGTTTTTCACCGGAGATCATCGAAACGGCAGCGGATCCAAGCTTATATGCGAGATAGTTTAGCCCTAAAGCGGCGAAGGGAGCTGCGCATATAAAGGCAACGACAAGCATTCCGAATACTCCGACGCTGCTTTTCAAAAGCTCCAAGCCACCGATAAAGCTTGATGCCGCATCCGAAACAACGCTGCCTACCACCGGAAGTGCGGTCGAGAGTGCTGTTTTTGTTAGCTTCAGCGTGAGAGCGTCTCCCGCTCCCGATATAGCGGAGCTTATGCCGAGATATGCTGTGAAGCCCGATGCAAGCAGGGTCATGCCGATAACGCAAATTCGTTTTAAAAGCTTTGCAAGTCTTGAGAGCGCAGCTCCGCCGAATGCGGCTCCTGCAAGCGAGACTGCGGTGAAGGCAAAGATCAGGGGAGCGATGAGTCCCTGTGCGGCAGTTATGAAGATGTCCATAAAAAATGCCGATGCCGCATATTTAACGGCAGCGGAAGAGATAGCTCCGCTTGCTGCCGCAAGAGTGCAAAGCGATGGCAAAAGCGTCTGCGAGAATGAGGAAATATCATTAAGTGCGTTTTCGCACATTCCCATATATGCGCCTATATCACCGAGGCACAGAAGACTTATTGCGGCACAGCCCGACAGCTCTATCCAATCCGGAACTACCCTGCCCTCACGGAAAACGGACAGTACACCGCAGATGAGCGATACGGCTATAAGTCCGAAAGCACGGAGCAGAACATCGGAAACACCGTTCTCTACGCTGTCAATAAAGCTTTCCCAGAGTGAGGCAAGTGCCGATTCGGTATTTGCAGCATCGTCTATACCGCCCAAAAGCCTTGACGCCTCATCGGGTGCGGCATTCTCTATCGCTTCCCTATCGACTATTTCCTCATCTGCTTTTGCAGGTACCGAGATGATGAGCGCAAAGATCAGCATGAAGACGATCGTTTTCTTCACAGCAGCCCCTCCAGTGTATCTATCATTGCGTAAATGAGCGGAAGTGCAGTAAACACCGCCGCTGCCGCACCGAGGTATTCAACTGCCGATGAAAGTGCTGATTGACCTGCATCACGGCAAAGACCGGTGACAATGCTGACTATAATGCCGATGCCCATGCATTTTATTACCGGAAGAAAGATTGCCGATGACATTCCAGATTGTGAGATAATGCCGTTTATGAGTTCAAAAATTTCATGCAAAACGGAAGCTGAGGCTATGCAAAGCATTGCGGCACACAAGATACCCAAGGCATAGGCACCCGCAGGGTTGCTGCCTTTGATAAGCAGTACGCATAGACAGCCTATAAGTGCTGCTGCCGCTGCTTTTATGATCAGCTCCATCAGAGTGAAAACAGGTCTTTTATAAGACCGAAAAGCTCACTTATCTTCTGTACCACGACGATGAGGACGACCACAAGTGCCGCTATCGTAGTCATGAGAGCCTGCTCGTCCCTGCCGGAGCGTGTCAGCAAAATATTAAGCACAGCCACCAAAATACCGACTGCCGCAATTTTAAAGATGAGATCTATCTCCATTTTTCCTCCGTATCAGATAAGCATCAGTACGGCGATCATGCTTATGCCGCCACCGAGTGCAATGTACATTTTTTCGTTTGCCTTGGCGAAAGCCGAGTATGAGGAAAGCTCGTTTGTGAGCAGCATCAATGCTCTGTCAAGTGCTGCCTTTTGAAGCTCTGCATCATACCTTCCGAGGCTTGCACCGACTTCTTTTAATGCCGCAGTAGACTCTTCGGAGGGTAAAATAAGCTCTCCTGAGACAGCTTCGCTCCATATCTCGCAAAAGCCCATTTCTCCAAGATCGTTGAACCCTGATTTGATCGCCTTGCAAAAGCTTCTCACTTCGATAGGTGCGGTGACCGAAAGCATAGCGAAAATATCAATAAGCGGAGTCTTTCTTGCGACGATCTCGTTTCCGATAGCTTCAATAATGAAGCATACGCCTCTTAAAGCTTTTGCCTTTTGCCTCACTTCCCTTGCCTTTTGCAGTCCCATGGCAAAGCCTACCGCAACAATAAGCAGCGCACCGATATAGCTCATAGCGTCAGCTCCTCAAGTGAATAGCTCCGAAGGCTTCCGCTTTTTCGTATGACAAGGGCATATTTGAATACTTTATTCTCTATAAGCTCTCTGTATATTGGGCGGGACAGCATGTCCGAAACATCGGCTGCATGGGCGGCTGCAAGTATGTCTACGCCGCAGCCGACGGCGTTTAGTGCGGCTTTTATATCCTCTTCGTCACTTATCTCGTCCATTGCGATCATCTCCGGGTTCATGGCTCTGATGAGCGCTGAGATAGCTTGGGCTTTAGGAACTGCGGTCATGACATCGGTATGGGGGCCTAAGTCAAACTGCGGCTCACCGTTCCATATCGCTGCAAGCTCTCCCCTTTCGTCGGCTACCGAAACTCTTTTGCCGCTGTATGAGGCAAGTTTTATGAGCGATCTTAAGCAAGTCGTCTTGCCGTATCCGGGCGGTGAGATGATGAGCGTACTCGGAAATCCCATGCTTTTAAGCATTTTTCCGACTTCTTTTGCACAGGAATCTATTTCACGCGGTATCCTTACGGAAACGGAGCTTAAACTTCGTATGCCGCAAAACTTGTCCCCTTTCATTATTCCGGTGCCGCAGAGACCGACCCTTATTCCGCCTTTGACCGAGACATAGCCTGCCGAGATGCCGCTTTCAACGCTGTGGACGGATGCCCCGCTTGCCTTCTCGAGTACTGTTTGCATGTCTTCCGATGTGACTTCGTGTCCGATAGCGCACTCTGTCTCTTTTCCGAATGCGTTTACCGATATGCATTTGCCGCTTCGCAGTCTTATCTCCTCTGCGTTTTCCCGAATCTCCTGCGGAAGTATAAGCAGTTCACCGCACAACCGCAGCGGAAGCAGTGATGCTGCGGTATTAAAGCTTGTCATATGTATCACCCTCTCACTAAAGCATATTATGCTCGGCAGTCTATTATGAAGAATATTCAGGGCAATTTTTAACGAAAAAAGGCCCGATAAAAATCGAGCCCTTCTCTTATAATCTCGGTATTATCAGCAAACAATGCGGATCTGCAGGAGTGTCTTCAAGTGCGTTAACGCTCAGAATAAGCTTCTCGGATGAGCTGTAGCGTTTTGCAAGCTCCCAAAGCTCCCGCTCCCCTTTGCGGCAAAGGTACAGAGACGGCAGATCTTTGCATTCAATGTCCTCCGCAGTCATTGCCGATATGTATTTGAGCTGCACAGAATCGGTTTGTTCACAGCGCAGGATTGCTTTTAGCTGCAATTCAATGCCGCTCTCTAAGATCACCGCAGTTAAGCTATCTATCTCAACAGCCTTGATATATCCGTCGCAGCTTTCAAATTCGGCATTGCCTCTTAAAACGGCAGCGGAAATTCTGTCGTCGTTTGCTTTATAAAGCACCTCGGCAGTGATCGGAGCGGAAACACTGTCGCCTTCTCGGCGGAATCTTCCAACCCTTGTGCATGAGCTTAATATCGCAGTCGGTCTCTCGGCGGTATCGGCAGTAAGCTTTGTGTCGCAATGCTTTTCGATCACTTCCGTATATCGATTGAATTTGAGCGTTTCATATTCGAGGTTTAAGCTTTTGCCGCAAAAATATGCGTCATCCAAGTACTCGATCTCGGCTTCGGCAGATACGGATAGCTGTGTTACCGCCTGACTTTCCACTCTCAGTTCACCGTTTTCGATCGAATAGTATTCGGCGGTAGGTAAAACTACGGCATTCCAAGTGCTTATCTCATCCTCACCGTAAAGCTCAAAAAGCTGAGAGAAGCTTGTCGTAAAGCTTTGAGATGCGATATTCCCATTATCGTCCGAGATCATTGCCCAAAATTCCGCATGACCTTTTAAAATGAGCTTTGAGCCAAGCTGCTCAACATTATCGGTCTTATACCAGCTTTTTGCGCACAGAAGCTTCGGCTCATCACCGATACCGGAGAACTGGAATACCTCATCCAAGCCAAGCTGCTTTTCGTCCATAAAGATCGGTCGGCTTATTCTCGACGATTTTTTGCGTACGAAAAGCTTATCCGGCATATTCTTAATGCTGCAGCATCCGCCGGCTTCTTCTTTCGAATAGCAGCGAAGCATCACTTCGACTTCGGCACGGATATTGATCTTCCTCGGATTTTGAAGTCTGCTGTCGAGGGCGCATATCCTCATATCCGCCAAAACGAAATCAACATCCCGAATGTCCGTATCGCAGTCAAAGGGAACGGAAAAGTCGAGAACCGACGGTACAGTTTCATCTTCTCTGAAATACAGCAGCTCACCGCATATCTCACCGCCGATATGAACGCCCGAGGCGTCAATATCCTTGCTTTTTATCCTAACGGCGGCATTTGTTTTGATTATTCTCTCTATATCCTCCATGGTATCGGGGACAACATGATCGAAACTAATTTCACAATACTTGCTTTCGTTTGAAACCTCACGGTAAGCGCAGACTGCACTGCGTTCGAGCGATATATCCATCCTTTGCACTCCTTGCCTTTTTGTACAGCCTATGAGTGCCTGAGCGGAAATATTACCTGCATCTGTTAAGCCATATGCCGAAGTATATCAGCAGTCCCGCAAGCAAAAACCACCAGAACTGCGACGGCAGCACAAGGGAAAGAATTATTACGATACCTGCAAGAATAAAGAGACCGCCGAGGTTTATATGCCTTCCGTTACGCACGAAAAACCGCCTCCCTGCATGAGCATTATTACATACTATGCAGAGGGCGGTTTGTCCTTGCTTTATTTGTATTTGCGGAGTTCGTCACGGGAAAGCTGCTCATACAGTCTGACATATGAGTCATAGCGGCTTTTCTTGATCTTGCCCTCCGACAGAGCTTCCGTTACGGCACAGCCGGGTTCTTTCAGATGAACGCAATCGTTAAATCTGCACTCACCGGTGTAGGGTTTAAACTCACGGAAAAGTCCCATTAGATCTTTCTTTTCAATGCTTTGCATCATCTCAATATCAAAGGACGCAAAGCCGGGAGTATCGGCTATATAGGCGTTGCCGCCTATGGGGAAGAGTTCAACATGCCTTGTCGTATGGCGACCGCGGCCGAGCTTTTCGCTGACCTCACCCACAGGAAGCGAAAGCTGCGGAGAGAGCATGTTTAATATGCTGGACTTGCCGACACCGGAGTTGCCGGTAAACGCACACACCTTGCCGCTTAAAACCGATTTAAGCTCATCGATTCCATCTCCTGTGCTTGCGCTTGTGCGGACTACCGTAAAACCGGAGCTTTTGTATATCTCGTAAAGCTCATCGGCGGGGTCAATATCGCACTTGTTTATACAGACAATGAGATCGCAGTCTGAAGCTGCGCATATGACCGACACTCTGTCGATGAGATAGGGGTCAGTAACGGGATTGGTATTTGCGGCGACAAAGACCAGCGCATCGACATTCGCAACTGCGGGACGGATGAAATAGTTTGTGCGCTTGTAAACAGAGTCGATCATCCCCTTGTCACCGTCGGGAGTGAAGCTGACTCTATCGCCGACAAGAGGAGAGGTGCCGCCAACTCTGAGCTTGCCTCTGCCCCTGCAAAAATACATCTTATCTTCGCAATAGACATAGTAAAATCCGCTGAGAGCTTTGATTATGATACCGTCCATGCTCAGTCTTCCCCTCCGGGGCCGAGAGAGACCTGAATGTTAATCGCAGTGCGCTGTTCGACCTCACCGCCGGGGTTAACACTCTGCCAAATGACGGTTCCTGCTTCAAGCTCACTTTCAACCGATTCGGTACTGCCGAGTGAAAGTCCTTCTGCTTCGAGTCTTTCGATGGCCTTGTCCATTGACAGACCGACAAGATTCGGAACTTTTACCATTTTGACGGCGGGCCCTATGCTGACATAGATCTTCACGGTGCTGCCGCTTCTTACGACCTCACCGACTTCGGGAGAAAGCTTTACTACATAACCTTCGGTAATGTCGGAGTTTATCTCCTGAACTCTGACATTAAGTCCTGCAGCGGACAATATGCTTTCAGCATCCGCTGCGGTGACCTTACCGAATTCAATCTCCGGCACCTGAACTTCGCCGTCTCCGGGGATCATTTGACCGGAGCTTACAACAAGCTTTATCTTGACCTTGTTTTCGTTCGTATATTTAACAGTACCGCTTTCGGGATCCTGGTTTATGATTATACCGTAATCATGCTCATCATCGGGCTGATAGACCACCGTAAAATCATATACCGCCGAATTATCGGCATCGTTTATTACATCCTCGTAATAGCGGCCGATGAAGTTCGTTACCCGAACCTCCTTGCTGCTGCCGAACAGTCCGTTTAAGAATTTGCCGTTTAAGACCATTAAAAGCACAACAACAAGGGCAAATATGCCTATTCCCGCTGTTATTATTGCCGCCTTGCCTGACTTTTTCTTAAACTCGCTGCTGCCTTCGGAGTCATGCTCTTCCGAATGTTCAAGCCCGGAGTCTGCGCCTTCGATGCGAAGTTCCGTATCCGAGGGCAAAGGCTGTGCCTTCGAGAAGGCATCGAGATCATAAAGAAGCTCGTTTGCACTTTGATAACGCTCATCAAGAGACGCATTCATGGCCTTCAGGGTTATCCGTTCAAGCTCGGGCGGAATATCGGGAGCTATCTCCCTCGGCGAAACCGGCATTGCGTTCATGTGTTTTACCGCGATCTCAACCGCACTGTCGCCGTTATACGGAAGCATTCCAGTGAGCATTTCATACATCACGACGCCAAGCGAATAAATATCGCTCCTTGCATCGGGCTGATGTCCCCTCGCCTGCTCCGGCGCAATGTAATGCACGGAGCCGAGTGCTTCCTCTGTCGGGAGCTCGACCTCATTTTGCAGCGATGCAATGCCGAAGTCTGCGACTTTTATAAGTCCGTCACGCAAAAGCATTATGTTCTGCGGCTTAATATCCCTGTGTATTATCCCCCGCTCATGTGCATGTGCAAGTGCCTTGGCTATCTGCGTTGTGAAATCAACCGCTTCATCGGACGAAAGCTTGCCCTTGCGCTTCATGTAATCCTTCAGCGTTATGCCGTTTACAAGCTCCATTACGATATACTCCACCCCTGCACTGTGACTGACATCGTAAACGGAGACGATATTGGGGTGTGAAAGCATGGCAACAGCCTGGGATTCCGTACGGAATCTCTTGCGAAGCTCCTCATTTGCGGCGGTATCGTCGTGCATTATCTTAACGGCATCGTATCTGTTCAGCCTGTGACACAGTGCCTTATAGACATTTGCCATTCCGCCGGTGCCGATGAGCTCGAGGATCTCATATCTGTCATCGAGGATCGTACCTATATATTTATCGGTTTTCATAAGCTCACCTACATCAAATCATTATCGCAACAATACTTACATTGTCACGGGCGCCCCTTGAAAGGGCAAGGTTTATAAGCTCCGAGCAGATATTCTCGGGGGTCCTTGCCGCTTTGAAGGCGGCAAACATCTCGGTATCGCTGACGGTATTGCTCAGACCGTCGGAGCAAAGCAGTATGCAGTCACCCCTGCGAAGCTCAACCTCAAAATAATCCGCCTTCACCTTGGACTCAACACCCAAAGCACGGGTTATCACATTCTTCTTGGGGTGGTTCTTGGCATCGGCGCGGGTTATGGCACCCATGGCGACAAGCTCCTCGACATACGAATGGTCCCTCGTTATCTGAGCGATGCCGCTTTGGGTCAGTTTATATGCCCTGCTGTCTCCGACATTTATAAGCTGCGCTTTATTCTTGGTGATTATGCCGCCGACAAGAGTTGTGCCCATGCCGTTATAATCAGGGTCAAAGCCCGAGTATTCGTATACGACGCCATTTGCCTCATTGCAGCTTTCAAGCAGCAGCTTTTCATTATTACCGGAAAAATACTGCGGAGACACCATTGCACCGTAGACCCTGCCTGCGAAAGCACGGCACGAAAGCTGGCTTGCAAGATCGCCCGCCTTGGCACCGCCCATACCGTCGCAAATAACGGCTATGACGGATTTGCGTTTGTCGCAGTTTTCGATAATATAGCTGTCCTGATTTTCAGCCCTGACTTTTCCCTTGTCTGTAATACCGAAGCTTTTCATAGTTTAACCTCTGCTGCCCTGCATTTTCCTGCGCAGCTGTCCGCATGATGCGTCAACATCGCCGCCGAGCTTACGCCTTACGGTAACATTAACGCCTTCGTTTTCGAGTATATTTATAAACGCCTTCATGTGACCTTGCGTTGACGGACAAAACTTTCGTTCTTCAACATGGTTGAGCGGTATGAGGTTCACATGGGCGCAAACGGCTTTCGCACGCTTTGCAAGGAGCTTTGCGTGATATTCCGTATCATTTACACCGTCAATCATTGCGTACTCAAAGGATATTCTTCTTCCGGTCACATCGTAGTATCTGCGGCAGGCAGAGATCAGCGCATCAACACCTCTGCCTCTGTTTGCGGGCATTATCTTCGTCCTCGTCTCATCATCGGGAGCGTGGAGCGAAACGGAAAGCGTGAGCTGCATATCCTGTGCCGCAAGATCGTCGAAGCGTTCTATTATGCCGCAGGTGGAAAGTGAAATGTGCCTCATGCCGATGTTCATACCGTCCTGATGATTGACAAGTCTGAGAAAACGCATTACATTGTCGAAATTATCAAGCGGCTCACCTATGCCCATCATAACGATGTTTGATATGGGCTTACCCGAATCTATTTGAGAAAACATGACCTCGTCGAGTATCTCGCAGGGTTCGAGGTTGCGAACGAGACCGCCGATCGTCGATGCACAGAAGGCACAGCCCTGACGGCAGCCCACCTGTGAGGATACGCAAACCGTGTTGCCGTGCTTATAACTCATGACGACCGTTTCAACTGCGTTGCCGTCATAAAGCTCCCAGAGATATTTTATTGTTCCGTCGATCGCGGATACCTGCTTGCCGATGACTTTGGGCTTGTATATAGAGTATTCCTCGGAAAGCTTTGCCCTGAGTTCCTTGGGCAGATCGCTCATCTCATCAAATGAGCCGACTCCCCTTCCCAGCCACTTAAACACCTGCTTTGCACGGTATTTGGGCAGTCCCAGAGCCGCAAATTCGGCAGCTATTTCATCCGGAAGCATTGATTTTATATTCTTCATTTCATTCTCCTGAGCTTTGCGACAAAGAAACCGTCTGTACCGTCAATATTCGGCCAAAATGTATAATATCCGTTTTCGGCCTTGCCGAAGCCGGTTTCAAAGCTTTCCAAGGCAAAGTCGGGGTTATTGCTCAAAAACCGTGTTACGACATCCTCGTTTTCGCTTTTCAGCACAGTACAGGTCGAATACAAAAGCACTCCGCCGACCTTCACCGATGCCGCAGTATTTGAGAGAATGTCATATTGGATCTCCGGCAGAGAGGCAATGCTCTCGGCATTTTTAAAGCGAATATCGGGTTTTTTGCGGATTACACCGAGTCCCGAACAAGGAACATCGCAGATAACGGCATCAAACTCGGCGTTTTTCGGCACTCTGGCATCGGATGCCGTGGTTTTTATTATGTCGATACCGAGACGCTTTGCGCCGTCTTCGATGAGTCTGAGCTTCTTCTCGTGAATATCGCAGGAGAGTATGCTGCCCTTGTTGCCCATTGCAACAGCTGCGGCAAAACTCTTGCCTCCGGGGGCGGCGCAGCAATCCAAGACCGTCATCCTCGGGGTGAGCTCCATGACCGAGACCGCAGTCGCAGCAGCGGGATCCTGAACGAAAAAGCAGCCGTTTTTAAACTCTTCGCAGTCCGTTATACTGCCTCTTAAAGCGATAGGTATTATGCAGTCGGTAGCCGCGATATGCTCTTTAAACTCAAAACCCGCTTCTTTTAATTTGGCTTTGCTCGTTTTTAGGCGGTTAACATGAAGCGTCAGCTCCGGCTGGGTATTATTTGCCGACAAAAAGCTTTCGGCAAAGTCATAGCCCTTCTCGGCTATGATACGCTGAACAAGCCAAAGCGGATGGCTGTATCTCACGGAAAGATACTCCGCCGAGGGCTTGCCCGGGATCTCCGGAAGTGAATCTTTTTGGGTGACAAGCTTTCTCAGAAGGGCGTTTACGAACCCGGAAGCCCTTGAAAAGCCTGTGCTTTTTGTGAGCTTTACAGCTTCGTTTACCGCAGCACTGTCCGGAATTCTGTCCATGAAAAGGATCTGATACACAGCACAGCGCAGTATATCCCGAACCTGTGGCTCAATATCGTTCTTTGAAAAAGCGTCGATATAAAAATCGCACAGGCTGAGGTTTTGCAGTACTCCAAGGAAAATATGCGTCGATAATGATGCGTCCCTCACATCAAGATCGTACTTTTTTATCGCGGCATCTATGGCCTCGGCAGACCATGCCCCGCTTCTGCGGCATTTTTTTAGTGCCTCAAGTGCCGCGCTTCTTGCATTGTCAGCCATATCAGACCTCAGGTGAAATGGGATGTCCAAGCAGATAATCGGCGGCACGCATCCGCTTCTTGCCCGCTGCTTGAAGCTCCGTTATCATAAGTGTTTTTCCGCCGCCGCAGGAGAACTCAATGCCCTTCTTGCCGGTGGATATTATAGTGCCGTCGGCTTTATCTGTGCTGTTGTCCGTATATTCTGCGGCAAAAACTCTGAAAACAGTGCCGTTTATGTTCATAGTGGCTACCGGCCAGGGCTGCAGACCGTATATGTGCTTCACAATTTCTCTCGGACTTCTTGACCAGTCGATGGGAGACATGGATTTATCCAGCATGGGAACATAGCTTGCTTCTGCTTCGTTTTGCTTTGTTCTCGGTGCGCTACCACTTTCAATCGCGGTAAGGGTTTTGACAAGAAGCTCCGCGCCCATGTTCATGAGTCTGTCAAACAGCTCACCAGAAGTCTCAAACTCGCCGATCTCGGTGCTTTCGGAGAAAATAATATCTCCGGTATCCATTTCGGGGGCAAGGTACATCGTCGAAACACCGGTTATCTTGTCACCGTTTAATACCGCCCACTGCACCGGTGCAGCTCCCCTGTATTTGGGCAACAGCGACGAATGGACATTTATTGCGCCGTAAGTCGGGATGCTCAGCGCATCCTCCGGCAGTATCCTTCCGTATGCTACGACGACCAAAATGTCGGGATCAAGTGAACGGATAAGCTCGGTAAAACTACCGTCACGCAGCTTCGTCGGCTGATAGACCTCGATGCCGTGCTGCAAAGCAAGCTCTTTTACGGGGCTGAAGCTCATCGCCATACCGCGGTTTCGGGGCTTGTCCGGCTGAGTGAAAACGGCGGCTATATCATATTTTTCATCGAGCAGCTTTTTTAGTGAAGCCGCTGCGAAATCGGGCGTACCCATAAAAACAATGCGCATTATTATTCCTCGCTGCCTACTATTTCGTCCGGAGTGAGCATCCTGTCACATTTTTCAAGGAAGAGATGACCGTCAAGATGATCGAATTCATGGCACATGCAGCGTGCAGTAAGTCCCGTGCCCTCATATTCAAACCATGCGCCGTATCTGTTCTGTGCACGAGCCTTAACTTTTGCGGGACGCTTTACGATGCCGTACTCGCCGGGAACGCTGAGGCACCCCTCGGAACCCTCCTGCACGCCCTCGGTCTCGATGATGACGGGGTTTATAAACTCAATAACAGGCTCATCCTCGCCATTCTCCACATTTGTCTCAATGACCAAAACGGCTCTGCGAAGTACGCCAACCTGCGGAGCGGCAAGACCCACACCACCGGATTTTATCAGCGTTTCCTTCATATCATCAAGAAGCTGCTGGAGCCTGATGTTAAAGCCCGTTACCTCTCTGGAGGTCTTATAAAGAATAGGGTCTTCCTTTGTGACTATATTTCTGAGTGCCATGTCCGTCTCCTTTAATCTGTGGGATTGTTATCCGCATAAATACTTACGCCCTTGTAAGCACCGGATGTGTTGCACTTTATTAGAATAGCGGAAACGATCTGCCTTATCTTGGCGTCCGCTTTGCAATTTATATTTATTCTGTACCGATAGCGGTTGTTGACCTTGACAACGCTCAAGGGTGCGGGGCCTAATATCCTTACATCTCTCCTGCCTCTGACGGAGTTAAAGAGCATGTTGCGAATCTCGGCACAGCAGCGTATTACCGTCCCTTCCTCAACTCCGGATGCCGTTATCGATATAATATCGGAGTAAGGCGGGGTATCCTGAAAGCTGCGGAGCCTGAGCTCCGTTTCGAAAAAGCTGTCATAATCCTGAGCGGCTGCCTGCTTTATAATTTCGTTTTCAGGCGTAAAGGTCTGGATTATCGCCCGACCGGGCTTTTTGCCTCTTCCGCAGCGGCCGACGACCTGAGTGATGAGCGAAAATGTCCGTTCACCGGAGCGGTAATCGCCACAATAGAGGCTTTGATCGGCAGATAACACGCCGATCAAGGTCACATTATCGAAGTTCAAGCCTTTTGTGACCATCTGGGTTCCGACCATGATCGGTATCTTTTTCTTATCGAATCTTTTGAGCAGTGAATCATGGGAGCCGGCTTCCTTGACCGTATCGGTGTCCATTCTGAGTATCTCAACATCGGGGTACAGTGCCGACAGCTCATCTTCTATAAGCTGCGTTCCTGCTCCTATGAAGCTTAACAGTCCGCCGCAGTCGGGGCAGGCATTGTCCGGCGGTCTTGTGTAGCCGCAATAGTGGCACATTAGCTTCCTTTTGCTGCTGTGATATGTGAGCGAGACACTGCAGTTGGGGCATTTATAGACAAAGCCGCAATCCGGACAGGTGATGAGCTTGTTTGCGCCGCGGCGATTTATGAAAAGTATGCTCTGCTCACCGCGGGATATATTTTCGGACAGCTCATTTTGCAGCTCAAGGCTTAAATTGCCGCCCTTGCCTCGTTTAAGCTCTCTTCTCATATCGACGATACGAACCGAGGGGAGGCGCATTTCGTTATACCGTTCATGCAGCAGGAAGAGAGAATACTTGCCCTGCTTTGCGGCATACATACTCTCTACATCCGGAGTTGCGGAACCGAGAAGCAGCATTACGCCGCTTGATACGCATCTGTACTTTGCTATCTCCCTTGCATGGTATCTCGGTGAGCTTTCGGATTTATAGCTGTCCTCCTGCTCTTCGTCGATGATAATAAGCCCAAGCTCTTCACATGGAGCAAAAACAGCACTTCTCGTACCTATAACAAGCTTTGCGGCACCGCTTTTTACACGCTTCCACTCATCGTAGCGTTCGCCGACCGATAGGCTGCTGTGCAATACAGCGACATTATCACCGAAGTAGGATGAAAATGTTCTGAGCATCTGCGGGGTCAGTGCAATCTCAGGTACAAGGAGTATGGCAGCCTTGCCCGATTTGAGGGTCTTATCGATAAGATGGATATAGACCGAGGTTTTGCCGCTGCCCGTAACGCCGTATAAAAGTGCGGCACAGGCAGTATTCTTATCCGAAAGCTCTGAAAGACCGTCGAATGCAGCCTTCTGCTCATCGTTTAAGATCGGCAGCGGAATGGTCTCCCCCTCCCACTTATCCGGTCTGCGGAATACCTCCTCATGCTCCGAGGAAACAAGCTCCGCATTGATAAGTGCCTTGAGGGATTGACGGGATGCTCCGGTGAAGGACAAGACCTCGCTTGCCGACACTCTGCCCGTTTGACACAAAAGCTCAAGTATCGCCGCCTGCTGCGGTGCTTTGCGCCTCTTCCCCTGCGCTATCTCAAAAATGTCCTCGGCAGGTGCCGTAAGAGACAGCATTTCGCAGGTCTTATCGGTCGCCTTACGCTTACCGTCCGACGAAAACCAAAGCCCCGCAGGTAGTATCGCCTTCACGGCATCGTAAACGGTGCAAAAATATCTGTCATGCATCCAAAGGGCAAGCTTCAGCTGCTCCTTTGTTAAAACGGGCTTATCATCAAGTGCCCTGTCTATCGCTTTTAGCTCCGAATACGGACTTTTCGGCACAAGATCGAGAACGATCGCCTCACAGCGTTTGTTGCCCCTTGAAAACGGAACAAGCACCCGCATACCGGGCTCGATACTGCCGAGAAGCTTTTCGGGTATCAGATAGTCGTAAGGCTTGTCTATCCAATATGTCGCAGTCGAAACAGCAAGCTTGGCTATATTGTTTTCGGACATCCCCTCACCACCGATACCTTTTCAGTAAAACTCAGCGGAGATATATAATGCTCCGCTGAAATGACGAAAATCTTTACTTGTCTATTGTGAGCTTTCCGGTGTAAACCTCGTCGATGGCGGCGGAAACTGGCTTCTTTTCAAGCACGGCGCCTTCGACCTCGGCTTCTGCGGAGATGGCTCTCGCTCTTCTTGCAACGAGATTAACGAGCTGGTAACGGCTGCCGACCTTGTCAACGAGTTCGGCTACGGGAGGATAAAGCATCATAATAATCAAACCTCACTTAAAATATTCTTTCTCAAATCGTATTTGCAGCTTTCTGCGGTGATGATGGCGGAAAATTCCGCTGCCGCAGTGTCCGCATCGTCGTTTATGATTATATAATCATAGAAATCGGCCTCGGCGTACTCCTGTTTTGCACGGATGAGCCTTGCTTCGATCTTGCGTTCGGAGTCGGTTCCTCTGCCGCGAAGACGCTCTTCGAGGATCTTCATTGAGGGCGGGATGATGAATATCATGACCGCATCGGGCATCTTCTCATGTATCTGTCTTGCGCCCTGAACTTCAATGTCAAGCAGTACATTCATGCCCTCGTCGAGCTTCTTTTCAACATATGCTCTGGGTGTGCCGTAGGAATTCGCGACATATTCGGCATGCTCCAAAAGCTCATCGTTCTGAACCATTTCTCTGAACCTGTCAAGATCAACGAAGAAGTACTCCTTTCCGTCAACCTCGTTGGGACGGGGCTTCCTCGTAGTCACCGATACCGAGAAGCAGACATCCTCCCTGCCCTCGAGTGCCTTTGAAACGACGGTGCTTTTGCCCGCTCCGGAGGGACCCGATATTACAATAAGTTTTCCTCTCTGTTTAGCCATTTTCTGTTCCTTCCTCACTTTTTTCTGAGAGCCTTGCGGCAAGAGCATCCGCCGCAAGTGCCGAAAGTACTATGTTTCCGCTGTCCATAACTATGACCGATCTCGTGCTTCTGCCAAATGAGGCATCTATAAGCAGACCTTTATCACGGACATCCTGCACCATTCGTTTGATCGGTGCCGATTCGGGGCTGACAACGGCAATTATCCTCTCTGCCGAGACCATATTGCCGAAGCCTATGTTAAGCAGTTTTATCTCGCTCACCCCTTATTCGATATTCTGTATCTGTTCACGGATCTTCTCGATCTCCGCTTTTATATCGACAACGATATAAGCGACCTCGGAGCTCTGGCATTTTGAACCGATCGTGTTCGCTTCACGGTTGAATTCCTGAATAAGAAAATCCATCTTTCTGCCGATAGGTGATGCGGCATTAACCATACCGGTGAGCTGCGACATATGGCTGCGAAGTCTCACGGTCTCCTCATCGACGGCGACCTTATCGGCGAATACGGCAGCCTCGGTGAGTATCCTGCTTTCATCTATACCGCTGCCGCCAAGCACTTCATTGAGCTTCTGAGTGAGCCTCTGTCTGTAATCCATGACGGTCTGGGGTGCCTTTTCTTCAACGGCGGCAACAAGCTTGGATATGTTTTCAAGCTTTTCAAGGACATCGTCCCGAAGCTTTTCACCCTCTTTGAGTCTCATCTTGTCAAAGTCTATGAGGGCAGCCTCGGTAATCTCACGGAGTCCCTCGGTGATCTTTTCGGTGTCAAGCTCCTTCTTTTCAACGGAAAGAACATCGGGGAAGCGGCTGAGGGCCGTTGCACTCATATCATTGGGCAGCGAATACTCGTCCGCAATATGGGCAATGGCATCGACATAGCCTTTCAAAAGCGGCTCATTTACGGATACGGTCAGATCGTCTGCTCCGGAGCTGCTGATCGTCACAAAGACATCAACCTTGCCTCGGCTTATATGTGACGAAATAACAGCTTTGACCGCTTCCTCGGCAAAGAGAAAGTTCCTCGGCAGTCTGACGGAGGTGTCCAAATAGCGGTTATTGACGCTTTTGAGCTCCACCGTGATCTCTATCCCCTCGACAACGCCCTTTGCACTGCCGAATCCCGTCATGCTCTTAATCATTTTTCATGCCTCCCTCAGCGCAGCTGAGTTATTTCAAATTTTATGGGATTCTTCTTTTTCGATGCACGCTGATATATGACAACAAGCAATACCGCAACGGCAAAGAAGGCAAACGCCATAAGTATGCTCATGCCCTCGGACATGCTGAGTGCCGCCGCTACAAGGTAGCCGATGATGAGCATCGTTATCGGTACGATATAGACTATAAAGGTCGCACCGAAAATTCTCGACGAAAGGGACTCTATTATGACCTTTTCACCGGGCTTTGCATTAACGGTATTCTTTGCAAAGGCCTTGAGTTCACTTTGGAATACGCAGCTTTCGCAGTTGCCGCAATTGCTGCCGCAGGCTGTACCTCTTGTTACTGCGACTTCCGCCATCCCGTTTTTAAAGACCTTTGTTACTACTGCATCCTGAGTCATTTGATGTATTTATTCCTTTCACTGATCTTTTGACAAGGTGACGGTGACTCTCAGATCACCGACGGCACCGACATTATCATGCCCTCTGATCGTGACCTTCGGTATTGCCATGACCTGACCCACGGTTGCGTCATAATCCTTAAGATCGACGACAACGCTTATGTCACTCCCGCTTATCCTGTCAAGTACATCCCTATCCTTGGAGCGGAGTATTATCTCCATCTCCTTGGTGTCTATCGTTGCGATATAGCCGGGGGTCGCATTCTTGTACGATATGTTGCCCGTCACGAAGCGCTTTGTATACATATCGGGTATGCTGACCTTTACGCTGACTTCCGTAAGTCCGTCAATATTCTGAACGCCGTCGGGAAGCGCGATCGAGAAGTTGAATATATCGGATTCGACGAAGGACGCAAGGTCTATCGTTCCGACAACTATGCTGTTAATATCGTCAACTATCTCGGAGTCACCCGCTATGGTTATTGTCTTCTGCGGCTCGATGGAGTATACGCAGTCGTCCTTGGTAGCGCCGCCGCCGGAAATAAAGTTTACGGTGAGAGGTACTTCCTTGGTTATGAGTATCGGCTGGGTGACGCTGACGGTTCTCGGTGACCAGTTTAAGAACTTCGTCTTTTCAATGGGCAGGATGTTCCCGTCCGCATCCATGAAGCTTATTCCGGTATCAACACTGTAGGTGGATTTGATGGTCTTGTTTTCACCGAAGGAGACCCATGCGTACTCTATGGTATTGAGTATCTCCTCGGGACCGCTGACTGTGACAGTTTCGGGATAGATGACTATCTCCTCAGCAACGCCGCCTTCGGCAATCTCACCGTCGAAGCTTGCTTTTATATTCACGGTCTTGGTGGCATCTCTGACTATCGTGAGCTTTATCGTATCGGGGGTCATTTTGGTAATTGTAAGCTCCGCAGTATCGATATTGTTGGGGAAAATAATCTCATAGCCGAGCTCGACTTCATTCGGCTGGGTAATACTCGACACATCGACAACGGCTTTTATCTTTGTCGCATCGAGCTTTGAAAGCTCCGTTCTCGTTCCGCTGACCTTGATGGACACTGAGCTGTAATCACTCTGCAAAATCGAGAGGTTTCTTCCCGAAAGCTGCTCCTGACCGTTAAATTCAACAAGAACACCGGCATAGGTCTTTTCGACGAGGGTGCCCTCCTGATCGGATACATACGCCCAAAGCAGGACGGAGCAAATCAGGGAGATTATCATCCAGAAGGCTTTACTGTCAAATACTTTATTAAGGCGTTTTCTTTTCATTGCTTCTTCACCTTGAGCTTTCCCTTAATGCGTCCAAAAAGCTGCCCTGCCGACTTCTGACCGGGTTCGTCCTGCAATATCTGACTACGCAGTATCTTCTCAAAGGTATCGTGATTGAGATTACGCTTGAGCATACCCTCGATAGCTATCGATATTGCACCCGTCTCCTCGGAGACGATTATGACGAGAGCATCCGTCTGCTCACTGACGCCGATACCGGCACGGTGGCGCATGCCCAGATCTTTGCTTAGATTCGTCTTATTTGTGAGGGGAAGAACGCAGCCCGCTGCGGCAATTCTTCCGTTGCGCATTATCATTGCACCGTCATGCAGGGGGGCCTTGGGGTAAAAGACATTCTTCACAAGCTCCGCAGTGCAGTCTGCATCTATAACGGTGCCGGTCATCATAATGTCGCCCAGAAGTATGTTGCGCTCGAAGATGACGAGTGCGCCGGTCTTGGTCTTTGCCATCTGCTCACAGGCAAGCACCGTCTGCGTAATGGCGGATTCGATCGTTGACTTATCCTTCTCTTTGCCGGAAAACAGACCGTAGAACTTGCTGCTGCCAACCTTTGCAAGAAGCTTGCGCAGCTCCGGCTGAAAGATTATGACCAGAGCGATAAGTCCTATTTCAACGACCTTACGCAGCAGGAAGTTTATCATGGTAAGATTCAGTACGCTTGACAGCCAGATCGCTATTATGAGGACAAGTATACCTTTGGCAAGGTTTGAAGAGCTTGTATGCCTTGCGACCCTGATAACCTCATAGATTATGTAGGCAACGATCAGAATGTCAACGAGATCCCATGCCGAGATCGTGCTGAAATAGTTAAATGTGGTTGAAAAGAATTTTGATATTGCTGCCATAAGTATATCGTTCCTTTATTCGAGCGGACTGCAAAATGACAGTCCGCATTCTGATACGGAAATTTTATCACTATATTATAAAACATTTGTGCAGAAAAGGCAATTGATTATTGCTGAATTTTTGAATTTATCAGACGCCTTATCGTGTTTGACGCAGCAATTACGCTCTGTTTCGTCAAAAACGGCGAAAAGCTGAGGCGAAGCGTACCGGTATCTATCGTTCCGGCTGTACAATGAGCAAGCGGAGCGCAGTGCAGTCCGCATCTTGCGGCTATGCCGCTGCTGCCGAGATCGGCGCAAAGCTCCTCGGGGTCGATGCTCTCATGACGGATCGATAATACCCCAGCCTGAAAGTTTGCCGAAGCGTATACATCAAGACCGGGGATGTCTTTAAGTCTGCTGCTCATAAGCCCGCAAAGCTCTGATTCGTAGTCCCCTATTCTCTCCGGCGTCTTGGCGGTCACATATTTAACACCCTCCAGAAGTCCCGCTATGCCGCAGACATTGTTAGTTCCTGCTTCAAGTCTGTCCGGCAGATATGATGGCATATCGCCGCTTATGCTGTCAGATCCCGTACCGCCGCAAAGAAGCGGTTCGCCGCCGTTTGCACATAAGAGTATGCCTGTTCCCTGCGGCCCCATGAGTCCCTTATGCCCCGGCATTGCGATATAATTTGCCTTGAGCCTGCGAAAGCTAATCGGGTATATGCCGGCAGATTGCGATGCATCGATAATAAGCGGTACGCCCTTTTTGACGCATAGTCGTGCTATATCTTCTATCGGCATAATATAGCCGAAAACATTTGACACATGATTGCAGATCACAAGCTCGGCATCGTCAATATGCCGCTCAAACGCCGAAACTGCAGCGTTTTGATCAAACAGCGGACTTTCTGCAATGGTGACATCGGCTCCTATCGAAGTCAGAACTCTCATCACCGAATTATGCTCATAGCCCGACACAAGGACCTTTGTACCGGCTTTGGCAAGGCTTCTTATCGCAATATTCAGCGCATGGGTGGCGTTTGATGTGAACACCACCTGCTCCGGCTCCGGTACATCGAAGAGCTCCGACACCGCCCTCCTGCAATCGAAAACGGTGTCCGCCGCCTTCATTGCGGCATAATGCGCTCCCCTGCCCGGACTTGCCATCGTGTCGATTGCCCTTTTTACCGCTATCGATACGCTTTTGGGCTTATAAAGACTGGTTGCCGCAGAGTCGAGATATATCACATCGACACCTCCCGAACACTGCCGTCGTGCGAAAGCTCATAGATCTTGCCCCAAAGCAGGTTTTCATTTCTGAGAATCGCCACAGCTTTGACCGCTTTATTTTCACGAACGCTCAGACTATATGAGCAGCCGGAACCCGAAAGCTCCTGCGGAGCCCTGCGAATTCCGCTGTTTATTCCGTTTCGCTCCAGCAGTCGTGCCGCCTTTTGCGCATAGGTGAGCGATCTGCACATAATTAAATAACGCATAGAAATCACCTTCCGGGTTTTGGTTCATTCTATGCGGTAATTATTTGTTTGTTAAATCAAAGCCTGTCAATAAGTACGACGGCATGAGCCGCAATACCGAGGCCTTCACCCGTAAAACCGAGTTTTTCCTCAGTGGTTGCCTTTATGCCGATATTTTCGACATCGGTACTCATGGCGTTTGCGATGATCTCTCGCATGGTATCTATATACGGTGCAAGCTTTGGCCTTTGAGCTATCACCGTGCAATCGGCATTGCAAAGCGAATAGCCCTTTTCGGCAAGCTTTTTGCAAACTGTTTTCAAAAGCTCGATGCTGTCGGCGCCGAGGAAGGCGTCGTCGTTATCGGGGAAGAGCTTGCCTATATCGCCCAGTGCCGCCGCTCCAAGCAGGGCATCCATCAACGCATGGGTCAATACATCGGCGTCCGAATGACCGTCAAGCCCACGCTCATAGGGTATCTCAACTCCGCCGAGGATAAGCTTTCTTCCTTCCTTGAGGCGGTGAACATCATAACCGTGACCGATACGCATTATATGGCACCTCTGTCACTGAGTATCTTCGTTGCAAGATAAATGTCACGGGAGGTGGTGAGTTTAATATTATCGCCTTCGCCATCAACTATCGTGACCTTGACGCCCATATATTCCGCAGCGGAGCAGTCATCCGTTATGGGGAGCTGCCGCTCGACTGCTCTTGTAAGTGCGCCCTTTATAATATCCGCCGAGAATGCCTGCGGGGTCTGGACAAGGGCAACAAACTCCCTGTCCGGAGTATCGGTGACAGCACCCTTTGCGTTTAATATGCGAACGGTATCGGTCGACCTGACGGCGGGTGCAACGGCAAGATTCGACTCCGCAGCACAAATCACACGGTCGATGAGGTTTTTGCTTATCAGAGGTCTTGCGGCATCGTGGATGGCGATAATGTCAATATCCTCACCCACCTGAGAAACACCTGCAAGGGCAGATTCCGCCCTCGTTCTGCCGCCGACCACGACCTTCGAGGTCTTGCTTATGCCGTAATTGTGGCAAATATCGGCGATCTCCTGAAGTCTGTCATGCCTGGTGACGACAAGGATCTCATCAATGCAATCCGCCTGCTGAAAAGCAAGGAGTGTACGGGCGATGACCGGCATACCGCCGAGATCCATAAGTATCTTATCTCTGCCCATGCGCTTTGAGCTGCCTGCCGCAACGATAACGACGGCAGTACGCTGCACTTTGTCCTTGGGTTTAAAGAATTTATTAAAAACTGACATATTGACCTTTCATGCCATTGCGGCGTTAAGATAGTTTTCTATTTGATCGTAGCTGCTTTTGAGCGAGATCACAAGCTCGGATATGAGTATCTGCTTTGCGGAATGAAGCATCTTGCGTTCACCGGAGGACAGTCCCTTTTCACGGTCTCTGCACATAAGACCTTTAACTACCGCTGCGACTTCGGTAAGGTCGCCGCTTTTGATCTTCACCATATTCTCACGGTAACGCTTGTTCCAATTCTGCGTCATGGTGACTTCAATTTCGGAAAAGCTTTCAAGCACGGCTTTTGCGCTGCTGCTTTCGACTATCGGTCTTACTCCGATCTCCTCGCAGCCCTGTACAGGTACCATGACGCGCATCTCACCGGCAGGCAGACGCAGAACATAATAGTCCCGTTCGACACCGTTTATCTTTTTGGCAACTATCTCATCGATAACACCCGCACCATGCATGGGATGAGCAATATAATCTCCGATAGCGAACACGCCGGCACCTCCATTTTTATCGATTACAAGTCAATGTAAATCCTAGTATATTATACACAAATTGTTTAGTCATTTCAAGGGGCAAAGCCCGATAATTCTTGAAATATCAATAAAAATTACCCGCAGATAAAACTCTGCGGGTAATTACCAATTGTAAATGATTTGAATATCAGTCGAGGTCTGCGTCGCCTACTGCTTCGCCGTTCTCAGATACTTCATAGACAAGAGCCTCGCCCTCGTCCTCTGCGGGAGCTGCAACTTCCTCTGCGGGTGCGGGCTCGCTCAGGGCACGGATGGAGAGGGAGATCTTCTGCTTCTCAT
>CAZLSN010000010.1:0-32741 GCA_964562265.1 uncultured Oscillospiraceae bacterium
GTCAAACTGCATGCCTTCAACGACCTCACTGTAGGTCTCGGCGGTCTTGGACTCCTCAATGGTGATAACGCCGTTGCCGGAGACCTTCTCCATAGCCTCTGCGATGAGGGAGCCGATGAAATCGTCACCGCTGGAGATCGCACCGACACGGGCAATGTCGCCGGAGCCGGAAACGGGCTGGGAGTTTTTGCGAATAGCCTCGACCGCTGCCTCGGTAGCCTTGGCGATGCCCTTCTTCATGGTCATGGGATTTGCACCTGCTGCAAGGTTCTTGAGACCCTCGTGGATCATGGCCTGAGCAAGAACGGTTGCGGAGGTGGTACCGTCACCTGCGACATCGTTTGTCTTGGTGGAGACTTACTTAATAAGCTGTGCGCCCATGTTCTCAAACGGATTTTCAAGCTCTATCTCCTTTGCGATGGTTACGCCGTCGTTGGTGATGAGGGGAGAGCCGAACTTTTTATCCAGAACGACATTGCGGCCCTTGGGACCGAGGGTGATCTTAACGGTGTCGGCAAGCTGATCGACACCACTCTGTATTGCCTTGCGAGCTTCCTCGCCGTAAATTATCTGCTTTGCCATTGAAATTGCCTCCTTATTCGACTATTGCAAGTATCTCGGACTGACGGGCGATGGTATACTCAACATCGTCGATCTTGATCTTATTGTTGCCGTACTTTGTGAGCAGCACCTTGTCGCCGGGCTTAACTATCATGACGACCTCGTTGCCGTCCACCATACCGCCGGGGCCGACTTCAACGACCTCGTAAATTTCGGGCTTTTCCTGAGCGGAAGCAGCAAGGAAGATACCGCTCTGGGTCTTTTCCTCCGCCTTCTTCTGGGTGAGGACTACTCTGTCTGCCAAAGGCTTGAGCTTCATATATATTACCTCCAATAATAGTATACAAAAATTCATTTGTTTAGCACTCATTTGCCTTGAGTGCTAAACTATTTATTATAATAGCACACTTTTCGAGAATTTCAAGCCCCCAATCGAAAAATTTGTGAAAAAAATTATATACGAAAAATCACGAGTTTTAAAATTCGGCGTCGATTTGTTCGCATTTTTATTTTTATACTTGATTTGTTCACAATTAAATGGTACACTGCGGTTTATTGTAAACTAAGGTGTACTATTTTGGAGGCAACATGAACAACGAAGAATTACAGGAGCTTGTCCTGCGGCTTCTTCCCATGTGGCAGTTTCGTCTTGCAAAGCCCTTTAAGGCTCTGCTCCACGACGGCATAAGTCCAAACCTCTATCACTGCATGAACCTCATCTCCGAAAACGGGGAGCCGATGTCCATGGGTGAGCTGAGTTCGGCAATGCACATGACAAAGCAGCAGATGACAAAAATGGTAAATCGGCTCATTGAGCTTGACCTCGGATACAGGATCGGCGATGAGCTGGACAGGCGGATAGTCCGCATATCACTCAGCGATAAGTCTCATGCTTATATGAGTGACTTTTCCGCAAAGCAGACAAGCTATTACAGCAGACTGTTTTCGGCAATAGACGAAAACGATCGGTCGAAGCTTGAGGGATCGCTCACAACGCTTTGCGAGATATTTGAAAAAATGCCGTGCATTTGCACGGATAAGGAGGAGACCGAATGCTCAAAAGACTTTCCCAATGCGTAAGAGAGTATAAAACTCCGAGCATACTCACACTTGTATTTATAGTTCTCGAGGTCGTTATTGAGGTGCTGATACCCTTTATAACGGCACAGCTCATAAACCTTATAAAAGCCGGCTCCGAGATCTCGATCGTCATGCAGTACGGCGGACTGCTCGTCGTCATGGCAATGCTGAGTCTCGGCTGCGGCAGCGCAGCGGGCTTCTTCTGCGCCAAGGCGTCATCCGGCTTCGGCAAGAATCTGCGTGAAGATATATTCTTCCGTGTTCAGGATTTCTCATTTGAGAATATCGACAAGTTCTCAACGGCATCCCTCGTCACCCGTCTCACCACCGATGTCAGCTATGTGCAGATGGCGTACATGATGATAATCCGCACGGCGATACGCAGCCCCATGATGCTCGTTTTCTCCGTCGTTATGGCGTATGTGATGGGCGGCAGCCTGTCCATGACCTTCGTCGTCGTCATTCCCGTTTTGCTCTTCGGTCTGCTGCTTATTGCGAAAAAGGCAATGCCCGCCTTCCACAGAGTGTTTAAGAAGTATGACCGTCTGAACGAATCCATCGAGGAAAATGTCCGTGCGATGAGAGTCGTAAAGGGCTTTGCCCGTGAAAACTATGAGAAGGAAAAGTTCGATGTCGCCGCAAAGGACATTTGCTCCGAGTTCACCTATGCCGAACGCATAGTCGCCCTCAACACCCCGCTCATGAACATCTGTATGTACTTTAATATGGTGTTCGTTCTGCTGGTGGGCTCCAAGCTTGCCATCGAAAGCGGCGGCGACTATATCGATGTCGGTCAGATCTCCGCCATGATAACCTACGGCGTTCAGATACTCATGTCTCTCATGATGCTGTCGGCGATCTATGTCATGCTGACGATGAGTGCGGAATCCGCAAAGAGGATCTACGAGGTGCTTGTCGAAACACCGAGCATCGACAACCCCGAAAATGCCGAGACCGAAGTTGCGGACGGCAGCATAAGCTTTGAAAATGTGTCGTTTAAATACTCCCGTGAAGCGGAAAAATACTCCCTGTCGAGCGTTAATATCGACATTCCCTCCGGCTCCACCGTCGGCATAATCGGCGGCACCGGCTCCGGCAAGAGCAGCCTTGTTCAGCTCATTCCGAGACTGTACGACACCACCGAGGGCTGCGTCAGGGTCGGCGGAAGGGATGTAAGGGATTACGACATAGAGGCTCTGCGCTCCTCCGTCGCAATGGTTCTGCAAAAGAACCTCCTTTTCTCCGGAACGATAAAGGAAAATCTTCGCTGGGGCAATGAAAATGCCACTGACGAGGAGATAGTCGAGGCCTGCAGGCTTGCTCAGGCGGACGACTTTGTGTCCTCCTTCCCCGACGGCTACGACACCTTCATAGAGCAGGGCGGCACCAATGTCTCCGGCGGTCAGAAGCAGCGTCTGTGCATTGCCCGTGCGCTGCTGAAAAAGCCCAAGATACTCATACTCGACGACTCGACAAGTGCCGTCGATACCCATACGGATGCGCTGATCCGTCATGGCTTCAAAAACTACATCCCCGAGACGACGAAGCTCATCGTCGCACAGCGCATATCCTCGGTTCAGGATGCGGACATCATAATCGTCATGGAAAACGGCAGCATATCCGACTTCGGCAAGCACGATGAGCTTATGCTGCGCAGTGAGATCTACCGTGAGGTCTATGAGCAGCAGAACAAGGGAGGTGAGGAGAATGAATAAAAGACCCAAAGCCAAAAAGGGCACTCTGGGGCGTGTCATAAAGCTTCTCCACGGCTACTATCCCAAGCTTCTCCCCCTGGTCATCGGCTGCATAATCTTCTCCGCACTTGTTGCCGCCATCCCCGATGTTCTCATTCAGAAGATAGTTGCCATCATCGAAAACTGGCAGGTCACCCGTGACTGGGCGGCGGCATCCGAGGAGGTTCTGCCCGTCATCATCTTCCTCATCATCATGTATGTTCTGAGCATCATTGCCGTCACCGCCTACACCCAGCTCATGGCGGTCATGACGCAGGGCTTCATGTATAAGCTCAGAGGAACGATGTTCAACGGCATGCAGGATCTTCCCATCAAGTTCTTCGACACCAATCGCCACGGCGATATAATGAGCTACTACACCAACGACATCGACACCCTGCGTCAGCTCGTTTCGCAGACTATCCCCGCAGTTTTGCGTGCGGGAGCGGTGGTCATCGGCGTTCTGTGCGTCATGATCTATTACAGCGTGTGGCTCACCCTCATTCTGCTTCTCGGCGTCGTCGCGATGGTCTTCGTCACCAAGAAGGTGGGCGGCGGCAGTGCAAAATACTTCATCCGTCAGCAGCGTTCCATGGGCAAGACCGAGGGCTTCGTTCAGGAGATGATGACCGGTCAGAAGGTCGTCAAGGTCTTCTGCCATGAGGAGTATTGCAAGGACGATTTCAAGAAGGTAAACAACGAGCTTTTCCAGGACAGCTTCCGCGCCAATGCCTACGCAAACTGCCTCGGCCCCATAAACAACAATATCGGCAACATTCTCTATGTCGTCATTGCGGTGGTCGGCGGTCTGTGCATACTCGGCAATGCGAAAAACCTCAGCATCTCCGGACTTGCGTTCTCGGTCAGCGTCGTTGTGCCGTTCCTCAACATGGCCCGTCAGTTCTCCGGCAATGTAAATCAGCTTTCGCAGCAGATCAACTCCATCGTCATGGCCATGGCGGGTGCGGAGCGTATCTTCGACCTCATGGATCAGGCAAAGGAGGCCGATGACGGCTATGTCACCCTCGTGAATGCCGAGATCTCCCCCGACGGCAGCATCACCGAAACCGAAAAGCACACCGGTCACTGGGCATGGAAATACCCCCACAAGAGCGGCGGCGTTGAGTACAAGGAACTCAGAGGCGATGTCGTTTTGAAGGATGTGGACTTTGCCTACGAGGAGGGCAAGGAGGTGCTCCACGACATAAGCGTTTACGCCGAACCCGGTCAGAAGGTCGCCTTCGTCGGTGCGACCGGTGCGGGCAAGACCACGATCACGAACCTTATAAACCGCTTCTACGACATTGCCGACGGCAAGATCCGTTACGACGGCATCAATATCAACAAGATACGCAAATCCGACCTTCGCCGCTCACTGGGTCTGGTGCTTCAGGATACGAACCTCTTCACCGGGACGGTCATGGAAAACATCCGCTACGGCAAGCTCGATGCGACGGATGAGGAGTGCCGCTGTGCCGCGGTGCTTGCGGGTGCCGACGACTTCATTCGCCGTCTGCCCCAGGGCTACGATACCATGCTGTACAGCAACGGCTCCAATCTGTCGCAGGGTCAGCGTCAGCTCATATCGATAGCGAGAGCGGCGGTCGCCGATCCTCCCGTTATGATACTCGACGAGGCGACAAGCTCCATCGATACGAGAACCGAGGCGATAGTCCAGCGCGGCATGGATTCGCTCATGAAGGGCAGAACCGTTTTTGTCATCGCTCATCGCTTAAGCACGGTCATGGACTCCGATGTTATAATGGTGCTTGACCACGGCAGGATCATCGAGCGCGGCAGCCATGAAAAGCTCATCGCCGAAAAGGGCACATATTACAGGCTCTATACCGGCGCCTTCGAGCTTGAGTAAAATTTAAGATCACGCAAAAACACGGCGGTTGACCGCCGTGTTTTTGTTGCAGCGCTTTTATTGGCGCACCTGATCAGGCTCAGTATGAGGCAGGTCTCTGCCCCGAATTAGCTGCACGCAGGCTGACTGAGAGGGTCAAATACGATCTGCAAAACCAAATGAAAAAGCAGACGATGCTCCTGAAGGGGTACATCGTCTGCTTTATTTTCGGCTATTATTCAATTTCTGCCTGCGACATGGTAGTTTTCGATGCTTGCGGCGGGAAAGCGTATGTCGTGATCGGCAGCGGGCGGGGAAACTCTCACGATCTCACAGCGTACGCCCTCATCATCCGATTCGAGCTTTGCCCAGCTTTGGGGGCTGCCTCTGCCGATACTGCCGGGGTTTATGACGAGTATTCCCCCGCAATCGACGCACAGCGCATCATGCGTATGTCCGAACATGACTATGTTGCAGTTGTTGCATTCGGCGGAGTACAGCAGCGGCGAAAGCTCGGAATATCTTACGCCATAGTGGTGACCGTGGGTGATAAACGCCTTGTGGCTTCCTATGGGGATGACCTTATATCGCTCTTCCGGAAAGTCCCGATCGCAGTTGCCGGACACCGAGCAGACCGGAATATACGGGAACTCCCGCTCTATCGCCTCTATGTCCCGCCTTCCGTCACCGAGATGAATTATCATATCGGGGCGGTAAGTGCGAATTGCGTCTAACATTGCCTCGGCATTGCCGTGGCTGTCCGAAAAAACGGCTGTTTTCATAGTAAACCTCCTGGGGTCTGGTGAATATAATGCTGCATGGGAGTGATTTTATGCTTGATCTTGAAAGAATAAACGCGGAAATCGAGCGCAGCGGCAAAAAGGATAGGCTCAAAAGTCTTGCCGCCGATGCCGACGGTCTGGCGGTGAGCCGTATGCTCGATCCCGCAGCGGTCGAAAAAGCCGTCAAAAGCGGCGATACGGACACCCTGAAAAACATACTCTCCGGGGTTTTAAGCACCGATGAAGGTAAGCGGCTTGCCGAAAAGCTCAAAAACGCAATGAAGTGACGGGGGTGAAGCCGTGAGCGAGCTTGAGGATATGTTGAGCGGTATACTGAGCGATCCGAAGCAGATGGAAAAGCTGGGTTCCGTCGCAAGGTCGCTCATGGGTGAGGACGCTCATTTCGACGCACAGCCCGATACGGAGCTTTTAAAGAAGCTCGGCGGCATAGCCTCTGCCGGGTCCGGCAAGGACAGAAGGCTGCTTGAGGCCATGCGCCCCTATCTTTCGGATAAGCGGCGGAGCAAAATGGACAGAGCCATGAAGATCGCACGCCTTGCGGGGATAGCGGAGCTGGCGGCAAAGGAGTTTGGGGGCGAGGACGATGTATAACAGATACCGCGGCAACGGCTCAAAGCCCGAACGCATGGAGGATCATCCCTCCGCAAGGCCGAGTATCGGCAAGCGTCCTACGCCGAGAAAGCAGCCGCCGTATGCATCGCTTCTGCCGGAGAGCTTCGGCAGGAGCCTTGCCTCGCTTGAGACCGAGGATCTGCTGCTCATACTTATATTATACCTCATGTACCGTGAAAGCGGCGACAAGGAGCTGCTTATCATCATGGGTGCCATGTACCTTTTGTAATTACCGTATGCTCTGCTTACGGCGCAGGGAGAGGCAGTCGGCGATCATGGCAATGAACTCGGAATTCGTGGGCTTGCCCTTTATGTTCGAGACGGTGTAGCCGAAGAATTTTTGCAGCACCTCGATGTCGCCCCTGTCCCACGCGACCTCTATCGCATGGCGGATCGCCCTTTCGACTCTGCTGGGCGTGGTGTTGAACTTCTTTGCGACCGTGGGTACAGCACCTTCGTCACGGCGTTTATTATATCCATGTCGTTTATCGTCAGGATTATCGCCTCACGGAGATACTGATAGCCCTTTATGTGAGCGGGAACGCCGATCTCGTGGATGATGTCGGTGACAAGTGCCTCCAGAGCCGGCTCCGTTTTGAATGACGCAGCGGCGGCGGGAGCGGCACCGTTTCCGCTGCCGCAGGCCTTGCGTATGCGGTCGAGCAGGGTCGGAACATCGCAGGGCTTGGGCATGAAATAAAACACACCGGCTGCCGCACATTCGGAGATTATCTTGTCATTTATAAAACCGGAAACGACTATCGCCTTCGTATCGGGGCTTGCATCGGACAGTCTGTGCAGTACCTCCATGCCGTCAAGCTTCGACAGCACAAGGTCCATTATGATGACATCGGGGTGCAGCTCTGCGGCCTTTGAAAGTGCCTCGACTCCGTCGCTCACCGAAGCGATGAGTTCCATGTCCTCCTCATCCGCTATGACCTCGGCGGTCAGTCTGCGGAATTCCTCTCCGGTATCGGCGATCATTATTCTGATTTTGGTTTCCATAACGCATATTCCTCCATTTTAATGCTTGAACGGCTTTTCTAACTATTTTTGAGTAAAAGTGCCGCTTTGTGCATTAAACTTACCATATCGTTCACCAATTTGGCTCACGAAAAATGTCGCAGAAGAAGCCTTTATGTTGACATAATTCGACCAAGTATATGTCGCCGCATGTTGACTGCGGCGACATATGGCATATATTCGTCGAATTTTGTCGAAACTTTTTGTAAAAAAATTAGTTTTTAAATACGAAGTTGAGCAGCACTACCCACGATGCGAAGATCAGCAGCATCATGCACAGCTTGAGTGCAAGGTCTCCACGGTCGTTTTCTTCGATGACAAGGCAATTTTCGGCACCGGAGAAATACCTTCCGCCTCTGCGGATGGGTACAAGCTCCCTCGGTGTTCTGCGGAATATGCTAAGGTCGTTCACGGTGTTGCCTCCTTTTTCCTCCGATTCTATCAGCATTGATTTCATGCTTCAAGCGGTAAAATATACTAATCGTACAAAGTTAACAAAATCGCAGACTTGTAAACATGATTTGACATGATAGCAAATCTTTTCCGAAAATTCAAGTACACTTTTCTTTTTGCCGTCTCCGATTGACTTTGCACTTCGATTGTTCTATATTTATAATGAACAATAAATTTATTCGGAGGATAACACAATGGCCTTAACTGCCGAACGCACAGCACAGCTAAATGAGCTTTGCCGCCGTTTCAGGATCGATGTGCTGACTGCCATCCACGGCGCACAGTCCGGTCACCCCGGCGGCTCCCTTTCCGTGTGTGAGATACTTACCTATCTCTATCAGGAGCATATGAAGCTCGATGCTTCTCACCCCGATGATCCCGATCGTGACCGTCTCGTTCTCTCCAAGGGTCACGCTGCCCCCATGCTCTACCGCAACCTTGCGGAAAAGGGCTTCTTCCCCGCCGAGGAAATGTCCACTCTTCGCCGCATGGGCGGTCTTGCAGGCCACCCCAACATGCACTGCCCCGGTGTTGAGATGCCCGGAGGCCCTCTGGGTCAGGGCTTCCCCGCCGCTCAGGGTATGGCAATGGCACTCAAGCTGAACAATTCCCCCGCCAAGGTCTACGCCGTCCTCGGTGACGGTGAGCTCAACGAGGGAGTTATCTGGGAGACCGCAATGAGCGCAGCAAAGTTTAAGCTCGATAACCTCATTGCGATAGTCGATTATAATAAAGTGCAGCTTGACGGCACCACCGATGAGATCATGCCCCTCGGTGATCTTGCCGCCAAGTGGGAAAGCTTCGGCTGGACGGTTCTGGAGTGCGACGGCCATGACATCGAGGCTCTCGACTTCTGCGTTTCCGTTGCCGACGGTGCCATCGGTGCCCCGACCGTTATCATAGCGAACACCGTAAAGGGCAAGGGCGTTTCCTTCATGGAGGGCAAAAACGCATGGCACGGCAAGGCGATCGATGCCGACAGCTTCAAAAAGGCAATGGAAGAATTGGGAGGTGCGGTAAATGGCTAAGGCAATAAGAGAAGTATACGGAAGCGTTCTTGCCGAGCTCGGCGACACTAACGAAAACATCGTCGTACTCGACGCCGACCTCTCCGGTTCCACGAAAAGTGCCATCTTCGGCAAGGCACATCCCGAAAGATTTTTCAATATGGGCATAGCCGAACAGAACATGGTCGCAACCGCTGCGGGCATGTCCACCGTCGGCAAGATCCCCTTTGTGAACACCTTTACCGTTTTTCTGACCTCTTTGGGCCTCATCTCCGCAAGGGATCAGATCTGCTACGCAAACCTCAATGTCAAGTTCGGCGGCGCATACTGCGGCATGAGCGATGCACTCGACGGCGCAAGCCATCACGCCACCGAGGACATTGCGATAATGCGTGCGCTGCCCAACATGAAGGTCATCGTACCCTCAGACGCCGCCTCCACCCGTTGGGCGACGAAGTACGCCGTTGAAAATTACGGCCCCATGTACCTCCGTCTGAGCCGTGATGTCTATCCCGATCTCTACGCCGAGGATGCAAAGTTTGAACTCGGCAAGGGTGCGATCGTCCGCGAAGGCGGCGATCTTACGGTGATCGCCTGCGGGCTTTTGGTACATAAGGCTATCGAGGCTGCGGAAATGCTCTCCGAAAAGGGCATATCCGTCCGTGTCGTCGATATGTATTCGATAAAGCCCATCGACCGTGAGCTCATCGTCCGCTGTGCAGCCGAGACAGGTGCTATAGTCTGCGCCGAGGAGCATAACATCTACGGCGGTCTGGGCAGTGCGGTGTCTGAAGTTCTTGCCAATAACGCCTGCGGTGTACCCGTGGAGTTTGTCGGCATTCAGGATGTCTTCACCGAATCCGCACCTTACGGTGAGCTGCTGCACAAGTACGGTCTCGACGCCGAAGCCGTTGCCGCCGCCGCCGAAAAGGTCCTCGCAAGGAAAAAATAAACCGCAGCATTCCCTTGTTTGAGCTGTTGCCGCACCGGTGTCCGTCGCTGCATCGCAGTTACTAAAATGCGCCGTTTGCCGGTACCGAAGCATAGTACAGACTTACGGCTTTGCTTGAGGTCAAAGCTTGCACCACCCTCTTGGCAGTTGATTTTTCATAAGCAAAACACCGATTATCTCAAGCATTATCCGCTGACAAACTATCGGAGGGATAAATATGAAAACCTTCTTTTCGCCCGGCAGAACGGAGCTTGCCGGAAACCACACCGATCATCAAAAGGGACGCATACTCGCCTCTGCCGTTGACAGGGGTCTCACCGCCACGGTAACGCCCAATTACGACAACATAGTTCGTATTCGCTCACAGGGCTTTCCCGATATCGAGGTGCGGCTCTTGGATCTCGATGTCCACCCCGAGGAGTTCGGCTCCTCAAAGGCTTTGGTTCGCGGCGTCGCCTGTGCGATGTTCGACCGCAGTGCAGCCTTCGGCGGCTTCGATGCCGAGATCAGCAGCACCCTGTCCTCCGGTTCGGGCCTGAGTTCCTCCGCCGCTTTTGCCGTTTTGATCGCCCGCATACTGAACGATCTCTACAACAACGGTGAGATGAAGCCCGTGGGGATAGCTCAGGTGGCGCAGCAGGCGGAAAATCTGCACTTCGGCAAGCCCTGCGGACTTATGGATCAGCTTGCCTGTGCCTTGGGCAAGCCCGTGTATGTCGATTTCCTTACCGGTGAGATCATCCCCGTGAACGCCGACTTCTCCCGTATGGGGCTGACCCTTTGCCTCACCGATACCGGCGGAAGCCATGCGGGTCTCGACACCTCCTACGCCCGTATCCCCTCCGATATGCGTCTTATCGCAAGCTTCTTCGGCAAGGAGCTTCTGGGTCAGGTCGATCCGGACGATTTCCGTGCGAGACGCTGGGATACCGCCGACCGTCCGGTACGCCGTGCAAAGCACTTCTTCGACGAAAACGAAAGAGTCCCCGCCATGCGTGATGCGCTCATCGACGGCAATGGCAGAGAGTACATGCGGCTCATGAACGAATCGGGCAGATCTTCGGAGAAGTACCTGAACAACATCGTCACCAGTGCGACCGATGACAGGAAGCTCGAAAGCGGACTCATCCTTTCGGAGAAACTGCTTGAAGGTATCGGTGCATGGAGAGTCCACGGCGGCGGCTTTGCCGGCTGTGTCCAGGCTCTCATGCCGACGGAATACTTCCCCTACTACAAGGCGGAAATGGAAAAAGTCTTCGGCGAGGGCAAGTGCGCCGAGCTGCATCTGGGTGAAACGAAATGACTGAATTTCTGCAAAAGCTTTCGGATATAAAACTCGGCGACCTTTCACTCGGCACCCTGCTTTCCGCCATCATCGTTTTCATCATCTGCTATGCGGCAATACGCATACTCAGCCGCACTTCCATGCGTCTGCTTGGAAAAAGCCGCCTCGACGCAAGCTTAAAAAGCTTTCTCGCTTCGGCGGTCAAAGCGGTGCTGTGGGTGATAGCTGCCCTGATAATCGCTGACTCTCTCGGCATTCCGATAACCAGCCTCGTTGCGCTGGTGAGCGTCGTGGGACTTGCCCTGTCGCTGTCCATTCAGGGGCTTCTCGGCAACCTGTTTTCGGGCATAACCCTGCTCGTCACCCGCCCCTTCGTGGTCGGGGATTACATAGAACTCGGCGGTCAGGGCGGTACCGTGCGTTCGATCGGTCTTTTCTACACCGTTTTGACGACGCCCGACAACAAGGTGATCCATGTCCCCAACGGCGACATCACCGCTGCCAGAATCGAAAACTACAGCAGCGAGGAACTGCGCAGGGTCGATCTCGTCTTCGGTGCGGACTATTCCTGCCCGACCGATACGGTCTTTGCCGCTCTGCTTGAGGCGGCAAAATGCGACGAGCGGATAAGCTCCGACCCCGCCCCCTTCGTCGGTATAAGCGACTATGCATCGAGCGATGTTCGCTACTGCCTCCGTGTGTGGTGCAAAAATGCCGATTACTGGAGCGTCCGCTTCCTGCTGAATGAAAATGTGCGCAAATGCTTCGACAGGCACGGCGTTACGATGAGCTATGAGCATCTTGAGGTGCATATCAACAACAATTGACAGTTATTTGCATCTCCGCTTTTTTGCGGAGATGCTTTTTTATTCGGTGGTCTGTAATATGCGGCTGAATTTGTGTATAAACTGTTAACGGCAACCGATACGATTTGCGGCGCAATGTCTAAAATCAGACATATTCGACAAATTCGACGGCTTTAGAATAGACAATATTCAAAGTTTGTTAAAAAAATTTCCGAAATGCTGTCATTTTTTCTTTACTATTCTGACATCCTGTGTTACAATGCCATTGTGCTGACAAGAAAATGACAATCGGCTTTTATGAATCAGTGACTAAGTAAACTTTTTATAAAAATTTGGGAGGAAAAACATGAAAAGAGTATTACTTATGGTCTGTAGCATTTGCCTCATCGCAGCGTGCATCTTCGGATTGTTCACCTGCGTATCCGGCGTGCAGGATGTTCTGAATGTCAAGGATTACAAGACTTCCGACTCCGAGACCGCAAAAGAAGGCATCGCCACCGCAAGAGACGGTATTGCGCAGCTTGCGGAGAATCAGTCTACTTACCTCGCCGGTGTAGACACCTACACAGACGGACTTAAGTCCTACAACGAAGGCGCAGCCAGCCTCAATGCAGGCAGAGCTCAGTACGCCGAGGGCCTTGCCCAGTACGAAGCAGGCAAGAAGCTTCTCGAAGAGAACACCCCCGCATACAACGAAGGCAAAGAGATGCTCGCAACCATCGAGCCCCTTATGCCTTACCTGAACAGATATGTCGAGTTCCGTGACAAGAACCTCACCAGCATCCAGGGCTTCGATACCGCTCAGGCATGGTTTGTAAGCGTTGTTCGTCCCCTCGCCGCAAACATGGGTCTTGAGATCCCCGAAGATGTCACCGACTTCCCCGCATACATTCAGCAGATGGTAACCGAAGGCCAGGCTCAGATCAAGTTCTACGAGGACAGCCTCAAGCAGCTTGAAGAAGCAGAAGCAAGACTTGCCGCAGCCCGCAAGCAGCTCTCCGAGGGCGAAGCCAATCTCGCAGCAGGCGGAGCACAGCTCTCTGCCGGCAATGCACAGCTCAATGTATTTGAAGAAGGCGAAGTAACCCTCCTCGAAGGCGGCTACACCCTCTTCCACGGCATGACTCCCTGCTTCCACTGGTACAGCGGTGAAGAAACCGTTATGTCTCTCCCCGAGTACATGGCAGTTGAGCTCGGTGTCGCTATCCCCGAGAACCTGATCGTTGCAAACGACAAGGCAGGCAAAGGCGAGTGCCCCTACATCCTGAACGAGGAAGCATACGCAAAGCTTTGCGACGATGTCGTAGCGGCAATGTACCTCGTTGACGAAAACGGTGAAAAGGTCACCGCCGATAGCCGTGAGTTCACCCTCCTTGACCTCGACAAGTGCAGCCTCCTGCTTGACAAGGCAGAGCAGTACCTCGCAGATCAGGAAGCAGACATCACCTCCGAGGTCATCGGCAGAGTAGCGGTTTACGCTCTTGAGGCAATTGCATGCATCCTCGGCATCATCGCCGGCATCATCGGCCTCGTTGGCGGCATCTCCGGCAACGGCAAGAGCGGCTTTGGTTGCGGTCTCGTCTGCGCTATCCTCGCAGTCGCGGCAAATGTCGTCGGCTTCTTCACGAGCTACACCAACTACATCTACCCCACCCGTGTCAATGCATCCGGTGACTTCGTCATCCCGATGGGTGAAATGGATCACTATGTATACTCCGGCGATCTCCAGCTCACCGCAGTGATCGTCCTTGCGATCGTCGCAATCGTATTCTGCATCTTCGCAGCCATCGCCCGCAAGCCCAAGGCAGCTCCCGTAGTTGCCGAAGCCTCCACCGAGGCAGCAGCAGCCGATGCAGCAGCAGCGGCAGCCGCAGAGAGCGAGCAGGTTCAGAAGCTCGAGGCCGAGAACGCAGCTCTCAAGGAAATGGTAGCAGACCTCGCAGCAGAGGCAGCAACCGTCAAAGAATAACAAGCAGCCCATTGACCGCAAGAAGGGCGATATACAGATCGTCTTTCGGTCACTATCCGGTGCGTAACGGATAAAGGCTGTAGCCTCCCACGGGGTTCCCGTGGGAGGCGTTTTTTAATGAGTAATGATATATTCCCTATGGGAACATGATGTCGGCTTCGCCTAATGATAGGCGAAGCCGATTTAAATTATATGACTATAAGATTATAATTGCCCTCTCAGTCGTCGGCAAGCCGCCGGCAGCCCCTCTTTTTTGATTTAAACTGTGTTAAAAAAGACGCTTTTGTTGACAAAGCGACATAAAGAGTGTATTCTCTATCTATGCTAATTCACTTAATCGCATTAAACAGCTAAAGAAAAGCACAGGAGAGATAGTATGAATAACAAAATGGAGAAACGCTACGGTCTGCCGACCGCCATATCCATGGTCATCGGCATTGTGATCGGTTCGGGCGTTTTCATCAAGGGCGGCAAGGTCCTGTCGCTCACGGGCGGCAACCTTGTCCAAGGCATCGCCGTCGTCGGCATAGTCGGTCTTATCTGCATAATCTGCTCCCTCGTCTTTGCGACTCTGGGCAGCAAATACGAAAAGGTCAACGGCGTCGTTGACTATGCCGAGCTTGCTCTCGGCCCCAAGTACGCTTACTATGTCGGTTGGTTTATGACTACGATATACACGCCGTCGTTGTCTGCAATGCTTGCCTTCTTCTCGGCGATGATGTTTTTGCAGCTCTTCGGCATTAACGCCATTGACTTTGCAACGGGCTCCGTCAATGCCGTCGCCATCGGTGTCGGTGCCGGCTTCCTCATGATCGGCTACGGCATAAACGCACTCAGCCCCAAGATCGCCGGTAAGCTCCAGGTCGGTATGACGGTTATAAAGCTCATTCCGCTGATACTCATGGGCGTTGTCGGAACGATAGTCGGCCTGAAAAACGGTACGACTCTTGAAGTTCTCAACTACGTCAACACCCCCGAATATACCTCGGTAGGCGGTGAGGGCTTCTTCCAGGCGATAGTCGGCTTTGCCTTTGCGTATGAGGGCTGGATACTTGCGACCTCGATAAACGCAGAGCTAAAGGATTCAAAGAAGAATCTGCCCCGAGCTCTTGTCATCGGTGCACTTGTCACGATACTGCTCTATGCCCTGTATATGTGGGCAATGAGTTCTGTCGGTGATGTTAATACGATAATCGCAACATGGCCGTTTGGCGAGAAGCTTCCCCAGATCGCATTTGCCAAGGTGTTCGGCGGCCCGATCGGCACCATCGTTTACGTGTTCATAACCGTATCCTGCCTCGGTACGATGAACGGTCTTATCATGGCATCCTGCCGCAGCCTCTACTCCGTCACCGCAAGAGGCATGGGCCCCAAGCCCGAGTTCTTCGGCAACATCGACGAGCAGAACAACTTCGCCATCAAGTCCTCCGTTGTCGGCATGATGCTTGCCGGCTTCTGGTACGCATGGACGGTCATGATGTGGATGGGCGGCCCCGGGCTCTTCGGTGCGGTACACTCCTCGCAGTGGTTTGCGTGGGAACCCGATGAGATTTGCATCATCTGCCTCTATGTCATGTACATCCCCATGATGATCGGACTCATGGTCAAGGCAAAGGAGCTGCATCCGGTGAAGCGTTTCGTTCTGCCGGCACTCGGCATCATCTGCTGCCTGTTCTTCTGCTATGCTATCTGGGTCGGCTACGGCTGGCAGCAGTGCATAGGCTTCCTTGCATTCTTTGCGGTCGTTATGTTCATAGGCTTCCTCTTTGAAAAACACCGTCAGCGCAGCGAAAAGAAAGTATGATTTAAGATTTAAAGCCGAGGCACACAGTGCCTCGGCTTTTTTATCGTCATTTTTTCTTTTGCAGCTTATGCTTTTTGCCGTCGGGGGTCATGATGTAGGTATTGTCAAGCACCTGCTCTGCCCCCTTGCGCCACTCGGCGATATACTCACGGCGAAGCTCGTCACGCTCACGCAGCTCCGCCTCGGTGAGATCGCGCTCCTTTGCCAGCCTTGCCAGCTCGTTTATTCTCGAAAGCTTTGTATTTTCCATCACTCTATGCTCCCCAGCTCATCCAGTGTTTTCTCGAATGCGGGAATGAAATGCTCAACGAAATAGTCCGCCTCGGCAAGACCGTACGCCTTGATCGCCGAAAGCGTCTGCGCCTCGGCGGAAAGGAACTCGTTATTGCCCGCCTTGCGCTCCTCGATGCACTTAATATACGCACTGAGCTTATCCGCCGCCTTGACTATGCGGTGGTACTTTTTCTCCACTTCGCCTATAAGTATCGGCTCGTAGGCCGCTCTCATCTCCACCGGAAGCATATTAAGAAGCTTTTCGCAGGCAAGCTCCTCCACCTTGCGGTAGGCGTTCATGATCTCGCCGTCGTGGTATTTTATCGGGGTGGGCAGATCGCCGGTCAGGATCTCGGAGGCGTCGTGATACAGAGCGACGGCGGCGCAGGCATCGGGGTCACAATCATTGCCGAGGATGTCCCTCGAAATGACGCCGAGTGCATGGGCGATGACCGCCACCATGTGGCTGTGCTCCTGAACATTCTCCTGTATTGAATTGCGCATAAGGCTCCAGCGGCCTATGTAGCGCATACGGGATATGAGGGCAAAGAAATTATTCTCCATTATTTCCTCCTGTCGCATCAGAAAGCCGAACAACGATCGCTGTTCGGCTTTGGTTTTTAAAATCAGAAATCTGCATTGCCGGTGGTGCGGGGGTGGAGCTCGACATCACGGATATTCGACACACCGGTGAGGTACATGACCATGCGCTCAAAGCCCAGACCGAAGCCTGCGTGACGGCAGGTGCCGTAGCGGCGCAGATCGAGGTACCACCAATAGTCCTCCTCACGGAGACCCAGCTCCGCCATTCTCTTTGTCAGCACATCGTAGCGTTCCTCACGCTGAGAGCCTCCGATTATCTCGCCGACACCGGGAACAAGGCAGTCCGCTGCGGCAACGGTCTTTCCGTCGTCGTTCTGACGCATGTAAAACGCCTTGATGTCCTTGGGGTAATCGGTGACGAAGATGGGCTTTTTGAAGACCTCCTCGGTGAGATAGCGTTCATGCTCGGTCTGAAGATCGATGCCCCACTTTACGGGGAAGTCGAACTTCTTGCCGGACTTTTCAAGTATCTCGACCGCCTCGGTGTAGCTCACTCTGCCGAAATCGTTGGACACGACATTGTGCAGCCTCTCAAGCAGTCCCTTATCCACAAAGGAATTGAAGAACGCCATCTCCTGAGGGCAACGCTCCAAAACGGTGTTTATGATGTACTTCACCATTGCCTCTGCGGTATCCATATAATCGTAGAGATCGGCGAACGCCATCTCCGGCTCTATCATCCAGAACTCGGCTGCATGACGCTGGGTGTAGCTGACCTCGGCACGGAAGGTGGGGCCGAAGGTGTAGACATCGCCGAACGCCATTGCAAAGTTTTCGGCGTTGAGCTGACCGGAGACCGCAAGTCCCGTGACCTTGCCGAAGAAGTCCTTGCTGTCGTCAACGGTGCCGTCCTCCTTGCGGGGGAGGTCGTTTAAGTCAAGCGTGGTGACACGGAACATTTCGCCCGCGCCTTCGCAGTCGGAGCTTGTGATTATCGGGGTGTGAACATACACAAAGCCCCTGTTTTGGAAGAACTCATGCACCGCCTGAGCCGCAACGCTTCTCACACGGAAGGTTGCGCTGAAAAGATTCGTCCTCGGACGAAGGTGCTGGATGGTGCGCAAAAATTCAACGCTGTGACGCTTCTTCTGAAGCGGGTAATCGGGGGACGAGGCACCCTCCAGAATTACCTCATCCGCCTTCAGCTCAAACGGCTGCTTTGCATCGGGGGTCAGGACAAGGCGGCCCTTTGCGATAAATGCCGCACCGACATTCTGGTGTGCTATCTCGTCGTAATTAGAAAGCTTCTCACGCTCCAAAACGATCTGAAGGCTCTTAAAGCAGGAGCCGTCGTTGAGCTCGATAAAGCCGAAATTCTTCATGTCACGGATCGTGCGGGCCCAGCCGCAGACGGTGATCTCCGTGTCGCCGAAGCGTTCCGCATCGGCGTAGATAAGCGCTATCTTTGTGTGTTTCAAAACAAACTCTCCCGTCCGTAATAGGATTTGAATATTATATACTATTTTTCCCCTGCATTCAAGGAAAATATATGCTCAGTCATTTTGAAAAGCGTTCGGCATAGCCGCAGCGTCGGCAAAGCTCCTCCGTGGGGCTTCTTCGTGAAAAGCCTTCGTAGATCGCCGTCGCACGGTCGCTTTTGAGAATATCGTCAAGACTCTCGGAGAAGATATTGCCGAGCGTAAGCTCACCATCGGCATCGAGGCAGCACGGCACCACGCTGCCGTCGCAAAGCACGGCGATCTGCTCACGAAGTCCCATGCAAAACTGCACATTCTTGTTCTCCGCATTCATATCCGGCCACTCGAAAACCGCAGCGTTTTCGAGAAAAATACGCTCACCCAGTTTTAAGCTCCCCGGCTTTTTGGTCTCCGTCGGCTCACCGAATCTCGAGTGCAGTATGCCGAGTATCTCATCGTTCAAGCGGTTTTTGCCGCCGTCGTTCCACAGCCTCAGGGCGCATATCGTCCCCTCTCCGGACAGTCTTTCGCACAATTCCAGCACCGGCATAAGATAGTCCTCGGGGTCGCTGCCGCCGTTTGCCTCAAAGCTGTGCAGCGACACACTGAGCTTATAAAGCCTGTCCCCCGAAAGGATGCCGCCGACCTCGGGGATGAGAAAACCGTTTGTCGTTATGCAGGTGTTTAAGCCTTCGGATGCGGCAATGTCGAGTATCCCGTCAAGCTCCGGATGCAGAAGCGGCTCACCCATAAGATGCAGGCAAATGTACTTCGTATGCCCACGCAGGCTCTCGCAGACGAGGGAAAAGTCCTCCGCCGACATGAAGCGTTTTTCACGCCTTGTTCCGTGGCAGAAGCCGCAGGCTGCGTTGCAGACATTCGTTATCTCAACATAAGCTCTCTTGAACATCCTTCACCTCATAGCCGGCAGCCCTTATCGCAGCGGCGGCGAGTATTGCCGTGGGGTCAATGAAGCGGTAGCCGCCGACGCCCTCAAAGGCAAGCGGAAGCTCGGTACAGCCCAAGACAAAGCCCTGCGCTCCCTTTTCCGTCATGGCATCGAGTGCCGGATAAAGCTTCTCCGGATGCGGCATTATTCCAGCCTTGACCTCATCGTATATGAGGCTCATGACAGCCCTTTGCGCTTCCTCGTCGGGGCGCAGAACGGCAACGCCGTATTTTGCGAATGCCTTATCGAGAAAATCGCTCTTTATGCTGCCGTCGGTCGCAAGCAGTCCCACGCAGGAAAGCCCCATACGGCTCACCTCGGCGGCGGTGCATTCGGGCATACTCAGCAGCGGAACGGTGCAGGCTGCGCTTATCTCCTCATGAAAATAATGTCCCGTGTTGCAGGGCATTATGAGCAGATCGGCGCCCATCGCCGCAAGGCGGTTTCCGGCGGCGATAATGTACGGCACCGGAGAGGCACCGCCGGAGAGTATCGCGGAGGTACGGTCGGGTATCGCCGTATCATTGTCAATGAGTATGTGGATATGTTCGGCATCGTTTTCCGCAGCGGTCATGGACACGATCTTGCGAAACAGATCGACCGTCGCCATCGGCCCCATACCGCCGATGATGCCTATAACTTTTTTGCCGTTTATCATTGGTATCACCCTTTTCGTAATAGTTTATTATATCACGCCTATCCATGCATTTCAACGGAAACTATCTCTTGTCGTACAATGCGTACAGAGTTCGACGAAAAAACTTTAAAAAAGCATTGTTTGAAATAGTGATGTATGCTATAGTGTATAGTTAGGATTGCTGTCAGATGGCAGCAAGCACTTCCTCACTACCTTAAAGGGAGGTTTTCGGATTGAGTGACGAATTCAACATTGACGATATCATAGCCGAGGAGAGAGCTGCGGAAGCGGCGGAAGCCGAGGCAAGGGCAAGAGCGGAGGCTCGCAGAGCCGCTGCGGAAAAGGCTGCGGCAAGAAAGGCGAGGGTCGTTATGGGTCTTGACGACGATGACGACGAACCCGCAAAGCCCGTTAAAAAGGAAAAGGCAGCACCCCGCAAGGTGCAGCAGGCAAAGCCCGCTCCCGCAAAAAGCGGCAAGGCAAAGGTCGAAAAGAAAGCCGACAAAAAGTCCGATAAGGGCAGCAAGAAAAGCGGCGGCAAAAAGGGTCTCCCCCGCTGGGCGATAGTTATAATCTGCATCGCTGTGGCACTGGCACTTGTGTTTGCCTTCGTTGCCTTTGTCGTTTACGCTGATTTCTATATGGTGCTGTACGCCGAACTCGGTGACGGCGCACCCAAGGCCTCCGACTTCTTAAAGGACGGCGGCAAGGCAAGCTATGTCGGAAAACCCGATGTCAGCCTCACGGAGGAGGACAGCTACCTGCTCACCGTCAGTGCGGACGGCAAGGAGCGCAAGGTGCTGCTCATCGTCCGTGATACCGAGGCACCCAAGGCAAAGAGCCTCGACCCCGTTATCACCATTGACGATACGATAACCGCCGAGGAAGCCCTCGAAGAGATCAGGGACGCAAGCAAGTACACCGTTGAGTGGAAGTCCGTTCCCAACTTCGGCACCGCCGGTATCTACAAGGCTGCCGTTCTGCTCACCGATGAGCATGACAATTCCCGTACCGTGGAGGTCAAGGTCACCATCCTCGGTGCCATCGATGTCCTGACCTACGAGGCGGGCGATCCCCATCCGAGGCTTGACGATTTCATGGTCGTTGAGCGTGACGATGCCGAGCTTTTGACCGATCTGAACGCCACCGTCGAGTGGGCTGTCCCCGGTGAGTACCCTGTTCAGGTGAGCTTCGACGGCAAGACCTATGATTCCATCCTCAAGATCATCGATACTACCGCACCCGTTCCCGATGTCGTCGCCGCCGCCGTACTCAAGGACGGCAGCGTAAGCCCCGAGGATTTCGTACTCGGCTGTGACGATGCCACTGCTACCACTGCGGAATTCAAGGAAGCTCCCTCTTCCTCGACCATCGGCAAGACCACCTGCGCCATAGTCGTTAAGGATCTCGGCGGCAACGAGACCGAGGTCAACGCCTCCCTCATAGTCTGCTCCGCCATCGGTGAGATCGAGGCGGCAAACGAGACCGTTACCGACGCTCAGATCCTCTCCGCTCTCGGCAGTGCCTACTCCTCCTACAAGGTCGACAGCCTCGGCTTTGAGCTTACGGAGCTTGGCGCACATCAGGTGCAGCTCAGCCGCGGAAGCGAGACCGTTGCCGCAGCTATAGTCGTTAAGGACACCGTGGCTCCCACCGCCACCGGACTTGAATATTCCTCCCCCGTCGGCTGCTACATCGAGCCCGAGAACTATGTCGGCGACATCGTCGATGTCAGCCGTGTTAAGGCAAGCTTTATCACGGAGCCCGATTGGGACACCGAGGGCAGCTACCCCGTTGAGATCCTGCTCACCGACAGAAGCGGCAACAAGACCACGGTCACCGCGACCGCAAAGATAGAGCCCGATACCACCGCTCCCGTGATATACGCCGCCATCGACCGCACCTGCTATGTCGGCGACGCAGTGGCATACTTCAAGGAGGTATTCGCGGAGGACAACGCAGACCCCGAACCCACACTCACGGTCGATAAGTCCAAGGTCGATGCCAAGAAAGCCGGCACCTACCCCGTCACCTACACGGCGGTCGATAAGGACGGCAACTCCGCCTCCGTCACCGTTAACTTCACCTTTGTCGAGCGCACCATAAGCAAGGATCAGCTCGATGCGGCGATAGACGAAGTATTTGCGGATATCTTCACCGATAACATGACGCCGACCGAACAGGCGTTTGCGATATTCAACTACTGCTATAACCACATTCTCTACACCGGCACCTCCAACAAGACCGACCTTTACGGCGAAGCCTACCGTGGCATCACCCAGGGCGTCGGCGACTGCTACACCTTCTACTCCACCGCCTACTGCATGCTCGAGAAGATCGATTGTCAGGTGCTTTCCGTCGAAAGACTCAACGGAAAGACCCAGCATTTCTGGTGCCTCGTAAACCTCGGTACAGGCTGGTACCACTTCGACACCTGCAATGTCGGTCCTCAGCACTACAAGTGCTTTATGAAGATGAATTCGGATCTGGAGCCGCTGAGTCCTCAGTACTACCGCTTTGACCACAGCCTCTATCCCGAAGTCGCAACCACACCCTTTGTCGCACCCGATTGAACATGAAAAACATACTGCAATATCTTGAAAAAACGGCTGAGCGCATTCCCGATAAATGCGCTCTTGCCGACGAAAATGCCGAGATAAGCTTCTCGGAGCTTTTACGGCTGTCCAAATGCGGCGGCTCATACCTTGCCGCAAGGGGGCTTAACCGAGAACCCGTGGCGGTGTTTATGAAAAAGGCGCCGCTCACTGTTTGCGCCTTCTTTGCCGCAATATACGCAGGTTGCTACTATGTCCCGCTCGAAGCGGGTATGCCGAAGCACCGCATCCGCATGATACTTTCAAAGCTCGACCCGAGGGCGGTCATCTGCGATGACAGCAGCAATGAGCTTATTGCGGAGCTGGGCTATGCCGACCGTGCGGTTTCGGCGGATGAGCTTTTCTCCGCAAAACCCGATGACGCCGCCCTTGCCCTTATCCGCAAAAAGAGCATCGACACCGATCCCATCTACATCGTTTTCACCTCCGGAAGCACCGGTATGCCCAAGGGCGTCACCGGCTGCCACCGTGCGCTCATCGATTACGCCGAGGCACTTTGCCCCGTGATAGGCGCAAGCGAAAGCAGCGTTTTTGCCATGCAGGTACCGCTGTATGTCGATGCCTGTATGAAGGAGCTTTTGTCGGTCATACGCTGCGGCAGCACCGCATATCTTATGCCGCAAAGCCTGTTTATGTTCCCCGTGAGGGCGATAGAATTTTTAAACAGATTCAAGGTCAACACAGTCTGCTGGGTCGCATCGGCACTGACGATGATCTCCGGACTCGGCGGCTTCGACGAAGCCGTGCCGGAGCATCTGCATACGATATGCTTCGGCAGCGAGGTCTTCCCCGTAAAGCAGCTCAGAGCATGGAAAAAAGCCTGCCCCGATGCCCGTTTTTTGAATCTTTACGGTCCAACCGAGGCAACCGGAATGAGCTTCTACTACCCCGTGGAGGATCGCTTTTTCGCTGACGGCGCCGAAGGAAGCCCCATACCCATAGGCAAGCCCTTCGACAATACCGCCTACCTTCTGCTGCGTGACGACGACACCGAGGCAGCACCCGGCGAAAGGGGCGAGATCTGCATAAGAGGCACGGCACTCACCCTCGGCTATTACGACGATCCGGAGCGTACCGCTGCCGTATTTACGCAAAATCCCTTAAATCCGCACTACCCCGAACTCATATACCGCACCGGTGATCTTGCGGTCGAGACCGAAAGCGGCGATCTTGTGTTCGTTTCCCGCAAGGACAATCAGATCAAAAACATGGGACACCGCATAGAACTCGGCGAGATCGAAAGCTGTGCCGCAATGTGTGACGGTGTTGAAAGTGCCTGCTGTATTTTCTCAAAGGAAAAGAGCAAGCTTTATATGTACTACATGGGCGACGCCGAGGAAAAGGCTCTGCAAAGACATTTGCGCTCCGAGCTGCCGAGGCATATGCTGCCCTCAAGGATATACAAGCTCGATACCCTGCCGCTGCTCCCCAACGGCAAGATAGACAGAAATAAACTGACGGAGATGTGAATATGGACGAAATACTTGAGATCCTCGAAGAGGTAAACCCCGACATCGATTTTGAAAGCTGCGACACCCTCGTTGACGACGGCATACTTGCCAGCCTCGACATAGTTTCGATCATTGCGGAGCTGTCCGACGCTTTCGACATCACCATTCCCGCAAGGGACATAATCCCCGAAAACTTCAACTCCGCTTCCGCCATGTACGAGATGGTACAGAGGCTGCTTGACGAATAAGCCGTGCTGTTTACATCCTACGCCTTTCTGGCATTTTTAGCGGTATTATTCATACTGTATTATCTTATACCGAAACGCTTCCAATGGCTGCTGCTTTTGGCGGCAGACCTGCTGTTTTACGCCTGTGCCGGCTGGCAGGGGCTGTGCTTCATGGGGGCAACGGTGCTTGTGTCGTGGGCTTCGACGAATCTCATGGCGGCATCGCTGCGCCATCAGAAGGACTACCTCGCCTCTCCCGAGGGCAAAGCCCTGCAAAGGGATGAGCGCAAGGCGTATAAAAAGGCGGCGCAGAAGTACAGAAAGCGCATTTTCATTCTTGCGCTTTTGTGCGACATCGGTATACTTGCCGCACTTAAATACACGAACTTCCTCATCGGCAATGTAAATTCCCTCTTCGGCGCATCCCTTGCGGGTGTCGATTGGGTGCTGCCGCTGGGCATAAGCTTCTACACCTTCCAGACGGTGAGCTATGTCATCGATGTGTATTGGGAAAAGGTCGAGGCGGAGCGGAACATTCTGAAGGTCGCTCTGTTTACCTCCTTCTTCCCCCTGCTCATTCAGGGCCCCATCTCCCGCTTCGGCGATATTAAGGACAGCCTTTTTGCCGAGCATAAGGCGGACTACAAGCAGATCTCCTTCGGCTTGCAGCGTATGCTCTGGGGCTATTTCAAAAAGCTCGTCATCGCCGACAGGCTGCTCATTGCGGTGACCGCGATATGCGGCGACCCCTCGACCTATTCGGGTGCCTATGTCCTTGTCGGTGCGCTGCTTTACGCTGCGGAGCTTTATGCCGACTTCACCGGCGGCATAGACATTACCATAGGCATAGCGCAGGTACTCGGCGTATCGGTGAAGGAAAACTTCATCCGCCCCTACTTTTCGAGGAACATTGCGGAATATTGGCGTCGCTGGCACATATCCATGGGAACATGGTTTAAGGACTATATCTTCTATCCCCTGTCCGTTGCGCCGTGGCTTTTGAAGCTCAGCAAAAAGGCAAGGGTCAGGATAGGCGACGGCTTCGGCAGAAAGCTGTCCGTTTATGTCTCCACCATCGTCACATGGTTCCTCACCGGTCTGTGGCACGGTGCCGCATGGAACTTCGTCGTCTGGGGCCTTTTGAATGCTGTATTCATCCTTGCGGCGGAGGAGTTCAAGCCCGTTTCCGTGCGCTTCCGTGAAAAGCATCCCGATCTCGTAGCCGGCTTCGGCTACAGAGTCTTTGAGACCCTGCGCACCTTCCTCCTGCTCTGCTCCTTCAGGATACTCGACTGCTATCGTGATGTCGCGGTGTCCTTCAAGGCATTTTTCTCGGTGTTCACCGGCGGAAAATGGAGCGAGGTATTCGGCGGCGGTATGCTGTCGCTGGGGCTTACGGCCTCCGACTTCCTTGTTTGCGCTCTCGGCGTTATAACGATGTTCGCCGTGAGCTGCGTTCAGGAAAGGCACGGGCAGGTACGGGAGCTTTTGTGGCAGAGGAAATCCGTGGCATACATAGTATTCTCCCTGCTTGCAATAATAATTCTGGTGTTCGGAGCCTACGGTGTGGGCTACGATTCCTCGCAGTTTATCTATAATCAGTTCTGAGGGCGGTCATGGCGGTAAAATCAAAGAAAAACACAAAACTTCATATTGTCGTGCTTTGCATTTGCCTTGTTTTGGTCTGCGCCGTGATCTGGCTTCTCGGCAAGCTTACGGAGCCCAAGTATATGTCAGGCGTCCTTGAGGGTGCAATGGTGGCGGAATACTACGATGAGGAAAACCCCCACGATGTCATCTTCGTCGGTGACTGTGAGGTGTATGAAAACTTCTCCCCCGTAACGCTTTGGAGAGAGTTCGGCATAACGAGCTATATAAGAGGCTCGGCGCAGCAGCTCATCTGGCAGTCGTATTATCTTTTAGAGGAGACCTTCGAGTACGAAAGCCCCGAGATCGTCGTGTACAATGTGCAGTCGATGAAGTACTCGGAACCGCAAAGCGAAGCATATAACCGCATGACGCTTGACGGGATGAAAATGAGCGGCATAAAGCTCGATGCGATAAACGCCTCGATGACCGAGGATGAGGATATGATAAGCTACTTCATCCCCCTCCTGCGCTATCATTCGAGGTGGAACGAGCTTACGAGTGAGGATGTCGAGTACATGTTCAGTCGTGACAAGGTGACGGTTGCGGGCTATCTCATGCGTGCGGATGTAAAGCCCATGACGAAACTCCCCACCCCCTCCGCTCTCACCGATCCCGCTCTGGGCGATCGCTGCTGGGAATACCTTGACAAAATGCGAATACTCTGCGAAAATAACGGAGCAAAGCTCATACTCATAAAATCCCCCAGTCAGTGGCCGTATTGGTACGAGGAGTGGGATAAGCAGGTGTCGGACTATGCCGAAAAGTACGGTCTCGACTATATCAACTTCCTCCCCCTCACCGATGAGATAGGTCTCGATATGCAGACCGATACCTATGATGCCGGATTGCACCTGAATGTCTACGGTGCCGAAAAGCTCTCCCGCTATTTCGGCAAGCTGCTTTCCGAAGACTACGGGCTTGAGGATCACCGCAGTGATGAAGTCCTTGCCGCCGACTGGAACGAAAAATGTCGGCGTTACGATGAGCTTCTTGAGGCGCAGCTTAAAGAGCTCAGGGAATACGGTTATCTAAAATCATGGACACTAGGAGACAACTCATGAAAAAATTTATTACTGTTTTACTTGCACTGATGCTGTGCTTTGCCCTCGGCGCATGCTCCGGCGGCGACCCCGATATCGATACCGGCAAGAACAATGACTACACCCCCGATTACGGCGAGCTGTACTTTGTTTCCGGCGACTTCAAGTTCGGCGTCATGGACGAGGCAAAGAGCGTTATGGACGCACTCGGTGAGCCTTCCGGCAGCTTTGAGAATCAGAGCTGTGCATATCAGGGTACCGATATGGTCTATTACTACGACGGCTTTGAGCTGACCACCCATGAGCTGGACGGCGTTGACCGTGTTATCGGCGTAAAGCTCACGGACGATACCGTGTCCACCCCGCAGGGTCTTAAGGTCGGCATGAACAGGAACGATTGCGAAAGCATACTCAATGACCTCGGCGGAGAGATGAGCGGTGCCACGGTGTACACCGCAAAGTGCGGCTCCACCGCACTGGTCGTCGGCTTCGGCAGCGACAACTGCATAAACTCCATCGAGTACGCAGTCATTGCCTGATACATAAAGGATCACAAGCGGCGGTATGGGAAATCCTTCCCATACCGCCGTTTCTGCATTTTGATCGGGCGAAGTCCCACCTCAATATGCGCAAGGGAATATATCATTCGTAAAGCGCAGCTTTAACGACATGCCGCCTCGATCAGACAGTTTTTTTGAAGTGGATGGTGTATGTTTCATCGTGACGGCAAAACACGAATGAAACGGAGGGATTCATTATGCAGGCAGTAAAACGCAGGGCGGGCATCCGCCACGGTGCGGTGGTGTTCGTCCCCATTGACGAAATAAGCCCGAATCCGGTGCAGCCGAGGAAGAACTTTCGGGATGCGGAGCTTGAGGAGCTGTCGTGCAGCATCGCCGAGTACGGCATTTTAAATCCGCTGACGGTACGGCTCAGAGGCGGCAAGTACGAACTTATAGCGGGTGAGCGCAGGCTCAGGGCGGCAAGGCTTGCGGGGCTTGGCGAGGTGCCGTGTATCCTGCTCGATGTCGGACTGGAGGACGCAAGCCTGCTTGCTCTGATCGAGAATCTTCAGCGCAGGGATCTCGACTTCATCGAGGAGGCAAACGGCATAAGCCAGCTCATACGCATGTTCGGCATGAGTCAGGAGGAGGCGGCACGGAGGCTTGGAAAATCGCAGTCTGCGGTGGCGAACAAGCTGCGCCTGCTGAAGCTCCCGCAGGACATTTTGGAGGAGCTTCGCAAGAACAAGCTCACCGAACGGCACGGCAGGGCACTTTTAAGGCTGGACTCGGCGGACAAGCAGCGGGCGGCACTTTCCGAGATCGTGCGGCGGGACATGACCGTTGCCGTAACGGACAGCTACATAGATGCGCTGCTTGATGCCGAAAAGGAGGAGGCAGCACCCTTAAGGCGCACCTTCATCATGAAGGATGTCAGGGTGTTTGTGAACACGATACTCCACGGCATCGACCTCATGAAGCAGGGCGGCATCGAAGCGGGGATGAAGCGTCGGGAGACCGAAAATGAACTCATCCTCACCATCTCGATCCCCAAATCCAAAACCGAACAGCACGAATGAATGGGCGGCCTGAATACTGCTCTTTTATTTCCACTTGACGGAAAAGCTGCAAAAAGCTATACTTAAAGATTGGAAAAGACTTGTCGGAGGCGCATATGAGATACCCCTGCCTCGTCGTGGATCACGACGACACCGTTGTGGACAGCACCGCAACGGTACACTTCCCCTGCTTTAAGCAATACACCGCCGAATACTATCCCCACGCGGACTACGATCTTCGGCGTTACATAAAAGAAAATTTCGACCCCGGTATCGTCGCTCTGTTCCGCAGCCTCGGCATGGGCGATGCGGAGCTTCGCCACGAGGAGCAGTATTGGAACGCCTATGTGAAGGAGCATACCCCGCCTGTTTATGACGGGATGCGGGAGATACTCATCGAGCATAAGCAAAGGGGCGGCGTTCTTTGCGTCGTCTCACACTCCTACACCGAGAACATTCTCAGGGATTATCGGGAAAACGATCTCCCGACTCCCGATATGGTCTTCGGCTGGGAAAGCCCCGTTTCGGAGCGAAAGCCCAATCCCTACCCCCTGCTAAGGATCATGGAGCGGTACGGCTTTGCACCGGATGAGCTTCTTATGCTTGACGATCTGAAGCCCGGCTACGATATGGCAAGAGCGGCATCCGTCCCCTTTGCAGCAGCGGGCTGGTCGAACGACATCCCCGAGATCGGGGACTTTATGAAAAACAACTGTGATTTTTATTTTAAAACCGTGTCGGAGTTCGGCAAATGGTTCTTCGACTGCGCAGACAAGGAATGATAACATGGAAAAGCATATTACAAAGATAGTTCTCACCGGAGGTCCCGCCGCCGGAAAAACGACGCTCATAAGCCGCATACTCAAGGAGTTTAAGCAGGAGGACGGCTGGAGAGTCATCACCATACCCGAGACCGCAACGGAGCTTATATCCGGCTTCGGCATAAAGCCCTTCGGCAACTGCATGTCGATGCTGGCGTTTCAGGACTTTGTCATAGCCGATCAGATCCACAAGGAGGAGCTTGCGCTCAAGGCGGCGGAGCTCGTTCCGGAGGAGAACATTCTCATCATCTACGACCGTGCGCTCATGGACGACAAGGCGTATATCACCGATGAGGAGTTCCGTGAGACGCTGTACCGCTTTGACTGCCGCACCGAGGAAGAGGTCTTGAAGGGCTACGACGCCGTCTTGCACCTCGTCACCTGTGCAAAGGGTGCGGAGTTTGCCTACAATCTCGGCAACACCGCAAGGTCGGAATCCATCGACTACGCAAAGGAGATGGACGACCGCACTCTCAGAGCGTGGAGCGGTCACCACAATCTGCGCATCGTGGACAACTCCATAAACTTCGAGGACAAGATGAACCGCGGCATAAAGGAGATCTACCGCATCCTCGGTCAGCCCGAACCCATGCCCAAGAAGCACAAGTACCTCGTCAAGATGCCCGATCTTGCGCTGCTTGCGGAAAAATACAAGGCTCGCCCCTACGACATGATGCAGAGCTTCCTCTGCGTCACCAACCCCAACATCGAGCGCCGCATCCGTCAGCAGAAAAACGGCAACGACTATCTGTATTTCTACACCGAAAAGCACCTCATGCCCGACGGTACGAAGTGGGACACCGAAAAGCCCATCTCCGAGAAGAAGTACAGCCAGTACCTCCTTGAGGTCGATCCCGAACTCGGTGCCGTCCACAAGGTAAAGTACCGCTTTATCTACAAGGACAGCCGCTTTGAGATCGATGTCTACCCCTTCTGCGGCGACAAGGCGATAATGTTCTGCTACGCCGACGATGCCGATGCAAAGCTCCCGCCGGAGATCGAGGTCATAAAGGAAGTCACCGGCGATTTGAAATACAAAAACAAGCAGCTTGCCAAGAGACAGGAGTTATAAGCCATGGAAAGAGAATATGCCGTATTCGCAGCGGAAAAAGCAAAGGAAATACTTGCGGTCGACAGCCCCACGGGCTACACCGAAAAGGCGGCAAAGTGGGTGATCTCCGAGTTTTCCGCACTCGGCTTTGAGGCCCACATGACCGTAAAGGGCGGCGTTTTGATCGACCTCGGCGGCGATGACAAAGACGACGCCGTACTGCTCGAAGCCCATGCCGATACCCTCGGTGCGATGATCGCAGAGATCAAATCAAACGGACGGCTCAGGCTCACGAACCTCGGCGGCATGAGAGCCGAAAACGCCGAGGCGGAAAACCTCCGCATCCACACCAGAGACGGCGGAGTTTACGACGGCACCTTGCAGCTTATAAACGCCTCCGTTCATGTTAACGGTCAATACGGCGACACAAAGCGCAGCTTCGACACCGTCGAGGCAGTCATCGACGAGGATGTTTCCTCCCCCGACGATGTGCGAAAGCTCGGCATCGAGGTCGGCGACATCGTGTGCTTCGATCCGAGAACGGTCATAACGAAGTCGGGCTATATAAAAAGCCGCTTTCTGGACGATAAGCTGTCCGTCGGCATACTGCTATCGCTGGCAAAATACATCGCAGACCGCGGCATACGCCCCTCTCGCCGTGTTTACGCCCACATCACCGTGTATGAGGAAGTCGGTCACGGCGGAGCGGGAAGCGTCCCCAGCGGCGTCACCGAGGCTCTGAGCGTTGATATGGGCTGTGTCGGTGAGGGTCTTTCCTGCACCGAGAGAACGGTCTCGATCTGCGCCAAGGACTCCGGCGGGCCTTACAGCTACGAGCTGGTGTCAAAGCTCATTGCAGCGGCGAAAAAGGAAAACGCCGATTATGCCGTCGATGTCTATCCGCATTACGGCAGCGATGTCGAGGCGACGCTTTCAGCAGGCAGCGACATCCGCCACGGTCTTATAGGTGCCGGTGTTTACGCAAGTCACGGCTACGAGCGCAGCCACATAGACGGCGTATGGAATACCTTAAAGCTGCTCAAAGGCTATCTCGGAATATGACCGAAACGGCGCAGCGCAGAAAATCCGGTCGGATCGCAGGCTATGACTATGCGCAAAACGCTGCATACTTCGTTACGATCTGCACCCAAAACAGAGCGAAAATCTTAAGTCATATCGTAGTGGACGGGTCTCTAATGTAGTTGCGTGGTATAAATATCAAGCGACAAAACAGGCAAATCTGCAAGCGACGAAGTCTACAAGCACATAGATACAAGTCCCAAGCGATGGATAATGAAAGAGCAAAACATTTTTTGACTCTCGGCGGCGGGCAAAGCCCGCCGCCGCTGCGTGGGTTTACAAAAAAATTTTACCATTTGCCGCCGTGGGGCGGCTTTTCTCTTTTTTTATTCATTTTTGTATGGTATAATCAACTCTGTATCGATACTTATTACCTACGAAAGGCGACATTATGGGTTTATTAGACAAATTATTCGGCAACCACACCGATAAGGAGCTTAAAAAAATATATCCCATCGTGGATAAGATAGAGGCACTTGAACCGCAGATGCAGGCTCTCTCCGATGCGGAGCTTCGTGCCAAAACCGACGAATTCAAACAGCGCTACGCAAACGGCGAGGAGCTTGACAATATGCTGCCCGAGGCGTTTGCCGCGGTCAGGGAGGCTGCATGGCGAGTGCTGGGCATGAAGCCCTTCAGAGTTCAGCTCATCGGCGGCATCGTCCTGCATCAGGGGCGCATTGCCGAGATGAAGACCGGTGAAGGCAAGACCCTTGTCGCCGTTGCACCCGCCTACTTAAATGCGATCGCCGGCGAAGGCGTTCACATCGTCACCGTTAACGATTACCTTGCTCGGCGTGACAGTGAGTGGATGGGCAAGATACACCGCTTCATGGGCTTAAAGGTCGGCCTTATAGTCCACGGTCTCACCACCGAGGAGAGGCAGGCTGCCTATAATGCCGACATCACCTACGGCACCAACAATGAGATGGGCTTTGACTATCTGCGTGACAATATGGCGATCTACAAGGAACGCATGGTGCAGAGGGGTCATTCCTTTGCCATCGTTGACGAGGTGGACTCCATCCTCATCGACGAAGCCAGAACCCCGCTCATCATCTCCGGACAGGGCGATGAAAGCACCGATCTTTACCGTCAGGCAGACGATTTCGTAAGCAGGCTGAAAAAGCTCGTTTACGCCAGCACCGACTCCAAGGAGGAAGAGGCCGACGACATCGACGCCGACTACATAGTTGACGAAAAGGCAAGGAGCGCGACCCTTACCGCAAGAGGCATAGCCAAGGCAGAGAAGGCATTCGGTCTCGAAAACTATTCGGACATCGAAAACTCCACCCTCACTCACCACATAAATCAGGCTCTCCGCGCTCACGGTATAATGAAGCGTGACATAGATTATGTCGTGAAGGACGGCGAGATACTCATAGTCGATGAGTTCACCGGACGCATCATGCTCGGCCGCCGCTACAG
>CAZLSN010000011.1:0-31956 GCA_964562265.1 uncultured Oscillospiraceae bacterium
TAATAATATATTATACTATCAAATTTCAATTAACACAATCCGAAATAGGAGAAAAAGATGAAAAATAAGCGGACAACTGCAATTTTACTGCTGCTCTGCCTGCTCCTTATGCCCCTTTGCCCCATGGTATCGGCAGCGGACTACTCCGAGTATACCCTGCCCGTTCCGAGTACCGAAGCCACCGCCGCAATAGTCTTGGAGCTTGACGGCGGCAGACTGCTGTACGGCAAAAATGAAAACACCGCAGTCGATCCCGCAAGCCTCACGAAGATGATGACCATGCTGCTGACGATCGAAGCGATAGAGCGGGGCGAGGTCTCACTCGATGATAAGGTCACGGTCGGTGACAATTACAAGGACGGTGTTCCCGATAACACGAGCAGTGTTGTGATATACAAGGGTGAACAGTTTACGCTGCGTGACCTTCTGCATATCGCCATGCTCAGCTCGGTGAACGAGTCATGCAATGTCATAGCGACCCATGTCTCCGGCTCGATCGATGAATTCGTTGCGCTTATGAATAAGCGCGCAAAGGAACTCGGATGTGAGAATACGAGATTTGTGAACACGAACGGCCTCAGCCGCCCCGGTCACTTCACCACGGCATCGGAGCTTGCGGTGATAGCCTGTGAAGCGATGAAGCACGATCTTTTTCTTGAGCTTTGCACCGCCGAGAGCTACACCGTCCCCGCAACGAACAAAAGCGGTGAGCGGCTTCTGCACAACACAAACGCCCTTATTTCCGCCGATTCGCCCTACGGCTCAAAATATGTCTATCCCGGTGCCTTCGGATTAAAGACCGGACATACGACGACGGGAGGCTACTGCCTTGCTGCGGCGGCGGAGAAGAACGGCATCAGGATAATGACGATAGTTTTGGGCTGCGGCAAAAGCTCCTCAGGCTACGGCAATTTCATTGACGCAACGAATCTGCTCGACTGGGCATTCAACAACTTTTCGATACGCAGCGTCGTCGAAAAGGGCACTGTCATATGCGAGATCGAGGTCAAAAACGGCGACGGAGCGGATAAGGTGAGCCTTGTGACCGCGGAAAGCGTCCGCAGCTTCCTGCCGTCGGGTCTCGATGTATCCGACTATCAGACGGTTTACAAGCTCGATAAGGACAGTGTGAAGGCACCGATCGCAAAGGGCGATAAGCTCGGCACCGTGACGGTGCTTGACCGAAACGGTGAGGAATACGGCAGTGTAGATCTCGTTGCAGCCGAGGATGTCGGTGCGCAGGTGTGGAACTCCGTTGTGAGTGAGCTGGACGATTTCTTTTCGCAGTCGTGGATGACTGCCCTTGCGATCATCATAACTGTTGTGATACTGCTTTGCTGTCTGCTGACACTGCGCTCCCGCCGCCGCAAAAAGCGTGAGGAGGAGCAGCGACGCCGCAAAATGGCACAGAAGAAGCAGGCGGAAAACAGCCGCAAGAAGAAAGAGGCTCAGAGAAAATACTACGAGGACTTTTTCAAGGACGAGAGCGGGGGAGAAAGATGAAAACGAGAACGAAGCTTTCGGCACTTTTCGTCTGCCTTGCGCTGATCTTCGGAATGACCGCCTGTGCGAAGGCTCCCGCACCATCGACGACACCGGCTCCGACCCCGACTCCGGAGCTTACGGAGTTTGAAGAATGGCAGGAGCGGATGCTCTGCATATGCAACATGGACTATGACGGCTTTGCCGCATACTGGGATCTCATGTGCGATAATTACTACGGCGACGCCATGGGGACGATACTCGGCATACTCTCCGGCGGGGCAAAGCCCTTCCTTCCGCTTGATGGCAAGGATGCCGAAATAAACGACACAAGGGCAAGCTACGAGGAGCTTTACGGCGAGGACTGGTGCTTTACCGTCACCGAGCTTTGTACCGAGGACTTAAACGACTATGCCCGTGAGGATTTTGCGGCGGAGCTTGAGCTTATCGCCGATTCGGCGGATATACTCATAAGCGCAGCCGACGGCTGGAACGATGCCGGCTGGTCGGAGTTTGCACTTGACCACGGCTGTTCGGTCGCCGACGCAAAGCTGCTTTTAGAGGCATACCGTGAAATATCGAATGCCTGCCGTGACGCTTCGGTCACCGAGGCGATGACGGTTACCGTGACCCTGACGCTCTCCGGTGAGAATACCGAAGACCTCACAAAGCACGAGAGCTTTACGGTCTACTGCGTAAACGGCGTATATGTCACTGAGCCGCTTATCGATTACAGCTATGCTTTGATAAATCTGGTGTTTTAAACTGAAAGCCCTTGGTAATACAGGTGTATTACCAAGGGCTTTTTTGCGCGTTAAAGCCGCAGGTCTTATTTATGTCAGACGGGCTTCAAAGAACAGATTATATCAGGCTTCTTCTCTGTAGATAAAGGTGATGACCTCGGCTCTGGAGCATACCCTGTCGGGTCTGAAGCAGCCGTCGTCGTATCCGGTGGCAACTCCGGTGGAATATGCCCAGAGTATCGCCTGATAGTAGGGACTCTGTGCGACATCTGTGAACGGATTGTCGATATCCACAACGGGCTCGCCCTCGTACCTCCAAAGGAAGGTGACGAACTGAGCCCTTGTGCAGACCTCATAGGGTCTGAAGCTGCCGTCGGGATAGCCGGAGGTAATGCCGCTCTCGGCCGCCCAAAGGATCGCCTTATAGTACGGCTCCAATGCTCCGTCGCTATAAACATCCTTGAACGGATTGTTGTCGCTTTGCGGCTCGGGGCATCCCGCAGCACGCCAAAGGAAGGTCACGACCTGCGCTCTTGTGCAGCCCTGATCGGGTTTAAACAGACCGTCGCCGTAGCCGGAGCTTATGCCGGTGTTTGCTGCCCAAAGGATCGCATCGGCGTAGGGCTCGTGCTTGCCGTAGATCTTAACATCGTCAAAGGGATATGCGGCACCGACCTCTTGGAGCATATACGCACAGTCTACAATGACAGCGAACTGATCGGTGGAATTATGGTGGACTATTGCGATTCTTATCGTTTTGCCTGCATATGCCGAGAGATCGACATTCAAAACTTGCCAGTCGGCGGTCATCATCTGATCGGTGCCGTACTGCTGGTATTCACCGCCTTCAACGGAAATATAAACACCGATCTTTTCGTTGGGATATTTGGGATCCAGTGTCTTTGCAGAAAAGCTGAAAACATAACCGGGGCCTACATTTACCTCGGGTGAAATCAGCCAGTTGTCGGGTGTGAGCTTTCCCAAATTGTTTGCAAAGGAATAGGAGACTACGCACTTGTTTCCGCAGCAGGAAACCTTATCCAAGCAGGACCATGTTTCACCGTCACCGTCGACGTCAGTCGGTGTCCAGCCGTTCTCGCCCTCAAAGCCCTCGTACCAAACGACATTGTAACCGCTTGTGTCGTGGCGCTGATGAAGCTTGCCGAAGCTTATATCCACGACCATGGTCCTGCCGTCTTCACTGACTTTGGCAGCATCGCCGTAAACAGGGTAGCCGTTTAATATCAAAATTCCGGTAAATTCATAGTCGCTTCCGTTATAGGCCGAGGCGAAGATTTTTGAATCATTGGTCAGAAACTCCATGTGAAGATAGTAGTCCGCATCCGGATTATCGAAAACGGTGAATTTTTCCGCTTCCGCAACCCCATCTCCGTTCGTATCGTACCACCAATGCTGCTCCGTGCAGACGATATCGAAATAGGGATTGTAGTCAGCTTCACGGGCAGAGCTGTTTATATGGGGCACATTAGCATAAATTTCTACCGTGTCGATCACGCTTGTATCCGCCATCGCCACCGTCGGTATCAGCGTCACGAGCATCATGACGCACAGTGCAAGGGACAATATGCGTTTTTTCATTTTCGGTCTCCTCTCTGTTTTTTATTTGACAATTCCATTGTACATCGCTTGTTCTGATTTCTCAATGCCCTTTTTGTCAACTTTCGTCGTATTGCCCCAAAAAATTTTAGCAAAGGTGCGAACAGTTCCGATGTCAATCGTCGCAGAGCAGTTATTAAAACCGTCGGCAAAACCGTCGGCACCTTGTAGGGCGGAGTCATGACTCCGCCGCAAAACCTGCACTGTGACGAATCACATCGACGGAACTCAAATCTCCGTCGCAGAGGACGGTTTTCCCGTCCCGCTTGTCGGCAGAGAATTCGGGGCGGGAGACCCGCTCCTACGCTGTCTGATTGGGTGCGGAGCATATAAAATTTGCCGCAATAAAAATCGACCGTCGAAAGCAAAAAACACGGCAGCGTAAGCTGCCGTGGTGATTTTATGTGCCGATTCAGTTTTCCGCCTTCATGGCGAGGAAGGCGTTTATGAAGCCGTCGATGTCGCCGTCCATAACATTCTGTATGTTGCCGTTTTCAAAGCCTGTGCGATGATCCTTTGCCAGAGTGTAGGGCATGAAAACATAGGAACGGATCTGGCTGCCCCATTCGATCTTCTGCTGAACGCCCTGTTTATATGGGGCACATTAGCATAAATTTCTACCGTGTCGATCACGCTTGTATCCGCCATCGCCACCGTCGGTATCAGCGTCACGAGCATCATGACGCACAGTGCAAGGGACAATATGCGTTTTTTCATTTTCGGTCTCCTCTCTGTTTTTTATTTGACAATTCCATTGTACATCGCTTGTTCTGATTTCTCAATGCCCTTTTTGTCAACTTTCGTCGTATTGCCCCAAAAAATTTTAGCAAAGGTGCGAACAGTTCCGATGTCAATCGTCGCAGAGCAGTTATTAAAACCGTCGGCAAAACCGTCGGCACCTTGTAGGGCGGAGTCATGACTCCGCCGCAAAACCTGCACTGTGACGAATCACATCGACGGAACTCAAATCTCCGTCGCAGAGGACGGTTTTCCCGTCCCGCTTGTCGGCAGAGAATTCGGGGCGGGAGACCCGCTCCTACGCTGTCTGATTGGGTGCGGAGCATATAAAATTTGCCGCAATAAAAATCGACCGTCGAAAGCAAAAAACACGGCAGCGTAAGCTGCCGTGGTGATTTTATGTGCCGATTCAGTTTTCCGCCTTCATGGCGAGGAAGGCGTTTATGAAGCCGTCGATGTCGCCGTCCATAACATTCTGTATGTTGCCGTTTTCAAAGCCTGTGCGATGATCCTTTGCCAGAGTGTAGGGCATGAAAACATAGGAACGGATCTGGCTGCCCCATTCGATCTTCTGCTGAACGCCCTTTATGTCGCTTATCTTCTCAAGATGCTCACGCTCTTTGATCTCCGCAAGCCTTGCTCTGAGCATGTTTTTGCAGTTTTCGAGGTTCTGGAAGTGGGAGCGCTCGACCTGAGATGCAACGACTATGCCGGTGGGGATGTGGGTAAGACGAACCGCCGAGGAGGTCTTGTTGACCTTCTGACCGCCCGCACCGGAGGAACGGTAAACATCCATCTTGATGTCCTCGTCACGGAGCTCAATCTCGTTGTCGTCGCTTATCTCGGGCATTACCTCAAGTGCGGAGAAGGAGGTGTGCCTTCTGCCGGATGCGTCAAAGGGGGAGATGCGCACCAAACGATGGATGCCGTGTTCGCTCTTCAAAAAGCCGTAGGCGTTCTCGCCCTCGATCATGATCGTAGCACTCTTTATTCCGGCTTCGTCGCCGTCGAGATAGTCCATGAGTTTAACGGTGTAGCCGTGACGCTCCGCCCACATGTTGTACATACGGTAGAGCATCTGGGTCCAGTCCTGAGCCTCGGTGCCGCCTGCACCAGCGTGGAAGGTCAGGATCGCGTTGTTGGCGTCGTATTCGCCTGTGAGCAGGGTGCTGAGTCTTGTCTCCTCCAGCTTCTCGGAGAAGGTCGCAAAATCGCTTTGCAGCTCATCGAGCATGGAATCGTCGTTTTCCTCAAGAGCCATCTCGCAGAGGGTGTACATATCGTCCCAGCTTGCGCAGAGCTTTGCGTAGTTCTCGGTCTTGGATTTGAGCTGCTTCAGACGCTTCTGCACCCGCTGAGAATTCTCAACATCGTTCCAGAAGCCGTCCCTTGCGCTCTGACCCTCAAGCTCCTCGATCTCCTTCTCGGCGGCTTCGAGACGAAGTGCGGCACGGAGGTCATCCAGCGTGGGCTTCAGGGCGTTGAGCTTTGACTTATATTCTTCAAATTCGATCATTTTCAATCATTCCTTAACTTATAATCGATATATTATACCGCAAATCCGCCCCAATGTAAACCCCTCATAAATCTACCCACCGAAAGCAAGGGCGCATGTCCGGCACAAAATAGGGGTAAACTGACCTATTTTCGCAAGCCGGGGAAAGATGTGCCTTCGGCAAGGATATACCAAGCCTGTCGGCTTGAATAAAAAATCCAAGTCCAAAAGGACTTGGATTTCTGGTCCGAGTGACAGGGGTCGAACCTGCGGCCTGATGGTCCCAAACCACCCGCGCTACCAACTGCGCCACACCCGGATACATATCTCCGACATTATAGCCTACTTTTATCCCTTCTGCAAGTTTTTTGCGTCGGACGGAGATTTTTTCAAAAAATTTTTCGGCACATGCAATATTTCCCGTTTTTAGCCGTCTTTATAGGTGAGACGGGTTGAGGCCGTCCGTCCCACACACAAAAAAACATACGACTATTTCCATCCGTCGAGGTGTTTTTCGATACTGTTTCTTTAAACTCTCACACATAGGCCTCACAAAAACTTCTTTGAAAGGACCTCTGCTATGAACTTCAATTTCGTAGGAACGATCCTCGAGCATGCCGCCAAAATACTCGATCACACCAACGATGCTTACGAAGCATCCATACTCAGAGAGCTTGCTGATTTTCTGGCAAAATTATTCTGATATTCAAAGATGAAACCCGCTGCACAGCCTTTGTGCGGCGGGATTTTTTTGTGCCGAATGACCGATATTCCACAGGTGGCGGCGTATTTGTCCGGCAGCACAAAGGCGGCGGAAGAAAAATGTCGCAGCATCGAGCGAATATGGGATGCATTTCCAATTTTACCCTTGCGTTTTGACGTGATGCGCGGTATAATTTACAAAAGTTACAGTTCCGTTTTTTAGAAAATTCGGATGTGAAAGGCGGTGATGAGCATGTACGCTCGTTTCATAAAGCGAGGCATTGATATTCTTCTGTCGCTTGCGGGGCTTATTCTGGCGTCGTGGCTCTTTTTGCTCATCATGGCAGCCGTTTTCATCGACGACCCCGGCCCCGTGTTTTTCAGTCAGGAGCGAATTGGAGCGGGTAAAAAGCGTTTCAGACTGTACAAGTTCCGCAGCATGAAAATGTGTACCCCGCACGATATGCCCACGCACCTTTTGAAGGACCCGGAGCAGTACATAACGAGGGTAGGACGCATACTGCGCAAGACCTCGCTCGACGAGATACCGCAGCTTTGGAATATCCTTCGGGGCGACATGAGCGTAATAGGGCCCCGACCTGCGCTTTGGAATCAGTATGATCTCATTGCCGAGCGCGACAGGTACGGAGCCAACGACATAAGACCGGGACTCTCCGGCTGGGCGCAGATATGCGGCCGTGACGAGCTGGAGATCGGGGACAAGGCACGACTCGACGGCGAATATGCCGAGAAGCTGGGCTTTTTGTTCGATTGCCGCTGCTTCTTCGGAACGGCGTTCTCGGTGCTGAGGGGCGACGGCGTCGTTGAAGGCGGTACAGGAACACTGAACAAGACGGAGATCGAAGAATGAGGATACTCATAGCAACAAATCATTCATATATGTTTTACCGCTTCCGCAAGGCACTGGCGCAGGAGCTTGGGCGTGAACATGAGGTCATATTAAGCACCCCATTCGTCGGACATGAGGACGATCTTGCCGCCATGGGGATCCGCTGCATAGAGACGGCGATCGACCGCCGCAGCATAAACCCCGCAAAGGATATGCGCCTTTTGAAGACCTATCGCGCCATGCTGGATGAGCTTAAGCCCGACCTCGTCATCACATATTCGATAAAGCCGAATATCTACCTCGGCTACTGCTGCAAGAAGGCGGGGATACCCTATGCCGTCAATGTTCAGGGCCTCGGTACGGCGTTTGAAAAGCCGCTGCTGAGTTCGGTCGTCTCGATGATGTATCGCAGAGCCCTGCGTAAGGCGAGGGTCGTTTTCTTTGAGAATGAGGAGAACGAACGCTTTTTCGTTGATAAGAGCATCATAGCGCAGGAGCAGGCAAGGCTGCTCCCCGGAGCGGGGATAGACCTTGCGGAGTACCCCTGTGTTCCGATGTCGGATGACGGCGTGTGCCGCTTTCTGTTCGTTGGCAGGATCATGAGAGAAAAGGGTGTTGATGAGTTTTTCTCCGCTGCGGAGAAGACTAAGAAACGCTTCGGAGATGCCGTGGCTTTCGATGTAGTCGGCTTTTACGAGGATGAGTATAAGGAGCGGGTGGACGCTCTTGCGGCAGACAGTGTTGTTGAATTTCACGGCTTTGCCACCGATGTCCACCCCTTTTACGAAAACGCAGGCTGCGTTGTGCTGCCCAGCTATCACGAGGGAATGTCCAATGTTCTGCTTGAGGCGGCGGCTTGCGGCCGTCCGGTCATAACAAGCGACATTCCCGGCTGCCGTGAGGCGGTCGAGGACGGTGTCAGCGGTCTGCTTTGCCCCGTGCGTGATGCCGAGGCTTTGGAGAACGCTATGTGCGCCGTTGCGGAAATGAGCTTTGCGGAGCGGGAGAGAATGGGACTTTGCGGGAGAGCCCTTGCGGAGAAAAAGTTCGACAAGAGACTTGTCGTTGCCGCCACAGTCGCCGCCCTCGGACTCGGCGATTGAATATCGACGCACTCTCCGCAAGAGACGGAGAGTGTTCGCTTTTTCGGAATTGCAATTTACTTTTTCCGTAAATATGATATAATAAAAGGATAAACGACAAATATGCCGTTTTTTGGAATCTAACCCCGTGAGTGAGGATCAAATATGACTGAGCTGACAGTGCTGATGCTTGCGGCTATCGCCATGGCATGGGCTGCGGATAACATTACGGTTAAGCCGCTTAACGGCAGAAAAATGCATAGACAGCTTTTTTTCTCGCTTATGCTGTTTTTGCTGCTTGCGATATTTATAGGTCTGCGCACACATTACAACGATACGGACACATATCGACACGGCTATGAGCGCATAGCGGCCTTCCCCGAATATTGGGATACAGCAAAAATGGAGCTGGGTGCAAACTTCGGCTACGGAATAGTAAACGCATGGCTCAAGACAAACGGCGTTATCTCGCAGGACTATTTGATGTTTTGGGCGATGCTTGCAACGGGGCTTTATGTCTTTTTCCTGCACAAACATTCAACAAACTATGCGCTTACGATCTTTCTCCTGTTTGCAACGGGAGTGTTCACATTTCTGTGTGCCGCGATAAAGCAGGTCACTGCCGTCGGCATCTGCCTTATCGCGATCCACCTGTTTCTTAAAAAGAAATACCTCCCATATGTGCTGCTGGTGCTTTTGGCATCGACGATACACCCGTATTCGCTGATGTTCCTGTTTGCGCCGCTGTTCACATATAAGCCGTGGACGGGGAAAACCTACTTCTTCATTGTTCTTTTCATTGCCGTCGGACTTGCGCTCCAGCCGCTTATGGGCACTATCATAAACATAACGACGATGATCGGCGAAGAGTATACGATCGACGAATTCAAAGAAGCCGGCGTAAACATTATGCGTGTTCTTGTCTGCAATGTGCCGCTTGCTTTGTCGTTTGTGTACCGCAAGGAGCTGTTTGAGGACAGCACAAAAGAGCAGGATCTGTTTATGAATCTTGCGATGCTCAACGGTGCGATAATGTTCGTCGGTCTGTTCGGAACGGCAAACTACTTCGGCCGTCTTGCGAACTATTTCCTGATGTTTCAGGTGGTATCGCTGCCGTGGATGCTCGAAAAGCTTCCCCGTCAGAAGAGGCAGCTTCTCAAGATCGCCATGGTCGTATGCTACTTTGCATATTTTTACTATTCAAACGGAATAAATCAGCCGTTTGACGAGTGCTTTTCAAGATATTCGCTGAGTGAATATCTCTCCCTTCCGAGGTGATACGATGCGTGTTTTACAGGTCGTGACATATATGGGCAGAGGCGGGCTTGAAACCATGCTCATGAATTATTACCGCCACATTGACAGAGAGAAGGTGCAGTTTGACTTTCTTGTTCACAGAGATGAGCCGGCGGACTACGACGCCGAGATCGAAGCTCTCGGCGGCAAAATATACCGTCTGCCGAGACTTGTGCCGTGGAGCAAGGGCTACAAAAGTGCGCTGAACACTTTTTTCGATGAGCATCCGGAGTATAAGGTCGTCCACGTTCATCAGGACTGCTTGAGCTCCGTTATTCTGAAAGCCGCGGCTGAGCATGGTGTGCCTGCCCGTATCGCCCACAGCCATAGTGCAAATCAGGACAAGAATTTTAAATATCCGATCAAGCTCTGGTACAAGCGCAATATTCCCCGTTATGCGACCCGGTTGTTTGCTTGCGGTGAGGACGCCGGAGACTGGATGTTCGGCGGCGCGGATTATGAGATCATCAGAAATGCGATCGATGTCGCTTTATATACCTTTGACTCTTCAAAGCGCAGCAATGTCAGAGAGCGACTCGGACTGTCAAGCGAGCTTGTTATCGGTCATGTCGGGCGATTTTCACCTGCAAAGAATCACACTTTTTTGCTTGACATTTTCGCTGCGCTTTTGCGCAAGGAAGATAACGCTGTGCTGCTGCTTGTCGGCGGCGGCGATGGTAAGGATGAGATTCGCCGGAAAGCGGAGTGCCTCGGCATAAGTGACAAGCTGCGTTTTCTCGGTGTACGCAGCGATGTTGCCGACATTATGCAGGCGATGGACATCTTTGCCTTCCCCTCGCTGTACGAGGGGCTTCCCCTCACTTTGGTCGAGGCGCAGTCCTCCGGTTTGCCCTGTCTGATATCGGACAGGATACCTCCCGATTGCATTTTGACCGATGGACTCATGCACACCATGTCGCTCAACTCAAGCGCCGACGAGTGGGCAGATGCACTTTTGTCGCTGCGCTCCGTTGCGAGAGAAGATCATAGCGCCGAGGTCGCCGCCCACGGCTTTGATATCAAAACCGAAGCAAAAAAGCTTCAGGAGTTTTACATTAACGCTTATGAGCAACACTGACATTAACCTCACCGTTTTCACCCCTGCCTACAATCGGGCACATACGCTGCCCCGAACATACGAGAGCCTTTGCCGCCAGAGCCGAAAGGACTTTGTGTGGCTCATCGTGGATGACGGTTCGACCGATAACACTGCCGAACTGGTGCAGGATTGGCAAAGCCGTGACAACGGCTTTGAGATCGAATATATCCGCAAGGAAAACGGCGGTATGCACACTGCGCATAACACTGCCTACGCAAACATTCGCACGGAGCTGAATGTTTGCATAGATTCGGATGACATGCTGGCTCTCGATGCAGTTGAGAAGATACTAAGCAAATGGGATGAGGTCAAGGATGAGGGCTATGCCGGTATTATCGGCCTCGATGCCGATTTTGACGGGAGGATCATCGGCAAGGGCTTTCCCGAGGGCTTGCGCGAGACTACGGTGATAGGCTATTACGCCGCAGGCGGTGCCGGAGACAAGAAGCTTGTGTATCGCACCGATGTGATAAACAGCTACCCCGAGTATCCGGTGTTCGAGGGCGAAAAGTATGTGTCGCTGGCGTATAAGTACAGGCTCATTGATCAGACATATAAAATGGCGGTGCTGGATGAGGTGCTGTGTAACGTTGAGTATCAGCCCGACGGCTCAAGCAACAATATGCTGCGGCAGTATCTGAGAAACCCAAACGGCTTTGCGTTTTGGCGTAAAGTCTGTATGCAGTATCCGATGTCAAAAAAACGGCTGATCGCCGATTGCATACACTATTGTTCGAGCAGTATGATCTCCGGCAACAGGAGCTATATAAAAGAATCCCCGAAAAAGCTGCTGACAGTTCTCTGCACTCCCGCAGGCTGGCTTCTGACGAATTATATAAGGAGAAAGTCAAGATGAATGTTGACAAGTTAGAAACGCTGACGGAGAATCTCACAGACAGACAGACAGACAGACAGACAGACAGACAGAGATAACCGTTATCATCCCGGTTTACAATTGTGAACAGTTTTTGGAAACGGCGGTTGATTCGGTGCTGAGTCAACCTTATCCGCATATTCACATAGTTTTGGTTGATGATGGTTCAACAGACGGTTCCGGAGCATTGTGTGATCGGCTGGCAGCGGAGCATGCGCCGCGTGCTGTTGCCATCCACCAAGAAAATGCGGGTGTCTCCGCTGCAAGAAATGCAGGAATAGGATACGCACTTAGCAGAAATGTCGGAGGATATTTAGCTTTTTTAGATGCCGATGATGCATGGACACAGAATTTTTTCGATGACGATACCATTGCTTTGTTGACAAGCAGATATGAGCTGATCGGTTTTCAGTCGTGCAATTGTGATAAAAACTTACGGCCTTACAGCAGACCAAACGCCATGAGGGCGGGAAAGTGCGACGGCGGGCAAGATAATGTTTGGCTTCATGGAGGACAGCACTTTGGGGCAATGCTCTATGCTTGTAAGCTGATTGAAAAAGAAAACATTCGTTTTTTTGAAGAGTTAAAATACTCGGAGGACAAAGTGTTCTCGATGCAGAGCATGTATTTGGCAAATGTTGTTTGGCTGGAGAACCGAGTGTTGTATCATTATCGGCACACGGGAACTTCGGCAATGAGCCGCCGTGCGCATGGCATTCCGTATTTTGCGCCGATCCTAAAAGGATATTTGAAGTTGGATGAAATGATGCGAAATACAGAGAAGGCACCATTGATAGAAGCACGCAATATAGTTGGGGTGTTTACTATGGAAATGATAGCCGAACACTATCAGTTCCTCCGCCCCAAGAAAAAAGTTGATGTTTTTCTTGCCAATAATCACGAATATATTTCAATACTTAAGGCGGAGGGCGAATACTCGAACTTGAAACCCAATGTTGAGTATGAGTCCTATGTAAAGCGACCGAGGACATACATATTTAAAAATCTACTAATCGGCGGAGGCAAGATGTGCAAAAAAGTACTGAGAAAAGTCTTATATCCGATAAGATAAAAATCCTCTTTCTGATCCATGATCTTGGTCAGGGCGGTGCCGAGAAGGTGCTGGTGAACCTGGTCAACAATATGGATCGTTCAAAATTTGATATTACCGTGACGGCACTTTTCGGCGGCGGAGTTAACGAGCAGTTCCTCGCAAAAGACATACATTATCGCACGGCCTTTCCCAAAATGATCCCCGGGAACAGCCACATTATGAAGCTTTTTTCTCCCCGCAGACTTCACCGCATGTGTGTGAAGGAGTATTACGACATCGAGGTATCTTACCTCGAAGGGCCGTCCGCCCGTATAATCAGCGGTTGTGAAGCGCAGGATACCAAGCTCGTCTCTTGGATACATATTGAGCAGCACACAAAAGAGAAGGTTGCATCTTCATTCCGTAATTATCAAGAGGCGCTTGATTGCTACCTCCGCTTTAATCGTACGATATGCGTTTCGGATACCGTGAGGCAGGACTTTTTGAGTCTGATTCCCTTGGAAAAGCCATGCGATGTGCTTTACAACACGAATGAAACGAAGCAAATACTGAGTCTGGCAGGGGACGAAGCGGAAGGAGCTTCGTTTTCGGATGGAGAGTTCAAGATCGTCGGCGTGGGAAAAATCCTGCAAAACAAAGGCTTTGATCGCATCGCGAGAATTCACAAACGGCTTAAAGACGAGGGGTATCCCATTCACACATATATACTCGGCATAGGACCTCAGAGAGACGAGATAGAACAGTATTTGCGGGAAAACGGAATTGAGGACAGCTATACCTTCCTCGGCTACCGTACGAATCCGTATAAGTATGTTGCAAAATGCGACTTGTTCGTATGTGCAAGCTTCGCCGAGGGCTTTTCCACCGCCGCTACCGAGGCCCTGATCGTCGGCACACCGGTCTGCACGGTGGAGGTTTCCGGCATGAAAGAAATGCTGGGTGAAAACGACGAGTGGGGCATGGTCACGGAAAACGACGAGGAGGCCCTCTATGTGGGAATAAAACGCCTGTTAGACGATCCCGCATTGCTGGCGCACTACAAGGAGAAAGCCGCCGAACGCGGCAAGAGCTTCAGCACGGAAAACACGGTCAAGGCCGTGGAGAAAATGCTGCTTGAACTTTGAGGAAAGCAAAATGCGTAAATTATTGAAAGAGATAGTATATCGTCTGCGAGGAGAATACACGACCGAAAAGCTTGTCTCCATGGGGATGACCGTCGGAGCTAATTTCAAGCGGCTCAACGGAGTAATACTTGATCCGTCACACTGCTGGCTGATTGAAATAGGAAACAATGTGACCCTTGCGCCACGTGTACACATTTTGTGCCATGATGCAAGCACAAAAGCGTTTTTGAATTACACAAAAATCGGCCGTGTAACAATCGGGGACAATGTTTTTATCGGTGCTGAAAGTGTGGTACTGCCCAATGTCACAATAGGTAGCAATGTTGTAATCGGTGCAAACAGCACTGTAACTCATGATGTTCCGGACAATTCCGTGGCCGTCGGCTCTCCTGCCAAGGTCATTTGCTCGCTTGACGCATATTTGGAAAAAGAAGCCAAGCGAATGAAAAACTCTCCGTGTTATGGAGAAGAATACACTCTTCGTGGGGATATATCGCCCGAAATGCGTCAAAAGCAAAAAGAAGAACTATATCACATGATTGGATTTGTTGATTGATGGACACAAAAATATCCGTAATTGTTCCTGCATTTAATATTGAAAACGACATTGAACGCTGTGCGAAAAGTGTTTTGGCGCAAACATATAGAAATATTGAACTTGTTATTGTTGACGACGGCTCAACGGACAACACAGCAACCGTTATTGATCGACTTGCAAATGAAAATGCGGCAATCAAAGTATACCACAAACCCAACGGAGGAGTTACATCTGCGCGATTGTACGGGGTACAACATGCCTCCGGAGAATGGATCGGTTTTGTGGACGGTGATGATGAGATCGAAGTGGATATGTATGAACGCCTTTTGCGTAATGCGATCAAATACGCTGCGGATATTTCACACTGTGGATATCAAATGATTTTTCCCGACGGTCATATAGACTATTATTACAATACAGGCCTTCTTGCGCAGCAAGATAAGATAACGGCTCTGAAAGAGCTGTTATCCGGCTCAAGGATTGAGCCGGGTCTGTGTAACAAGCTCTTTCACATGTCCTTGTTCCACAGCTTGTTACACAATGACGCAGTGCCGACGGACATCAGAATAAACGAAGACCTTCTTATGAATTTCCGCCTTTTTTCTGCGGCAGAGCAGACGGTGTACGAAGACTTTTGTCCTTATCATTATATTTTGCGAAAAGGCTCTGCAGCCACCGAAAAGAAGGCTCATCACTTAACCGATCCCATAAAAGTGAGAAGTATTATAAGGGATGATTTGCGCAACAACGAAGACCTTTACCCAACAGCGCTTTCTTCTTATATCTATTCACTTATAAGTGCAGCTACACAAAACAAATGGAAGGACATTGCAAAGAGTTCAAAAAACAGACTTAAATCGGAGCTCGCCTCCGGCGAACTGTCGGGCAGACTGTCGCACAAGCTGTGTCTTATGGCGTTTGGTGTCTCTTACATGAGACCCCTCTACAGAACAGTGCGTTATTGTTATGATCGTGTCACCGGAGTATCTGAAAAATACAACATTTGATTTGGGAGTATATTCAATGGAATTAGTCAGCGTTATAGTTCCCGTTTACAAAGTCGAGCAATATCTCGACAAATGTGTCAGCTCAATAGTAAATCAAACCTATAAAAATCTTGAGATAATACTTGTGGACGACGGCTCTCCGGATAACTGTCCTGCAATGTGTGATGAATGGGCTAAGCGGGACAGCCGTATCAAGGTTATCCATCAGGAGAATCAGGGCGGCGGTGCAGCGCGAAATGTGGGATTAGATGTGGCGAAAGGCAATATGATCGCATTTGTTGACAGCGATGATTATATTGAGCCTCACATGTATGAGCATTTACACGACTTGCTGATACAGGGAGCCGATATTGCCGAGTGTGAATTTGTGAAAACTTTTGACGATGAAGCGGCGTTTGAATATGGCGATTTTGCTGTGACTACCTATACAGCACAAGAAGCAATAGCTGCGCACATTCAAGACCGCTGTTTTCGCCAGTTGATTTGGAATAAGCTTTATCTGCGTGAGACGATTGGAGAGATCCGATTTCCGACGGGGAAGAGAATTGACGATGAATTTTTCACATATCGAGTGCTGGGAAATGCAAGGACGCTGATTCGGTCAAATCGCATCTGCTATGCATATCGCCAACAGGCAAAGTCAGTAATGCATTCGCTTAAAGCGGAGAACCGTCTTGACGGTGTTGAAGCAAAAGTGCAAAGACAAGCATATGTTACAAGCCGGTTTCCGGATTTGGCAGGTGACAGCCTAAAAAACCTCTGGTTTACATGCATCTATCAGGGGCAAGCGGCACTGCGCAGCAATTCCGAAGAGAGCGCAAATAAGGCAATCGATTATTTAAAAAGCGTCATGGCGGAGAACCCATTGACCGAGGTTGGCTGCTTTGCAAGGGAAAGGTTTTGGCTGACAATGGCAGAAAAACATTTTGTGTTAACCTGTCGAATTCGCAATGCGTTGGGGATAGGCTTGTAAGGAGAATACAATTGAGTAGCACACAGGTTTCCGTCATCGTTCCCGTATACAATGTGGAGCGATATCTTGAAAAGTGCATACAAAGTATTTGCGGACAGTCGTTTGCCGATATTGAAGTGATCTTGGTTGACGATGGGTCAACTGATGCATCGGCAAATATATGCGACGAATGGGCACAGAGAGACGACCGTGTACATGTGATACACAAGGAAAACGGAGGCTTGTCCGATGCACGCAATGCGGGAATTGACGCTGCTGACGGGCAATGGCTTATGTTTGTTGACAGTGATGATTTTATAACTATGGACACAATTGAGTTGCTGTACACGGCGGCAGTCAAAAAACATTGTGAGATAGCCTTATGCAACATGGTACGAGTCTACGACGATGGTACGACCGAACCGTTCTATAATCCGGTCGGTGAGCAAACCATCTGGGATGGGGTACAGCGCTTTGAAACATTAAAGCAACCGTCAGTCTGCAACAAAATCTTTCGCACTGAATTGTTCGAAGGAGTGCGTTTCCCCAAGGGGAAATACTATGAAGACACTTTTGTTTATCATGTGCTGCTTGATAGAGCTACCGCAGTTGCGCTGACCGGCCATGACGGCTACTACTATCTCTCTCGCAGAGAGAGCATTTTGGGACAGCCCAAATATACAGATCGATATTTTGATATGACGGAAGCGGTATATGAAAGAATGACATATCTATTGGCACATGACATTCCGCTTTATGCGGATGAAGCTTGCCTGAGCATGTACGCTGTTGTGGCCAATGCGGAGAAGCATATTCAAAAGTCCCAGCAGAATGAAGCAAAGTTTAAGCAAATGAGGCAACAATTCAAAGTTGCGTATAAGCACTTGATGAAGTCTTCAAAGACCGGTATTAAGCAAAGACTTCGCTTGTTATTACTAAAAAATCTGCCAAGCTGGCATAGCGTGATATATTGACATGATGTATTGTTATAATAGAATAACAACTAAGAGGAACAGCATGAATCTTTTTCAACGAATAGAGTGGAGATTATACAAAGAACGCAAGCGGATGCGGCTTAAAAACAGAAATGCAACAATAATATCGTCCAACTGCAACGGCGAGTTTATTTATTACGACATGAAGTTGCCGTTTCTGTCACCGACGATCAACCTAAGCTTCGATATGAACGACTATGTTAAGCTGTTGGAGAACCTCAACTGGTATATGGAACAGCCGATCACGCCGTTTGCGGACGATCGTTTTGAATACCCCTGCGGAATGCTTGGGGACATAGAGATCCGGTTTAATCACTATAAGACATTTGAGGAAGCCACGGCTAAATGGGAAGAACGAAAGAGGCGGATAAACTGGGACAACTTGTACATAGTCGCAATTGACGGCGATAATTGCACTGAGAAAAGTCTGCAAAGATTTGACGCTTTACCGTATCGCCACAAAGTCATATTTACCCATTGTCCTCGACCGGACATTTCTTCGGCCTTCTATTTGAGGGGATTTGAAGAGCTGCCTGGGGTGGGTGTGGCACTAGATTTCAAAAAGCAGTTTCTCGTCAGAAGGTATTTGGACGATTTTGACTATGTCTCTTTTCTTAATGAGCGTTGACTGAAATTCCGCCGAGGGAGGTGCACAATGGGAACGATTCCCAAAATAATACATTATTGCTGGGTGGGAGGCAATCCAAAACCGCAATCGGTGTTGTACTGTATAGAAAGCTGGAAACGCTGCTGCCCGGATTACGAGATTCGTGAATGGAACGAAACAAATTACGATTTCACGAAAAATGAATATATGCGCCAGGCATATGAAGCAAAAAAGTGGGGCTTTGTGCCGGATTATGCACGATTGGACATCGTCTACGAGCATGGCGGGATCTATCTGGATACCGATGTGGAGATGGTGCGCTCATTTGATGAATTGCTGAAAAACGAAGCCTTTTTCGGCTTCGAGGATACCGGAGACGGTGAATTCTTTGTTTCATGCGGCCTTGGTTTTGGCGCAAAAAAAGAAAATAAAGTTATTAAGCAACTGCGAGACTACTATGATACAGAGTATTTCATTGGAACCGATGGACTACCAAATCTCAAGCCAGCTCCACGACACAATATACAAGTGTTTGAGCGGTTAGGCGTGAAGATGGATAATACGAAGCAAAATGTAAACGGCAATATATTTTATCCCGCCGATTATTTTTGCCCGAAAGTGTTTAAAACTGGAAAACTCAGCATAACAAAAAACACTTACTCAATACACCATTTTTCTGCATCGTGGATGGAGGAAGCTGTCCGAGATGAAATAGAGCACACCCACATAATATGTTCTCGCTTTGGTGACAAACTAGGTCATTTAATTCTTGTTGCTGAGAGCGCAATAAAGAAGTATGGCCTTTGTGGCGTTCCAAAGCGTGTAATAATTCGCTTGCATGAGGCAGTGTGTAGTTATTGGCCGTTGCTACGAGCAATAGTAAAAAAACCTTTTTCCAAAAAGAAAAAGGGAAAGATAATACTATTTGATACAGGAATGCAGACATGCAATGCAGGCGACCATATTATTATGGACAACTGCAGGCGACAACTTGAGACGGCATTTAATCTGAAGAATGCTGAACATATTTCTACGCACCAGGTTCCCGCAACTGATGTAAAATGTGATGGGGAGTATTCGTTTTTGTGCGGGACAAATATTCTTTCGTGCGATATGCGGCACTATGGGCTTTGGAAATTACCACGAAATCTTGACACATATAATGGTATTACTTTGATGGGTGTGGGAATGGATTCCTATAATTCAACATCCGATTTGTACACTCGGATATTGCTCCACTATATGTTATCCTCTGAATGGGTTCACTCTGTCAGAGACAGTTTTACAGAAAAAACCCTCAAAGAAATGGGCATAAAAAATGTTATCAACACCGGCTGCCCGACCATGTGGGGGCTGACGCCCAAACATTGTGCAACAATACCGACTGAAAAGGCATCGAGAGTCGTTTGCACGGTGACGGATTACAGCCGTGATGCAAAGAATGATGCAGCAATGCTGCGCGTTTTGTCGGAGTGCTATGACAAGGTGTACCTGTGGCCTCAAGGACGGGATGACGAGGGCTATATTAGAGAACTTAATTGCGGGCCAAAGCTTGAGATTATAGGATCTGAGCTGAGTGACTACGATGAGCTTTTGTCACAGGATGACCTTGACTATGTTGGCACACGGCTTCACGCGGGAATCAGGGCTTTGAGCAAGGGACACCGCAGCCTGATCGTGTCAATCGACAACCGAGCGGAATGCATTAGCGCAGATACCGGCCTCCCCATCATCCGCAGAGAAGATATTCTTGCAGGGTTGAAAATACGGGTGTGCAACAGAATTGAAACAAACATTGAGCTTCCATGGGAAAGCATAGCCGAGTGGAAGAACCAGTTTTGAAAAATGAGAGTTCACAAATGAAGCACAGAAGGGACAAGAAGTTGCTGATTGTGTAGATAAAAGCTATTTAGAACAGATTGCCGCAAGAGTCGGATGCTGAAATTAAAACTAAGGAGTAACCATGCAAAACCGGTCACGAACTGAATATTCGTTGCTGAACATTTTTACAGGCGTGGGCGGCTATTTTCTTAACACGGTCCTGGGCTTCATCTCCAGGATGGTTTTCGTACAATGCCTCAGTGCGGACTATCTTGGCGTTAATGGGCTGTTTACAAATGTTTTGGCGATGCTCTCTCTTGCGGAGCTTGGTGTTGGTAGCGCAATCGTTTATGCCTTGTACAAGCCTTTGGCGGAGAATGACGAGGAAAAAATTGCTTCACTAATGAAGCTTTACGGTACAGCCTACCGAACGATCGGCATCTTGATATTTGCTGTCGGTTTATGCTTAATGCCGTTTGTTGATCTCATAATCACCGAACAGCCGAATATCAAAGAAAACATATATCTGCTATATCTTATCAATCTCTTCAATAGTGCAAGTAGCTACTTTTTCAGCTATCGCAGCTCGCTGCTGATTGCAGCGCAGCGCAACTATATCGTCAGCTTAATAAGTTACTCCGTTTCGTTCACTCAGAGCATCTTGCAGATGCTTGTACTGCTGCTGTTCCGCAATTATATTGCCTATCTGCTTGTTCAGACTGCCGGAACACTCATATATAACATAGTTGTTTCTGTTACTGCCGGGAAACAGTTTCCGTATATTAAAAAGAAGGATGCCAAGTCTCTGCCGGAGAACGAGCGGCGACAACTCTTTTCAAACATTCGATACCTGATGGTATATAAGGTCTCGGGTTTGCTGGTAAACAGCACCGATAATATATTGATAACTTTTTTTAAGGGTCTGGCAACGACGGGCATTGCCTCAAACTATACCCTTTTAGTCAATACGCTAAACTCGCTTTTGAGTCAGGTGTTCAATGGCTTAACGGCCAGCGTCGGAAATCACAATGCAAGTGAATCCACGGCAAAGCGGTATCAAATGTTCAAGTTCTTGAACATGATGAACTTTTGGATATTCGGTTGGGCAGCCTTGGGAATACTGTTTTGCTCATCGGATCTGGTTCAGCTGTGCTTTGGAGAACAATATGTGCTGCCTATTGAGATACCGGCTGTGATGGCGTTGAACTTTTTCTCCGTTGGTATGATGAATGCCGTCTGGACATACAAGCACACGCTGGGGCTTTTTCGCTACGGCAGATTCATTCAATTTTTTACGGGAATACTGAATGTCATTCTATCAGTTTGGCTGGGCACTTATTGGGGCTTGTTCGGCATCCTGCTTGCAACATTCCTAGCTCGTGCCATGACAAATCTTTGGTATGATCCATATGCGGTGTTCAAGTATGGTTTTAATCAGTCTATATGGGGATATGTAAAGAGAATCATAAAATACATGATAATACTTATAATCGCTGCGACATTGTGCAAAATGTCATTTGCTGTTGTCGGCGGTTCGTTGATTGTCAGAACGCTATTGAAAATACTGTTGTGCTGCTTTGTGACAAATGCCGTATTCATTATTGCATTTCATAATCAACCTGAATTTGAAATGCTTAAGTATTATGTTTCACAAATTGCAAGGAAAGTGAAAGAACACTGATTTGTCTTGAGAACTTCAGCAAATGGCGATTGCGACGAGACAAAAGCACTTTTTTGAAAATGAGCCAAAGCGTTAGTGTATAAATTGATGCGTTCGGTAAAAAGGAGAACATATGAGCTAGATATTGTTTGCGATTCGCTATTTGATTCCGCATGCAATATGCATGTCGATGATCGCCAGCGGAAGGATCTTGCTCGCTGGAAAACGATACACAATTTGCAATGCTCCGACTTCAGCGCTATGGCGTAGCTCCTCTGGAGGCGCAAAGAGTTTCGCAATCTTGTAATTTATCGTAATAGGAAGTATCGCATCAGACGCCGTATTATCGAGCTCTTTTATCCGCCGATGGACACGCTTTACATTGACGCTTTTGATGTAGGTGGCGGATTGTACATTCAACACGGATTTGCAACAATGATCGCAGACAATGTGACGATAACTTGCGGAGTGAAAGTTTTCGGAGCAATTCATGTGGGCAACAATGTGATCGTCGGCGCAAATGCAGTTGTGACTAAAGATGTACCTGATAATTGCGTGGTCGGAGGAGTCCCCGCAAAAGAGTTACGCTCAAATAGCGGCTAATAAAACAATGCAGAATATTACGCTGAAAAGGCTTCGTGAGAAGCCTTTTCATTTTTCGCATCTTCTTCGTTTTATTGTCCGGTTTATTGGACAGCCGATCTGATACTATGAATACGCAGAGAAAAATCAGGAGGTATGAAAATGAAAGAGATGTTTGTTACGATCACCGGCTACAGCAATTACCACGGCAGCTACCCCTTTAAACCCGGTATGCTTGTGAGATGCGAAAAAGAGCCCGACAACCACTACGACACCGAAGCCATCCGCTGCACCCTCCCGCTCTACGACACCGTCGGCTACATCGCCAACAGCACCGGCACCGTCGCGGTCGGAACCATGAGCGCAGGCAGGATTTACGACCGTGTGAACAAAAAGTTTTACATCCGTGTAATGTTCCTCACGCACAGCAAGGTCATCTGCCGCATCGAAGACGGTGAACCTAACGAGCTGAAGCTCGAACTGCTGTCCCAGCTCGACGACAAGTGGGACGAGGATGACGATGAGGGCCTCATCCCCGAATGCGGCGGCATAGCTCCCGATGAGCTTGCCGAAGCGGAGGATATGTGATATATTGGCATCGGAGGGATCACCATGTTTGACGGAATATTCGGCGACCTCTTCGATCTCGACCGAAACGGTGAGATCGATGCGATCGAGGCTGCTTTGGAATGCGTCTTGGCAGACGAGCTTTTAAACGAGGAAAGTGAGGACGAGGACGATGGCTAAGTCGGGCAATCAGAAGCTGAAGCTTCTATATCTCATGCAGTACCTGCTCTCGAATTCCGACGAGGCAAACCCGCTGACCGTTTCGCAGATGATAGCGGAGCTTGCATCGCACGGCATAAAGGCAGAGCGCAAGAGCCTGTACGACGACATTGAGTCGCTGCGCCTTTTCGGGCTGGACATCATCCGCTCACAGGGAAAAACCACGGGCTACTACATAGGCAGCCGCGACTTCGAGCTGCCGGAGCTGAAGCTTCTTGTGGACAGCGTTCAGTCGTCAAAGTTCATAACCGAGAAAAAGACCCTCAGTCTCATAAAAAAGATCGAGGGTCTGGCAAGCATATACGATGCACGGCTCCTTCAGCGTCAGGTTTATGTCCGCAACCGCATAAAGAGCATGAACGAGAGCGTGTATTACAATGTCGATGAAATATCCGGTGCCATCACCCATGATAAGGCGATACGCTTTAAGTACTTCGACTACACCGTTACCAAGGAACGCCGCTTCCGCAAGGACGGTGAGTGGTATGAGATAAGCCCGTTTTCGCTGATGTGGGACGACGAGAATTATTATATGCTGGGCTTCGATGCCGCTGCGGACAGGCTGAAGCACTATCGTGTTGATAAGATGACCGAGATCTCCGCCATGGACATCCCTCGCTGCGGCAAGGAGCATTTTGAAGGCATAAGCCTTGCGGATTACTCGAAGAAGGTGTTCGGCATGTTCACCGGTGCGGAGCAGACGGTGAGGCTTCGCTTTGAGGAGTCGCTGGTCGGTGCGGTCATCGACCGATTCGGACTGGATACACCGATCATACCCTGCGGCGACGGTCACTTCACCGTGAGCGTTGAAGTCGCCGTGTCACCTCGGTTTTTTGCATGGGTGTTCGGGTTCGGCGACGGGGTCGAGATCCTCTCACCGGAGAGCGTGAGAGCGGATTTCGCCTCCCGACTCACAGCCCTCGCCTCCGCATACTCGGCGGAGAAGTGAAATGTAAAAGCCCTTGGGAACTCCCCAAGGGCTTTTTAATATTCAATTATGCGAGGGTGCGGTAGATGAAGGTCACGACTTCGGCGCGGGAGCAGATCTTGTCGGGCTTGAAGAGCCCTGCGCCGTAGCCCTTGGTGACATTTGCCTCGAATGCCCACATGATGGCGTCGTAATACGGGCTTGCGCCAACATCGCCGAAGGGGTTGTCGATCGCCGCATCGGGCTTTCCCATATACCGCCAGAGGAAGGTCACAAACTGCGCCCTCGTACACTCCTCATAGGGACGGAATGAGCCGTCGGGGTAGCCGGCCGTGATGCCGCATTGCGCTGCCCAGAGGATCGCCTTGTAGTACGGCCTCATGGCTCCCTCGTTCTTGACATCGACAAAGCTCACAGACTCGTCCTCGGGTTCGGGGGAACCCGCTGCTCTCCAGAGGAAGGTGACGACCTGCGCCCTTGTGCAGCCTGCATCGGGGTGGAAAGAACCGTCGGGATAGCCCTCGGTGATGCCGCTGTATGCCGCCCATGCTATCGCATCGACATAGGGTGCATGGCGGCCGTTTACCGCAATGTCGCCGAAGCCTGCGACGGTGGTATCCTTGCAGTGGAGCGCAGCCGAACTCAGGGACTCGTTATCGGAGCCGATGACGATCTTTTTCCAATCATCGCTCACACCGCCGTAGTACACGGTACTCAGTGCAGTGCATCCGTAAAACGCATAGTCGCCGACTGAGATCACGCTTTCGGGAACGGAGATGCGCAGGAGCTTATCGCTGCCCGAAAAGGCGGAGTCGGCTATGAGTCGAGTGCCGTCCTTTACGATATACTTATCGGGAAGCCCGGAGTTTGCCTCGATGAGGCAGCTGCCGATGTACAGTACGCCGTTTTCCCAATTCGTTTGATCGGCGTAGATCTCGGTGCCGTGAAATGCGAAGCTTCCGATACTTTCGATGCCGTCGGGCAGCCCTATCCCGAAAAGGCTCTCACAGCCGCAGAACGCCATGGCACCGATGCTCTTTACGCTGTCGGGCAGACTAAGCTCCGTGAGACTGGTGCAATTGTAAAACGCCTCATCGGGGATCTCGGCAATGCTGTTTGAAAGTGAGATGCCGCAAAGTCCGGTACAGCCGTAGAAGGCAGAGCCTAAAAACAAAACGCTGTCGGGAATGACAACATCGGTGAGGTCGGGGCAATTTGAAAACGCATGGTCGGCGATGAGCCTCGTTCCGTCCGAAACGGTGATCGTGCCGCAAACCGACATGTCGGCGCAGATGAGATACCGCCCGATATAGAATACGCCGCCCACACTGTTCTCAAGATCGGCGAGAAATGCACTGCCGGAGAAGGCGTAGGCACCGATGTGCGTCAGAGAGTCGGGCAGGGTGATGTCTGTAAGATTCGGACAATCGGCAAATGCCCAGGCGTCGATCCCGATAACGCCCTCCTCCACCACGAGAGTGCGCACATCCCCGGGGGCAAAATCATGACGCCATCCGTCGCCGCAGCTTCCGCTGCCGGATACGGTCAGGGTGCCGTCCTCCAGTGAATATGCCACATCGCAAAGCGCAAGTGACTGAGCGGGGAGGAGAGCGAAAAGCAGGAGAAGGGTCAGCAAAAGTGCGATAGATCTTCGCCTCATAGTGAAACGCTCCTTCCGTGTGTTTTGATGTTTTTTCCAAAACAATTGTACAACAGCAAAGCGCACATGGCAACAACAAAAAGCCGCCTTTCGAGCTGAAAGACGGCTTTTCGACGATTTTTTGCGGAACGAAAAAACGCCGCACAAGCGGCGTTTATACATAAAGGGTGATCTCAGATTTTATCCTTGAGCTTCTTTATGCAGTCGGGGCAAATGTTCTTACCCTTGTAGCTGATGATGTTGCGGGTGTTGTCGCAGAAAATGCAGGCGGGGTGGTATTTGTGGAGAATGATGTTGTCACCCTCAACGAATATTTCGAGTGCATCCCTCTCTGCAATGTCGAGTGTGCGCCTGAGTTCGATAGGCAGCACGATACGACCCAGCTCGTCAACCTTTCTCACGATGCCTGTTGACTTCATTTCGGTTCCTCCTTGTGGTGGATATAACATTCCATTAAGCGTTTAAATTATATCAAATTTCTGATTATTGTCAAGAAAAATCGAAAAATATTCAAATGTTTTTTGCGTTTTCAAAAACACAAAAAATATTAATGAATAAAAAATGCACCCAATTAAATACAATGTTTAAAAACGGGGGTGCATTTTATTGACAATTGGGGCTATTTGGACGTCTTTTGTAATCATTTCAATTATAAACGCCTGCTTAACGGGAAGAACCGGAGATCTCGCTGCTGCGGCACTGGAGGGTGCGGAGACGGCAGTGTCGCTGTGCATTGCGATAGGCGGTGCGGTGTGTTTTTGGTGCGGCGTTATGGAGCTTATGAAGCGCAGCGGCTTGGCATCGGCTCTCTCCCGTGCGCTTGATCCCATGCTGCGAAGGCTGTTTCCGAACTCCGCACGGCATCCGGAGGTCATGGAGCCGCTTGCGGCGAATGTCAGTGCAAATCTTCTCGGACTCGGTAATGCCGCAACGCCGATGGGCATAGCGGCGGCAAAAGAGATGGCAGCCTTGTCCGGCGGCAGGGCATCGGATGAGCTGTGCCGTCTTGTGGTCCTGAACACCGCATCTATACAGATCTTGCCGACGACCGTTGCGGCGATACGCTCCGCATGCGGAGCCGAGGCACCCTTCGACATACTGCCCTTCGTGTGGATAAGCTCCGCCGTTTCACTTGCCGTGGGACTTGCAGCGGCAAAGCTGCTTGAAAGGCTTTGGCGATGAGGATGATCTGCGACCTTGCGGTGCCGCTGCTGCTTGCCTCGGTGGGGATATGCGCTTCGTTTCGGAAGGTCGATATATTCGATGCCCTGACCAATGGAGCAGCTCGGGGGCTTAAAACGGTGATCGACATGCTGCCTCCGCTCATCGTCCTGTTTCCGGCGATATATATGCTCAGAGCTTCGGGGGCGATGGATGCGATCTCCTCACTGCTGTCGCCTTTTCTCGAAGCCGTGGGCATACCGGGCGAGGTCGGGGTGCTTGCGCTGCTTCGGCCGATAAGCGGCGGCGCTGCGACCGCAGCGGCGTCGGAGCTTATGCAGGCTCACGGTGCCGATTCCGACATAGGCCGCATTGCGGCGGTGATGCTTGGGTCGAGCGAAACGACCTTTTATGTGATCGCCGTCTACTTCGGAGAGGCGGGGGTAAAGAATACCCGCTGGGCAGTCCCCGCTGCCCTGTGTGCCGACCTCGCCGTTTTCGCATCCTCCGCTGCCTGCGTCCTCCTCCTGTGGTGAGCGATAAAGCGCAGGAAAGCAAAAACCGCCTTCCGGAGACGGAAGGCGGCGATCATTTCTTTCTCAGAATTCGTAGGTTTCGGGGGCGGTGGTGAAGGAGCTGAAGGTGGCGACGGCGTTTTTCAGGAAGAAGACCTGAGTGTTGCCGTCATTTTCATCGTACATGCTGCGAAGATTGGGATAATCGTCGAGCATCGACTTTTTCGCCTCAACACGATCGTCCTCGCAAAGCTCACCGGAGACACGGAGCCAGGTTCCGTCCTTAAACGCACAGATCTCGCACTTGGGATTTGCGGCGATCTGCTTTGAAACAGGCTTTATCTTGCCGGTCTGAATGTAGAGCTTACCGTCGAAGATGTGCGCTGTGCCGAAGGGACGGACACGGGGCTGATCGCCCTCTGCGGTTGCCAGATAGTAGACGCCTGCGGATTTTAAGAATTCACAAACCTTTTTCATTATTCTACCTCCGTTTAAATTATTTGAAATTACAGGGCTTCAAAATGATAGCGGGGTTTGCCGAGGCTTATTTTGCCGTACTCGATGGCTTCGGTGGGGCAGTAGCAGATGCAGGACATGCAGTGATTGCAGCGGTCGCCCCATATGGGTTTGCCGTCCACTATCTCGATATTATTCACCGGACACAGCGAGGCACATTTGCCGCAGCCGACACAGGCATCGCCGACGGTGAACGCCTTTGCCTTGACGCAGAATGCGTAGAAAGCGGGATTGACGGGGCCGCTGATTATGCGGTCATACAGATTGTTGCGGGGGATCGGAAGTTTTGCATCATCCGCAATGCATTTTGCGGCGCTGTCGATAAAGGGCTCGGCACGGGCGACGATCTCCCTTGCCTCGTCAGCTTCCGGAACCGCAAACATGGCTATATAATTTTCGGGCATGATGACCTGCGCGGTACCCATATACTCAAAGCCCTTTTGCGCACAAAGGCTGCGGTTGTATTTTGCGGCGTTGCCGATCTCACTGCCGCAGCTCATGACAAACCAGACCTTACCCGCACCCTCAAACTCCGTGTTAATTATCCACTCACGGACACAGCGGGGGATGCGCCATGCATGGGTGGGCGTTACGAAAACGAGCCTTCCGGAGATCGTGAGCTTTGAATTGTCTCCCGCCTTTATGCGGTCGTTTATGCAGACCGGCTCATCACCGAGGGTCTCGGCGATCCTCTTTGCGACATATTTGCTGTTGCCGGTACCGGAATAGTAAAGTATCATGCCATGCTTCCTCCTGTAATGAATTCGTATATGAGCTTGGCCGTTTGGCTTTGCTGCTCATCGCCGGATATGGTCGGCGTACCGTCGCCGTCCTGAATGCCGTAGCTGCCGAACTGAGCGTGGCAGCCGCCGGATATGATCATCTCATCGCTGCCCTGCGGGAGATTGGACAGGTTTTCCTCGTATTTCTCCATGTCCAGCACCTTGTCCTCGGAGCCGTAAACAGACAGCACACGAAGCTTTGTTCCGCCGAGGTCTTCTGTGGAGTAGGCTGCAAGCAGGATGAGACCGTCAAAGTCCCCTGCGTGATCGGCGACATAGCTTGCCGCCATTGCACCGCCCAGCGAGTGACCGCCGATGTACCAGACATCGACCTCGGGGAATTCCGAGGGCAGACCGTCCGCCGCATTCATATCGAGAACCGCAAGGTTAGCGGGCATCTCGACCAAGGCGCAGAGGATGCCCCGTTCGGCACAGGTGTAAAGCAGCGGAGCGTAGGCGGCCGCCTCGACTTTGCCGCCGGGGTAGAATATAAATCCCGCCGACACCTCATCCGGAATAAACCATGTCACATTGTCCCGCTGCTCCGTATGCACGGAGCTTGTCTCGGCTGTCATTGCCTCCACCGCACTACCGTCTGCATGATAGTAATCGGACACATAGGCAAAGATGCCGATCGCAAGAGCGAGAAGCAGTGCCGAAAGCAGCGCAATAATGCGCTTTGTGCGCTTTTTCATATGATGACCCCCTCACAGTGATCGATCTCATGCTGAATGATCTGAGCCGTCCAACCGGTGAAGCTTTTGATGCGGGTCTGAAGCTTTTCGTTCTGCCACTGCACCTTTATGCTGCGGTACCGCTTCGCCTTTCGCACTCCGTCAAGGGAAAGACAGCCCTCCTCGGCTTCATAAGTGCCGGATGATTTTACGATAACAGGGTTTAGCATGAGCATATAATCGCCGTCATTTTCAAATGCGATAATGCACTTGTTCACCCCTATCATATTTGCCGCCATACCGACGCAGCCATCACGGTGGGCAATGAGCGTATCGAGAAGATCCTGCGCCGTCGGCAGATCGTTTAAGTCTGCCGCTTCTGCCTTTTGGCTTAAAAATGCCTCATCTTTGCATATTTCACGGATCATCGCTATTCTCCCCGACATATAAAGTGAACACTTACGATCTCACAGTCCGTGCCGACACGCATGGGCATTCCCCATGCACCGACACCCGAGGACACGATCACCTGCGGACTGCTCCCGTCCTTTTGATAGTAGCCATAGTCTACGGTGTACATCATTCCCGTGATGAGGTTTGCGGGGAAGACCTGACCCTTGTGGGTGTGACCGCTGAGGATGAGATCGACCTCGCTGCCGTATTCGTCGATATGTACCGGATTGTGATCCATGACGATCACGGGCAGCTCCGGTTCCTCGACGGTGAAGAAATCGGAAAGCGGCCTGCGCTCCTTATCCCCGTAGCCGCCGATGGCGGAGGCGTCGAGGCGTCCCACAAGAACAAGACGGTCGTCTATCACCGTGTATGCATCGTCAAGCAAGGTGATGTTTGCCCGATTCAGAAAATCAAGCATTTGAGCGTGGGTCTCGCCGCCGTCGTGATTGCCGAGACAGGCGTAAACGCCGTAGGTCGCATTTATGCCGCGAAGCTTCTCAAGAGCTGCCTCGGGGTCACGAATGGCGGAAAAGTCCGTATCGAAGAAATCACCGGCAATGCAGACTATATCGGGCTTTTGCGAATTGATCTCCCGAATGATAGTGTCAAGCCGCTCCTCGGAGCCGACGGCGCCGAGATGAAGATCGCTTATCATAAGCACGCTTATGTCCGAAATATCGGCCTTGCCGTGCAGACTTATATCGTATGACACATGGTCTATCTGACGGGCATTAATAAAGCCGTAAACGCAGGTGCCGAGGGTGAGCAGCAGAACACCGAGTGTCACAAAGCCCCTGTACAGCCTGTGAGCAGTGAAGGAAAGCTTCATCAGCCGCAGTACAAGAGTGAGCAGATCGGCAGCAACGGTGAAAATGAGAAGATACAAAACAAAGCCCATGCAGTAGGCACCGACGACGCCGAGAATTTGTTTGAGATCCTTCGGAAAGGGCATGAGCGCACGACCGAAGCTGAGAACGAGGATCAAAGTCATGGCGCAGACGATGAGCAAAACGGGCCAAAAGCGCAGCAGCGGAAAGAATGATACAAGCCCGCCGTAGAGTCGTGACGCAAGGTAATAGCTTGTTCCGGCAAGCAGAGAAATAATTATAATTACAGCGATTATGCCGCCCACGGCAAGACACCTCCCTTGTTAAGCATTGTGTTTAACCCGATTATAGCAAAACATCATGTACATCGCAACAAAAAAACCGTCTCCCATTGGAGACGGTTTTGAATCATTATCCGGATCAGATGTAGTGCGAGATGAGGATGGCTGCGGTGAAGAGAACACCGAGCAGGAGCATAATCGCAAGACCTGTCTTGCCGGGCTTTTTGACCCTGATGGGCAGGACATAAAAGGCACCGTTAACAAGAAGCAGTGCGGTGTAAGCGTAGGGGAAGGCAGCACCCAAAAGCCCGCGGAAGCAGAACAGCAGAGGAACGCTCAGGCAGGAGGTGGTGATGGGAACGCCGAGGTAATGCTTGCGCTTGCCCGTTTCGGTCTTCTGACGGGCTTCCTCGGTGACATTATAATAAGCAAGTCTTATAAGACCGCAGAGGGCGAACAGAGCCATGATGGCGACCTGCCACCATGCGTCGGCACCGATGGTGTAGCCTATTACAACGGGGAGAACGCCGAAGCAAATGACATCGCTCAAAGAGTCAAGCTGGATGCCGTAATTGCGCTCTTCCTCGGTGCGGTCCTTTTTGGTTCTGGCAACGATGCCGTCGAACATATCACAAAAGCCGGAGAACATAAGGCAAATGACCGCCGCAACGGGATGACCTCCGACGGCAAGGGTGATGCCGACGACGGAGGAAAGCATGCTTATGTAGGTCAGCCAGACGGTGTAATTGTAAAAGCCGATCAAAAGAAACACCTCAAAACTAAAAATAATTAACACTCAGTTGATTATAACACAAGTCACCGACAATATACAAGCTATTTTGACAATTAACTGTCACTTGCAAAAAGAGAAAATATCTATACAAACGCATAAAGATTTGGTATAATGGTAAAAAACAACGGTAAAGAAAAATAAACGGAAGGAGAGATAATATGATAAAGGGCGATAATAAATACGGTCAGTATTTGCAGATCCTTCGGGAAGAGCTTATCCCCGCAATGGGCTGTACGGAGCCTATCGCAATGGCGTATGC
>CAZLSN010000012.1:0-31852 GCA_964562265.1 uncultured Oscillospiraceae bacterium
CCGTACTTTTCGCCGCGGTCGTAATATATCTCGGAGCAGGGGCCGCAGGGACCGGCACCGTGTTCCCAGAAGTTATCCTCCTTGCCGAAGCGGAAGATGCGGTTTTCGGGTATGCCGATCTTATCGTGCCAGATGTTCCATGCGTCATCGTCATCGACATAGACCGAGGGATAGAGTCTGTCAGGGTCGAGACCCACCCACTGAGGTGAGGTGAGGAACTCCCAGCTGTAGGCAATGGCTTCTTCTTTGAAATAATCACCGAAGGAGAAGTTGCCCAGCATCTCAAAAAAGGTGCCGTGACGGGCTGTCTTGCCGATGTTTTCGATGTCGCCCGTGCGGATGCACTTCTGGCAGGTGCAGACCCTCTTTTTCGGGGGGACGGCTTCGCCTTTAAAATAGGGCTTCATCGGAGCCATACCGGAGTTTATGAGCAGTAAGCTTGCGTCATTTTGCGGTATGAGCGAAAAGCTGGGAAGGCGCATATGCTCCTTGCTCTCGAAGAAGGAAAGGAACATTTCTCTCAATTCGTTAAGTCCGTATGCTTTCATTTTTTCATTCTCCTAAGTATTGACAGCCTGCCGCATTCTCTCGGCAGCTTCATTTTAAATCTCATCATCGCATGAGGGGTCGCCGTAATGCTCTCCCCCGCTTCGTTTTCCATCTCTCCGGCGATAAACTCTATGGGTTCGGAGTCGTTCGTCATAAGCTCCAGCTTATCACCGACACAGAAGCGATTCCTCTGTGTGAGTATCGCTGTACCGTCCTTGCGGCATTCCTCAACGACGGCGCAAACCTCGGCTTCCGAAAAGTAGGATGCGTCCTCGTAGTGCTGGCCGGGGTCACCGTAGTAAAAGCCTGTGCAGTACGGTCTGTGACTGAGCTTATTGACCTCATCCCTCCATATTTCCGGCAGGGCTATACCCGCCTCCGCACAATCGATCGCATGGCGGTAGGCATTCGTTACGGCTGCGGCATAATATGCCGACTTCATCCTGCCTTCGATCTTCATACTGTAAACTCCGGCTGAAAGCAGCTCGGGTATATGCTCTATCATGCACATATCCTTCGAGTTCATTATGTGCGTTCCGCCGTCTTCGGTTATCTCGAAGTATTCGCCGGGGCGTTTTTCCTCGACAAGGCGGTACTTCCAGCGGCAGGGCTGTGCGCAGGCTCCCCGATTGGCATCCCTGCCCGTCAGATAATTTGACAGCAGGCAGCGTCCCGAAAACGAGACGCACATGGCACCGTGGACAAAGGCTTCGATCTGGAGATCCTTGGGGGTATTGGCACGAATGCTGAATATGTCCTCCATGGGGGTCTCCCTTGCAAGCACCACTCGCTTTGCTCCCATATCGTACAGCCGTCTTGCTGTCGCACTGTTTATGACGCCGAGCTGGGTGCTGACATGGCGTTCGACCTTGGGGGCATACTTTTCCGCATAGCTCATAACGCCGAGGTCCGCGATTATAAATGCGTCCACTCCCGCTTCGGCTGCGTCCTCGAGGAATCGGGGAAGCTCCGTAAGCTCGCTCTCCCTTGGCAAGGTATTGCAGGTGAGATGCACCTTTGCGCCCTTTTCGTGGGCAAGCTCCACTGCTTTTATGAGCTTATCGTGCGAGAAGTTTCCCGCTGCGGCTCTCATACCGAAGCGGTCACCCGCAAGATAGACCGCATCGGCTCCGTAGTGGAGCGACATTTCAAGCCGCTCCATATCACCTGCGGGTGAAAGCAATTCCGATTTTTTATCAACCATAATTCTGTGTTGCGACAAAGGCATCAAATTCCGCTGCGGTATTGAAGAACCTGTGGGTTCCGGTAGCGGTGTCAAGAGCGTAGAACATATAGTTTGTGTCTGCGGGTCTCAGTGCCGCCTTTATCGATGCAAGGCCGGGGCTGCATATCGCCGTGGGAGGCAGTCCCGTATTGATTCTCGTGTTATACGGTGTATCGGCTGCAAGCATTTCGGCAGTCGGTGCGCCGACATGGTCGGGGTAGTCGTAGAGGGTCGTCGAGTCGATTTGCAGCGGCCAGCCCTTTTCAAGGCGGTTATAGATGACGGAGGCAATTCTCGCTCTCTCTTCATCGTTTGCGGCTTCCTTCTCGATCATCGATGCGACATTGAGAATATCGGCCCAGCTCATTCCGCTGCTTTCCTGCCAGTTGTACATCTCCTTGGTGAGACGGTAGTGCATACCGCCAAGGAGCTTGTTTATCGCACTGGATGCGGGCATACCCTCATAGAACTCATAGGTATCCGGGAAGAGGAAGCCTTCGAGCCTGCTTGCGTCTCCTGTTATCGTGCTGTCGAGGAATTTGTAATTAAAGCTTGCGTTTGCGGCTGCATTCATCAGATCCTCGTAATCGCAGACCCCCTCCGCCTCAAGCTTTTTGAATATCTGCTCCATCGTATAGCCTTCGGGGAAGGTTATCTGGAGCCTTACCATGGAGTTGGAGCCTGACTGCATTTTCTTTACAAGTGCCCTGTAATCGTAGCCGCCTTTTAAGACATAGGTGCCGGGGTCTATGGTGTTCTCGGCATCGGCAAGTCCGCAATAGATCTTAAACAGCCACTTGTATTTGATTATGCCTTCATCGTAAAGTTTGTCTGCGACAAAGTCGATGTCGGCAATATAGTGCTTGTTCTTGACGGTTTTGCCGTTATCGTCGGTCGTTTCGATGACCTGAAGCTCAAACTTGTCCTTCGGCAGAACGACCGTCGCCGTGATGTCGGGTGCGTTAAGGGCAAGAATGTCCGTTGCCGCAAGCCATGCAAGGCATGCGAGAATAACACTGACACTCAGCACGAAAACAAGGTACATCAGACCGTTTAAGGCTCCGTGCTTTGCCGCCTTACTGCCGCCGGATGGGGCGGATACGGGCTTTTGTGCGGCGGTCTGTCTCTTCGGCTTTGATGCAGCGGGCTTTTTTGCCGCCGCCCTTACGGGTTCCTTTTTCACCTCGGTCTTTGCCTTGGGCTTTGCTTCGGGCTTCTGACCGAATAATTCGTCAAAATTTACTTCGTCGATCATAGCTTATCTCCTTTGATCGGTTAGTAACCGGAAATCTCCGTCCGGCATAATATATCTCAGACGCAGAAAATCTGCGGGACTCACATGATAATCGCTCACCGCTTTCCGCCGCACCGGACGGTGACACGGAATACATCGTGCGGAGAAAGGTCAAATCATGTTCTGTGGAAACAACAATAGCTGCATTTGGATAATCATCATTCTGCTCATCCTCGTCTTTGCCTGCGGCGGCTGCGGCTGCGGCGGCAACGATTGCGGATGCGGCTGCAATAACGGCTGCGGCTGCTGAGCAAAACGCATCGGGGCTTCCTTTGGGAAGCCTCGTTTTATTTTAAGGCATCCGTTATTATGCGATATATCTCCTCATGCTTTTCCTCGATCGAGCGCTCGACGCCGTCTTTAAGATAAGCTACCCTGTGCCAGCCGAAGAAGTCCGCTGCCTTATCCGCAACACGGAGGCAGTTTTTGAGATACTCAATGTCCTTCTCATGAATGTCGGCGGAGGTATTCGTCTTCTCCTGCCTGTGCTTCATTCTGGCAAGCGAGGTCTCAATATCAACATCGAGGTATATGACGAGATCGGGTTCGGGCAGCTTCATCTTCCTGTGTTCGAGATCATACAGCCACTCGAAAAACGGAATAAGCTCATCGTCGGAGAGCTTACTGCCCTGATGCACCGCATTGGAGGTCGTATACCTGTCAGACAGGATAAAGCCGCCTTCGTTATAGCTTTCGCCCCAGTCCGTTTTATACGACGCAAACCTGTCCACCGCATAAAAGGTCGATGCGGTATAGGCATTGACATCTGTGGGATTTGAGCCGAACTCGCCGCCGAGGTACATGCGGATAAGTGCCGAACTGTCGTTATCATAGCGGGGAAACACGATGTGACGATAGGCTATGCCGTCCTCCTCAAGATGAGCGCAAACTCTCTTATAATGGGCGGATTTGCCGCTTCCATCTATCCCCTCGAATACTATAAGTTTACCTTTACTCATTTAGACTTTTTGATCCTCATTTCTACCGCTTTTGTCATAAACAGGGGGAGCCTTGCTATGCGCTTAAAACGCCACGGCTCCTTCAGGCAGCGATACAGCCACTCAAGTCCGAGCTTCTGCCATATCTTCGGTGCCCTCAGCGTCACTCCCGCGAAAACATCAAGTGAGCCGCCGAGACCGCCCATGAGACCTACATCGAGCTTAGACGCATTTTCATACATCCAGAGCTCCTGCTTGGGTGCGCCGAGGCACACCATAAGAAAGTCGGGCTTTGCTTCGTTTATCGCCGCGACAACGGGTTCTGTCTCTTTAAAATAACCGTCCTGCGTTCCGGCTATCACAAGACCGGGGTACTTCTTCACAAGATTCTCCGCCGCTTTTTCCGCTATCCCCGGCTTTGCGCCGAGAAGGTACACGCTCTTGCCCTCGGGTGCCAAGCGTTCTATGACGGCTTCGCATATCTCGATACCGGGCAGACGCTCCTTAAGCGGGGTGCCGAGGATCTTTGCCGCCTTTACGACTCCTATACCGTCGGATATTACAAGATCGGCATTTTTCGCCGCCGTTTTCAAGTCCTCATTATCCCAGCTTGCCATGACTATTTCGGGATTCGGCGTCACCATATAGGCAGAGGCATGCTCGTCAATGAGCTTCATGCATGATTCAATTGTCTCTTCCCTGGTCAGATTGTCAAACCCGACGCCAAGAACTTCTACTCTACTCAAAGCTGACCGAACACCTTTCCGATTTTTTCGTTTATCACGAGATCCGCCTCGGCATCATACGGTGTGCTGCCGAGATTAACAAGGGCAAGCTTATTGCCCCGATAATAATTTATAAGTCCCGCTGCGGGATAGACATTCAGCGAGGTGCCGCCGATTATCAAAACATCGGCATCGGCTATGCATCTTATCGCCTCTGTCATTATAGCCTGGTCGAGCGGCTCCTCGTACAAAACGATGTCGGGTCTTATGACGCCGCCGCAGGAACAGCGGGGCACGCCTTCACCGTGATTCATCTTATCCGCGGGGTAGGGTCTGCCGCAGACGGAACACATGCTTCTCAGTATGCTTCCGTGCAGCTCCAACACCTTTTTGCTTCCTGCCGCCTGATGGAGTCCGTCAATATTCTGGGTGATGACCGCCTTGAGCTTACCCGCTCTTTCAAGCTCCGCAAGCTTAAGGTGGGCTGCATTGGGCTTGACTCCCTCGATAACAAGCTTCTCCCTGTGGAAACGATAGTACTCCTCGGGATAACGCACGAAAAAGGTATGGCTCAAAATGGTCTCGGGAGGGTACTTCCATTTCTGATTGTACAGTCCGTCAACACTTCTGAAATCGGGGATGCCGCTTTCTGTGGACACTCCCGCTCCGCCGAAGAATACGACATTGTCACTCTCATCTATCCACTTTTTCAGCAGGGCGATCTTCTCATCCATATATTGCGGCTCCTCCCTTATCTTTATCAGTTTATTATACTATAACTGCGTTCTATAATCAAGAAATTCTTAGCGTTCTTTTTCGTCCCCGCTCCTTGCGTAATAGAAAATATACTGCTGTGCAAGTCCCGCATAGGCTCCGAGTGAGGCGGGGTCAAAGTCGGGCGGAAAATGCTCTTTTAGCGCTCTCTTCATCCAAACATCTATCGGGAACGCCTCCATGTGTCCGAGTCCGAACAAAACGACGCAGTTTGCCACCTTTTCACCGACGCCGTGCAGCTTTCGCAGTTCCTTTATCGCAGTGCGGTAATCGCAGCATTGCAAAGACGGAATGTCGATCTCACCGCAAAAGACCGCTCTTGCTGCATTTATTATATACTCCGCCCTGTAGCCGCTGCGAATAGGCGTAAGATCCTTTGCTTCAAGCTTTGCAAGTCTCTCCGCAGACGGGAAGGCGTGATAGGTTTTCCCCTCAAAGCAAAGCTCATCGCCGTACAGCTCACACAGGCGTTCGACTATGCCCTTTATTCTCGCAATATTATTGCACTGAGATATGATAAACGAACACAGTGCCTCCCACGGCTCCTGACGCAGTATGCGTATGCCCCTGCCGAAGCTGCGGCAGCGTTCGAGATAGTCGCCGGTGAAGTCCTCGGATGCCTTGTCGTAATCCGTGTCCATGTCGAAATACTCACGCCACAGCTCATCGGGTGCATCCGATGTTATGTAAACCTCATTGCCGATGATCTCGACCCTTGCGGGATAGCCCATCACAACGCCGGTGTAAGCTCCGCTTACATCCGCGTTCCAGCGAAAGCATTGACCGCATTCAAAGGTTTTTACGATGTCGATTTCACTTGTCGTGCATAGCTTATACATGATCTCACCCCTTATTATTTTACTATCGCCGAGTGCATTTGACAAGCGTCTCTATTGCCAAGCGGACAGTTTTGTGCGATAATAAGTCAATATAGTTTTTGGAGGATCTTATGGACTATTCCGCATTATACAGAGAAAAGCTCTGTACTCCGGACGAGGCTGTCCGCTGCGTTAAAAGCGGTGACTGGGTTGAGTACACCTCTAACCTCGGCTTCCCCATTGAGCTTGACAAGGCTCTTGCAAGAAGGCGGGACGAGCTTTGGCATGTGAAGATAAGGGGCGACCTCATTTTCGGGCCAGTTGCCTGTGCCGAGTGCGACCCTACGCTTGAGCATTTTGTATACAATACATGGCACTGCTCGGGATATGAGCGCAAGCTTGTCGATAAAGGCAGGGCATTCTTCGAGCCGATGATATTCCGCAATCTGGCTTGGTATTACAAGAGCTTTCTGCGCTCCGATGTTTGCATGGTGACGGTCTCGGAGATGGATAGTGAGGGCTACTTTTACTTCGGCAACGCTCTCGGACTTTCCCGCTGCATTGCGGACAACAGTGCAACAGTCATCGTTGAAGTAAACCGCAATATGCCGAGGATACTCGGTCACGATGATGTTAAGATCCACATCACAGAGATCGATCATATTGTCGAAAGCGGCGATCCTCCCCTGCCCGAAATGCCGAATCCAGCTCCCACGGAGACCGATCTTCGCATTGCGGAGCATGTTTTCCCGCATATATGCGACGGTGCGACCGTTCAGCTCGGCATCGGCGGTATGCCCAACGCATTGGGTGAGATCATAGCAAAGAGCGATCTTAAAGACCTCGGTATGCACACGGAGCTTTGCTCCGATGCCTATTACTCCATGTATAAGGCAGGCAAGCTCACAAACAGGTGCAAGACGCTGCACAATGGGATAGGTATCCTCGGTCTTGCTATAGGCAGTCATGAGCTCAACGAATGGGTAAATGAGAATCCGGATGTTGCAGGCTATCCCCTGTCCTATGTCAATGACCCCTATGTGATCTCACAGAACGACAATATGATCTCGATAAACGCCTGTATATCCGCAGATCTTTTCGGTCAGGTATGCTCTGAGAGTGCGGGCATTCGGCAGATAAGCGGCACCGGCGGTCAGCTTGATTTCGTTACCGGTGCAAGCATGAGCCGCGGCGGTAAGTCCTTTATCTGCATGAGCAGCACCTACAAGGACAAAAGCGGTGAGCTGAAAAGCCGCATAGTACCGACCTTTAACGGCGATATTGTGACGACACCGAGAAGTCAGACCTTCTACCTTGTCACCGAATACGGTGTTGCCAATCTTGCAGGCAGAACTACTTGGGAACGCGCCGATATGCTTATTAATCTTGCCCATCCCGATTTTCGTGATGAGCTCATCCGTGAGGCAGATAGAATGCATATCTGGCTTCCGTCAAATAAGAGGTGAAGAATATGGATGCTTACACTGTTTACAATGGCACACCCTCCGATATCGAGTCTCGCTCCGATGTCGAAAGGCGATGCAGAGAATTGCTGATAAGTCTCGGTATAGAGCACCTTTCGGTCGATCATCCTCATGCCGATACGATAGTCGCCTGTCAGGATGCCGAGAAGGCTCTCGGTGTGCATATCTGTAAAAATTTGTTTTTAACTAACCGTCAGCAGACAGAGTTTTATCTCCTGCTGATGCCGGGTGACAAGCCCTTTAAGACTAAGCTTTTATCAAAGCAGCTCGGTACCGCAAGGCTTTCCTTTGCCTCTCCGGAGCATATGCTGCAACATCTCGGTATCACCCCCGGTTCCGTTAGTGTTCTGGGGCTTATGAACGATACGGAGCACAAGGTCAAGCTTGCGATCGATGCCGATCTTCTCAAGGATGAGTTTTTCGGCTGTCACCCATGTATGAACACCTCCTCGCTGAAGCTCAGGACGGAGGATGTGATCAAAAAGCTTCTCCCTGCCGTGGGGCATGACTATGCCCTTGTCGAGCTGCCTTGGGAAATCGAGGATTAAAAAACAACAAGATACAGAAAAAAAGACGATTGCTTTTGCAATCGTCTTTTCATTCGGATCAATAATATCTCTTGTTTTTGTTCTTGCGAGCTGCCTCGCTCTTTTTGCGGCGCTTAACGCTGGGGCTCTGGTAGTACTCCTTCTTTCTCAGATCCTGGAGAACGCCTGCCTTGGCACAGCTACGCTTGAATCTTTTAAGAGCATTGTCCAGAGATTCATTTTCCTTGACATAGATTTCAGACATTTATTTCACTCCCTCCGTTAACGCCTTGCAGCGTATTTAAGGGCCAAACTCTTTGGCTTAACAAATGACATTATACTTGTTTTGTCTCGTAATGTCAACAACAATTATTTGATATTATTTTACGACAAGGCTTACTATCTTGTTTTTCCTGACTATCGTCTTGACAAGCTGCTTGCCCTCAAGCAGAGGCTTGACCTTTTCGTCGGCACAGGCAAGTGATACGACATAACCGTCCTCGGAATCAACGGGTGCCTTGATCGTAGTCTTGAGCTTACCGTTGACCTGAACTGCCATCTCACACTCGTTATCTACGGTCTTGCTCTCGTCATAGCAAGGCCACTGCATCTGCATTGCCATCTTGCCCTCGGCTGCGGCAAAGCCCATCAGCTCCCACATTTCCTCAACGATATGCGGTGCAAAGGGGCTGAGCAGCAGAAGCAGAGTCTTGACATCGCCCTTGGAGCAGCCGTTTACATAGAACTCGTTGACCATGCTCATGAGTGCCGCTATTGCGGTATTCATCTTGAGCTCCTCGATATCGGAGCCGACCTTCTTTATAGTCTTGTGGATGATGTTCTCGTTCTTTTCGGAATAGCTCTCGGAATCGGAGCACAGCTCCATGAGATTCCAGCAGCGGTCAAGGAAACGCTTCGAGCCCTTGACGGCTTCGTTAGACCACGATACCGCCTTTTCAAAGTCACCTATAAACATGATGTGCAGACGCAGGGTATCGGCACCGAACTGATTTACGATATCGTTCGGATTGACTACATTGCCTCTGGATTTGCTCATCTTTTCTCCGCCCTCACCGAGGATCATTCCGTGAGAGGTGCGCTTTGCATAAGGCTCCTTGGTGTGGACTACACCGATATCATAAAGGAACTTGTGCCAGAATCTCGAATAAAGCAGGTGGAGAGTTGTATGCTCCATGCCGCCGTTATACCAATCGACGGGGCCCCAGTATTCCTCGGCTTCCTTGGAGCAGAATTCCTCGTCATTATGAGGATCCATATAGCGGAGCCAGTACCAGCTTGAGCCTGCCCAGTTGGGCATCGTATCAGTCTCACGCTCTGCTTTGCCGCCGCACTTGGGGCAGGAGCATTCGACCCATGAGCGCATCTTGGCAATGGGACTTTCGCCGTTATCGGTGGGCTCATAGTTTTCGACATCGGGAAGAACAAGGGGAAGCTCCTCCTCGGGAACGGGTACCCAGCCGCACTCGGGGCAGTTTACCATGGGGATGGGTTCGCCCCAGTAACGCTGACGGGAGAAGACCCAGTCACGCAGCTTGTAATTGACCTTCTCAACGCCTATGCCGCTTTCCTCGACATACTTCTTCATGGCGGGGATTGCTTCTTTTACGGTCATGCCTGTGAGGAAGCCGGAGTTTACCATCACAGCACTGTCATCCTTTGCGACAAAGGCACTCTTTGTAACATCGCCGCCGGAGACGACCTCGATTATGGGCAGGCCGAACTTCGTCGCAAACTCCCAGTCACGCTGATCGTGCCCCGGAACGCCCATGACGATACCGGTGCCGTAGCCCATAAGTACATAGTCGGAAACGAACATGGGGAGAGCCGCATCGGTAACGGGGTTTATTACCTCGATACCGCAAAGCTTAACGCCTGTCTTTTCCTTGTTCAGCTCACCGCGTTCAAAGTCGGACTTTCTTCCGGCTTCGGTACGGTAGGCATCGACCTCGTCCCAATTCTCTATCTTGTCCTTCCAGCTCTCGAGCAGGGGATGCTCGGGGGAAATGACCATATAGCTCGTACCGAACAGGGTATCGGGTCTGGTTGTGTAAACGGTGACGCTCTCACCGAGATTGGTCTTGAAGGTGATCTCGGCACCGGTGGAGCGGCCTATCCAGTTGCGCTGCTGGATCTTGACGCGCTCAAGGAAATCCAGATCGTCCAGATCATCGATAAGCCGCTGGGCATACTTGGTTATCGCCAGCATCCACTGGCTCTTTTCCTTGCGGATGACCTCGCTGCCGCAGCGTTCGCACACGCCGTCTACGACCTCCTCGTTTGCAAGCACGCACTTGCAGGAGGTACACCAGTTGACCGGCATGGTCGCCTTATATGCAAGACCGTGCTTGTACATCTGGAGGAATATCCACTGCGTCCACTTATAATACTTGGGATCGGTGGTATCGACAACTCTGTCCCAATCGAAGCCGTAGCCGAGCATTTTGAGCTGGGAGGTGAAAGTCTTTATATTATCCGCCGTTACCTTGCTGGGGTGGATATGGGTCTTTATCGCATAGTTCTCGGTGGGGAGACCGAATGCATCAAAGCCTATCGGGAAAAGGACGTTATAGCCCTCCATCCTCTTTTTACGGCTGACTATATCGATAGCGGTGAAGGGTCTGGGGTGACCGACATGAAGTCCCTGTCCGGACGGATACGGGAACTCGATGAGTCCGTAGAACTTGGGTCTGGGGTCACCGGTCACTGCGGCGTAGGGCTTTGTCTCTTCCCACTTTTCCTGCCATTTCTTTTCTATCGCGGCAAAATCGTATTTCATTTTTATTTCTCCCTTATCAATTTAATTTTTTGTCCGTATGCCCCTTAGCAGGGGCCGATAAGGGATGAGAGCTCGACCTCCTCGGCGTCGGCCCAAAGCCTCTCAAGATTATAGAATTCTCTGGTCTCTTCGGTGAAAACATGGGCAACGACGCAGCCGAAGTCAAGCAGCACCCAATTGCCGCTGCGGTAGCCCTCCCTGCGGATAGGGGGTTCGCCGGCTTCGCTCATGTCCTTGTCTATCGCATCGGTGAGCGTCTTGATATGCGTCGAAGATGTACCGGTGCAAATAACGAAGTAGTCGCAGAGTGTTGTAAGCTCATGCGTTTTGAGTATTTTAATGTCTTTTCCTTTTTTGTCGTTCAATGCCTTTGCGGCGATAGCCACGACCTCATTCGGTGTCATCATTTAATTACCACCCTCGTCTGTCAGTAGATCGGAGTACGGAAGTATGCCGTAGTTCTCCGTTGTGGGATTGCTCTTGTAGAGGTAAAAGCTCGTTACGCCGCCTCTGAGCGGTTCCGTCGTGTAATAGAAGTTGTTGTTCATGACGGTGACCATGTCAAGATCGGTGTAGCTTATCGGGTTTTCGTAGGGGTTTAAGTGCTGATTTATAACATCGATCCATGCCGCTATATCCGGGAAAACATAGCTCACGCCGCAGATATTGCCGCAGTAGGAATTGAGTGCGGGCATCTTCATGAAGCTTATATCCTCGCTGCCGAGATCGAGGAATTCCTTTAAGAAGTAACGCACATTGTCACCCGTAAGGGGCTTGCCGGTGTGGGTATTTACCGTCGTCACTCTGTTATCCACGATGTCGATAAGGGAATCGATGTTGGGAATATTGCCGAGGCTTATGACCTGCTTTGCAAGGGTCATGAAGAAGTCCTGCTGGACATCGATACGGTCAATATCGCCCATACCGTAGGTCGCCCTGAATCTGAGTACCTGCACAGCCTGCTCACCGTTGAGGGTTTGCAGTCCCTTGTTGATATGAATGTGAAGATCCTGAGTGGGGTCGTCATAGTTCATGTTTACGGGAACATCAAACTTAACTCCGCCTATGGTATCGACGATCTCCGCTGCGGCTTTGAGGTCTATTACGACTATGTTATCGACCTTGAAGCCCAGCATTTTCTCAACAGCCTCGGACAATGCGGTATATCCGTCACCGCCGTTATTGATGCTGCCGGGGTAAACACTGTTTATCTTCTTGACATTGGATGAGGAGTTGATGAGCGTATCTCTGGGCAGGCTTACAACGCTGATCTTATCATTTTCCGTGTCGAAGCTTGCCAGCATAATGGTATCGGTGTTATTGCCGACCTTGTCAAGCCCGACTATGAGGAAGGTGAATTTGCCGTCCTCTCTGGGCTTTGTGTCATCTTCTTTGAGTTCCGGTGCTTCGGTAAAGAAGGTCACAAAGATAAACCATGCTGCCGCCGCAAGTGCCGCTATTATCAGAATGGCAAGAATGATCTTCTTTATGACAGAGCCCTTTTTCTTGCGCTTTTTGGGCTTTTTTCCGTTCATTGCGGCATCGACCGCAAGCTGTTCTTCAAGCAGTTCCTCATCGGAACGCTTCTCGTGCTTGCCATTTTTGTTTCCGTATAGCTGCATTGCTTATCCTTTCTCAGTATGATCTTTATACCACTTGTACGCCTCGACCGTAGTTATATACGGTTCCGTGCCGTAGCTTTTTATATCCTCAAGGCTCATGTAAAGCCCCAGAATCATTGCCTTATCCAAATTCTCGTAGGCGAGCCTTCTAAGCTCGTCCACTCCGGGGAAATCCCTGTTCGGCTCGATATAATCCGCCATGTAGATTATTTTTTCGAGCAGGCTCATATCCGGCTTCCCCGTCGTATGCCAGCGTATCGCCGAATAGACCCTGTCACTTATACCGAACAGATCCTTTGAAAGTGCCGCTCCTGTCTTCGCATGGAGGAGCTTCACATTCTCCGTCTCATAAGTGTCGTTTATAATACCATATTTTTCGCTCAATATCAATTGTTCGGATAGCACAAGTTTTTTGGTTATATCATGCAAAATTCCGGCTTCTGCCGCATCTTCCTCACTCTCGCCCCATCTTCGGGCAAGCTTTACCGCCTCTTCCTCGCAGCCGACGACATGCGGAATACGCTTCGGTGCAAGGCAGGCATAGGCTCTGTCCCTCAGCCACGGGAAGGCGGGGCGGGCATTATAGTCGCCCTTTCGTATGATTCGTGCATACACGGCATCCGGCAGCATATTGTCCCCACGGCGTTGCGGCAGGAGCGATCTTATCTCCGATGAGGACATGGGCAGAGGCTCATGCCTTACATACACTATCCTCGCTCCGTATCGCTCTTTGAGATAAGCCGCATGATGCAGTATCTCATCCGTTTCGCCGCCCTCCCTTGCGAACACCGCAAGGGTCACGCTGTTTAAAATATACTCAAAGCTGTGCCATGTCTCAAAGCTCAGGAGCATATCCGTTCCCATCGCAAGCATGAGCTCATCGTCGGGATAGAGTTTTCGCAGGCTCTCGACCGTATCGGAGGAGTAGCTTTTGCCTGTTCTTTTAAGCTCCATATCGGATATTTCGACCTTGTCCGCACCGTCGAAGGCAAGCCTTGTCAGTGCAAGGCGTTCATCGGCATCGGGACTTCCCGCCGCAAGCTGCTTATGCGGTGGAATATTGTCCGGTATGACAAGTATTTTGTCGGGCTCCAGACTCTCCGACAGGGAGCGCAACGCCTCGACATGGCCTAAATGGGGCGGATTAAAGGTGCCGCCGTATATGACGATCCTCATTTTTTCTTATTCTTTACAAGCTCTATTTTCGGCTCTCTTATGTTTCTTTTAAACAAAACAAATTTGCTGCCTATGGTCTGAACGACCTCGGCACCGCAAAGTGATGCCAGCTCCTCCGCCGCTTCCCTTGCGGAAAGCAGTGAATTCTCCAGCACTCTGCCCTTTATGAGTTCCCTTGCGGCAAGGGCATTGTTCACCTCGACGACGGTGTTTTCGCCGATGCCGCCTTTGCCGATCTGAACGATTGTGTCCTGTGTCATTGCAAGACCCTTAAGCTGCGCTCTCTGCTTACTTGTCAGTGTCATTATATTCCCTCAATTTCTTTTTAAATTCCCTCAGTGCCTTTCCCCTGTGGGAGATGGCATATCTCTCTTCGTCGGTCATTTCCGCCATGGTAATATCAAAGCCGTCGGGCTTAAAAACGGTGTTATAGCCGAAGCCTCCCGTACCCCTTTGCTCACGGATTATCTCGCCGTGGCAATACTGCTCTGTGCGGATCGTATCGCCGTTTGGCATTATGCAGCATATGCTACAGACGAATTTTGCCGCTCTTTGTTCCTTATTTTCCATCACGGAAAGCAAATAAACATTTCGCTCGTAGTCGCTTGCCGAATGGCCTCCGGGGGCAAAGCGGGCGGAGTATATTCCGGGGGCTCCGTCCAGTGCATCGACGGCAAGACCGGAGTCATCCGCAAGTGCCGCAATACCGGTTGCCTTGTGTACCGCTTCGGCTTTGAGATAGGCGTTTTCCGCAAAGGTCGTTCCGGTCTCATCGACCTCGAAGTTGCAGCCCGCCTCGGACTGGCTGAGTATTTCAATATCCGTATCCGCCATAAGCTCACGCAGTTCACGGAGCTTATTCTTGTTATTGCTTGCAAGTATCAGCTTCATGCCTTAAACAGTGCCTCCACAAAGTCTCTCGAATCGAAGGGTATGAGGTCGTCAACGCCCTCACCCACGCCTACATACTTGACGGGGAGCTTCAGCTCATTTGCTATCGCAAAGACTATGCCGCCCTTTGCGGTGCCGTCGAGCTTAGTCAAAACGATGCCGGTGAGTCCCGCGGTCTCAAGGAACTGCTTTGCCTGTATGAGTCCGTTTTGTCCGGTGGTGGCGTCAAGCACCATAAGCGTCTCAATATCGGCATCCGGAAGCTCACGGCGAACAACTCTGCTTATCTTGCCAAGCTCGTTCATGAGATTTGCCTTATTGTGCAGTCTGCCGGCTGTGTCGATGATTATAATATCGGCATCCCTTGCCTTTGCAGCACATATGCCGTCGTATACCACGGAGGCGGGGTCGCTGCCCTCCTCGTGGCGGACAATATCGGCACCGGAACGCTCTGCCCATACGCCGAGCTGCTCCGCCGCTGCCGCTCTGAAGGTATCACCCGCACACAAAAGCACCTTCTTGCCCTCCGCCTTATAGCGTGCGGCAAGCTTTCCTATCGTCGTGGTCTTGCCGACTCCGTTTACGCCGACCATCAAAATGACGGAGGGCTTTGAATCAAGCTTCATCTTGGGGTCATTGTCACTGAGCATATCGGTGAGCATACCGATAAGTGCCTCTCTTGCAGGTCTTGCCTTGGTGATGTAGTTACGGTAAATGAGGCGTTTGTAATCAAACAAAAGCTGTGCAACATTCTCCGCTCCCATGTCGCTCATCACCAAAAGCTCCTCAAGCTCCTCATAAAACTCGTCACTCTCGGCGTTGAAATTTTGGAATATCTCCTCAAGGTCTTCAAGATTCTTGCGGCTCTTTGAAAGACCCGAAAACATTTTTTCGAAAAATCCCATGCTGTCCTCCTCAGTTTTCTTCCACGGTCTTCTGAGCGGCTTCGAGGTCAAGCTCTATGACCTTGGAAACGCCCTTTTCCTGCATCGTCACACCATAGAGGAAGTCCGCCTCCTCCATCGTGCCTCGTCTGTGGGTTATGACCACGAACTGTGTTTTATCGCTTATCCTGCGGAGGTACTCCGCAAAGCGGACGACATTCGCCTCATCGAGTGCCGCCTCGATCTCATCCATTACGCAGAACGGTGTCGGTCTGACCTTGAGTATCGCAAAGTACAGTGCTATCGCAACAAATGCCTTTTCACCGCCGGAGAGCAGGCTTATATTCGATACTGCCTTACCGGGGGGCTGTACCTTGATCTCAATGCCGCATTCGAGCGGATCGTTTTCGTCCTCAAGGGTGAGGCTTGCCTTGCCGCCGCCGAAGAGCTCGAGGAAGGTCTGACGGAAATTCTCGTCGATGAGCTTAAACTCCCTCGTGAAGACCTCCTTCATCTCGGTCGTTACATCGTTTATGACGGAAAGCAGCTCCTTCTTCGCCTTCTCGACATCGTCCCGCTGGGCGGAGAGGAATTCGTATCTCGTGTTCACTCGCTCGTATTCGTCGATAGCACCGAGGTTCGGGGTACCGAGAGCATTTATCTGCCTACGAAGTTCGCCTATGCCTCTCGTCTCCTTCTGGAGATTTTCGACCGGCTGACGGATGCTCTGCGCTGCGGTATGCGAAAGCTCATAGCTGTCCCACAGCTTATCGAGTATCTGCTTTTCCTCCATCTCGGCTTCGAGCTTTTTGTTTTCAAGCCTTGCGCTGCTGCGTTCAAGCTCCAAAAGCTCTCTGTTTTTATCCTGAGCGTCACGGTCTGCCTTGGTTCGTCTGCCCTCAAGCTCAAGCTTTTTATCGTTGAGTGCCGTGATCTCGTCTCTTATCTTATCGGCTGCCTGTGAAAGCTTTTCTCGCTCAAGCAGCTTTGCGTCAAGCTGATTTTCGATCTCGCCCTTTTTGGCTTCCGCTGCACTTATAGCCGCTCTGCGGGACTCGCCGTCACCGGAAAGTGCCGAGAGCAGGGCATTGAGCTGCGATGCAGCCGAGAGCGTTGCCCTCTTTTCCGCCGCAAATGCGCTGACGGAATTGTTGATTCGGTTTTGATCCTCAAGGGCGATTTCAAGCTCATAGCGCAGTGCCGAAAGTGCGGATGCCGATTTTTGCAGCTCGTCACGGCGACCTTCAAGCTCCGTCTGCCTTTTCGCAAGCTGCTCTTTGAGCTTTGTAAGCTCATTTGCCCGTGAGAGGATGCCCGTTCCCTTTGCCGCACTGCCGCCCGTCATTGATCCGCCTGCGTTAATGAGCTGACCGTCAAGCGATACGATACGCAGACGGTTGCCGCTGTTTTTGGATATTCTCACCGCATCGGAAAGCGTCTCCGCAACGACTGTCCTGCCAAGCAGATTGGCAAATATGCCGTCGTACTTTTCGTCGAACTTTGCAAGGTCATACGCCACACCGACGAAGCCGGGGTCGTTTACCGGTGCGTCCTTCATTATGCTGCCTTTTATGGTGTCTACAGGCAGGAAGGTCGCTCTGCCGGAGTCACTGCGCTTTAAAAGCTCTATCGCACTGCGGCCGTCGTTCTGAGAATCGACAACGATATTCTGCATTGCCGCTCCCAGCGCCGTTTCTATAGCAAGGGCGAACTCATCATCGGTACGCAGAAGATTGGCAACGGGGCCGTGAACGCCCTTTAAATTGCCCCTCTTATGCTCACGCATTACGGTCTTTACCGCCTTGGAAAAGCCCTCATACTCCTTTTCCATCTCACTGCGCTTTAAAAGCTCTATCGCACACTGCGGCCGTCGTTCTGAGAATCGACAACGATATTCTGCATTGCCGCTCCCAGCGCCGTTTCTATAGCAAGGGCGAACTCATCATCGGTACGCAGAAGATTGGCAACGGGGCCGTGAACGCCCTTTAAATTGCCCCTCTTATGCTCACGCATTACGGTCTTTACCGCCTTGGAAAAGCCCTCATACTCCTTTTCCATCTCACTGAGCATATGGATCTTTGCATCCATGCTGCGAAGATCGACCGTTAAGGTCTGCACCTTTTCCTCCAGCAGCTTGTACGCATTTTCCCTTGCGCCCAGCTTCATGCGGCAGCCTTCGATGACATTAGCCGCAGAGTGAAGCTCATCATCGAGCCTTGCAAGCTCTTTGTCAAGCTCTTTTATCTTCAGATCGTTCTGCTCGATCTTTTCGCCGATCTCACGGATCCTGACCTCGGCCTCCGCCATATCTGTCTTCATCCTGCTTATCTCGGCTTCGCTGTTTTTGATATTCGCTCTCAGCACCGCAGCGGTGGCGTCGCAATCGGAAACTTTGCCCTCGGCGGCGGAGAGTCTCTGCCTTGCATTTTCGGCTTCAACATCCTTCTCACGCATGCGGGTGCTTATATTCTCGGACGAGGCATACAGGGCTTCGAGGCTTCTGTGAGCCTGATCGAGCTTCGCCTTTGCCTCGGAATATGCCGCAGCGACTTCACTCGACTGGGCGCGGAGCTTATCGAGCGTTGCCATCCAGACGGAGATCTCACGGATACGCATCTCATCTCGCAGTATGAGATACTTCTTTGCGGTCTCCGACTGCTTTTTAAGCGGCTCTATCTGGAGTTCGAGCTCATCGATCTTGTCGCTGATGCGCAGAAGATTTTCCTCTGTCTTTTCAAGCTTGCGCTCGGATTCCTCCTTGCGGCTGCGGTAGCGGGATATGCCCGCCGCTTCCTCAAAGATCTCTCTGCGGTCGGTGCTTTTTGACGAAACTATCTCCGCTATCCTGCCCTGACCGATGATGGAATAGCCGTCTCTGCCCAGTCCGGTATCCATGAGCAGGCTGTGTATGTCTTTCAATCTGACGGACTCTCTGTTTATATAATATTCGCTCTCACCGCTTCGGTAGTATCGGCGGGTGAGGACAAGCTCATTGTTGTCAAAGTCGAATATGCGGTCGGAGTTGTCGATGATAAGCGAAACCTGAGCAAAGCCGAGTGCGCCTCTCTTTTCGGTTCCGCTGAAAATGACATCCTCCATCTTGCCGCCGCGGAGGGTTTTAGACCGCTGCTCACCCATGACCCACAGGATGGCATCGGAGATATTGGACTTACCGGAGCCGTTGGGCCCGACTATTGCGGTAATTTCCTTTTCAAACGATATTCGTGTTTTCTCCGGAAAACTTTTAAAGCCTTGCAGCTCAACACATTTCAGGTACATTCGTATTCCTCTGAGTAAATAAAATCATTATGCCGTATAACAGAATATAACAAAGCATTTTATTATACCACTCAATGCTTGCATTTTCAAGAAGAACCCGCCTGCTTTGGACATAATTTGCATATATAAAAGCGGCACCCGACAGGGTGCCGCTTCTTAGTTGCATGACTTTTCAAAGCAGGGCAATATTGCCCTTTTCAACATCGCAGGTCTTGACCTTTATTTCTTTCAGCGAAAGCTCGGTTTTGAGCCACAGGATATTGCAGCGGTGCTGTCCTATGAGCTTCGAGACATCGGAGGGGTTGACTTTAAGGGTCACGCTATCGCTTTTAATACACTTTAAAAGCTCATATGCTTTGTTTCGCATTATCCTCGAATACACAAGCTCACCCAAGGCAGGATGATATGCTCCGCCTGCTGCGGCACCGCCGGAAAGCTCCTCGGTGGGATTGAGTCCCAACCGGATTATCTTAATATTCGCTTCCTCAAACATCGGGACAAGCTTTGCGCATACGCTGACCGCTTTCTCGACCGTATGCTCCTCATAATGCCCCGTCTGCCAAAGGTCGTACAGTGCGGTATCCCGCACTATCACCGTGGGGTATATTCTTACGGCATCGGGCTTTAGGGCTATCATACGCTGTGCCGTTTCGATGCTGCGCTCTTCACTGTCCCCGGGAAGACCGGTCATCATTTGCAGCACAAGCTCAAAGCCCTTTGCCTTTATTAGCTTCGATGCGTCCTCTACCGCCTTGGAGTCATGACCTCTGCCGGAGAGCGAAAGCACCTCATCGCACATCGACTGCGCTCCGAGTTCAACCGTCGTAACGCCGTAATGCGCAAGCCTTTTGAGTACCGTCTCATCTATGGCATCGGGGCGGGTGGATAGGCGTATCGAGCTTATCGTTCCGTTTTCAAGATACGGTGACGCTGCCGAAAGCAGCTCCTCCTGCATATGTACGGGGATCGCCGTAAAGCTGCCGCCGTAAAATGCCAGTTGCCGCTTTGCTCCCGTTTCGGGCAAGGCGGCTGCCGACTCTATCGCTTTTACCACGGTGTCTGCATTTGCGGCTTCCTTTTCACCGGATATACGGCGTTGATTGCAAAATACGCAATCGTTCGGGCAGCCGAGGTGCGGTACAAACACCGGTATGATACTGTTTCTCGCTGTCATTTCTTCAGCTTTTTCAGGGCTTCACGGGCGGAGGACTGCTCCGCCTCCTTCTTTGTATGACCTGTTCCCTTGCCGATCTCCTCACCGTTTAGGCAAACACGGAAGGTGAACATCTTCTCATGGTCGGGACCGGATTCGCCGATAAGCTCATAGCTTATATGGCTGTTCGGATTGCGCTGGACAAGCTCCTGGAGTTCCGTCTTATAGTCTTCCGCACTCTTTTCCTTTATGCTCTCGGGATTTAAGAGCATGCGCCGAACAAAGGCATCGGCAACATCAAAGCCGCCGTCGAGGTACATCGCCGCAAGCACCGCCTCCGTCGCATCGGCAAGGATGGACGGTCGTTCTCTGCCGCCGTTTTTGTCCTCGCCCTTGCCCATGCGAAGATATTTGCCCAATGAAAGCTCCTTCGCCACGGCATAAAGGCTATGTTCACAGACAAGCTCCGATCTGAGCCTCGTCATCCTGCCCTCGGGCATGGCGGGCTTGAGATCGTAGATATATCTCGCACTTATAAGTTCCAGCACCGCATCACCCAAATATTCAAGGCGTTCGTTGCTGTTCACTCCCGCTCCCCTGTTTTCGTTCGCATAGGATGAGTGGGTCAATGCGGTCTCAAGCAGGCTTTTGTTTTTAAATTCGTATCCTATTTTTCCTTCCAGCTCAAGCACTTTTTACGCTTCCTCACTGATCTTCATGTAGTCTATATTGCGGACTACATCCTCTATAACTCCCGAATCCGCAAAGCTTGCCGCCTGCCTTATCGCAGCAAACATCGCCTCGTCATTCGACGATCCGTGTGCCTTAATAACGGGCTTTGCTATGCCGAGCATCGGGGTGCCGCCGACCTCGTTGGGGTCGAGCTTCTTTGCTATCTTTTTAATGTCCTTTTGCAGTATCGCAGCAGCAAGCTTGTTGCGCCAATTCTTCTTCAAGGCACCCTTGAGTTCCTTGAAAAGAAGCTTTGCCGCACCTTCGGTGGTCTTGAGTGCGATATTGCCGGAAAAGCCGTCCGTTACGACGACATCGGCTCCGCCCATGAACATGGTGCTGCCTTCGATATTGCCGACAAAGTTCAGTCTGCCCTCCGCTTTTGCCGAGGAAAGGAGCTTATATGCCGTCTGCTGGAGCTGACCGCCCTTGGTCTCCTCCGCTCCGTTATTTAAAAGCGCAACTCTGGGCTGCTTAATCCCCATTATGCGCTCTGCGTAAAAGCTGCCCATATAGGCAAACTGGAGCAGATATTCGGGGGTACATTCGGCATTTGCGCCGCAGTCCATGAGCATGAAGCCATTCTCCATGCTGGGGAACACGGGTGCCATTGCCGCTCTGCGTATGCCCTTTATGCGCTTTGTGATAAGCGTTGCACCGGTGAGCAGCGCACCCGTGCTGCCTGCGGATACAACTGCATCGCCCTTGCCGTCTTTCAACATGTTCAGGGCTACGGTCATCGAGGAATCCTTCTTCTTCCTCGTTGCCGTGCTGGGATCGTCATGCATGGTGACGACCTCTCTTGCGTCAACGATCTCAATGCCGTCGGGGATCTCACCCTCAAAGCATTCCCTTATCTCTTCTGTGCGTCCTACCAGAATTATCTCCGCACCTATGCGTTCCCTTGCGTATATCGCGCCCTTAACGGCGGAAAGAGGGGCGTTGTCGCCGCCCATTGCGTCAACAATTATCTTCACAGGCAAATATCTCCTTCTTCATAAGTTCGTCTATGATCGCAAGACTTCTTGCGGAGATCTCGGCGTTTTTGTTGCGCTTGCCCCTTACCTTGTGATCCAGAGGGGCAATGATGCCGAAGTTTATATTCATGGGCTGGAAGTCACCGACGCTGCCGCCGGATACATAATGACCCAGTGCGCCGATGGCGGTCTCCTGCGGGAAATCGACAGGGGGCAGTCCCAGCAGTCTTGCCGCAGTTTCGATTCCGACAAGCATTCCCGATGCCGAGGACTCAACATAGCCCTCAACGCCCGTCATCTGACCGGCAAAGCTTATGCGGGGATCGGCTTTGAAGCGATAGTAGCGGTCAAGAAGGTCGGGACTGTTTATGTAGGTATTGCGGTGCATTACGCCGTAGCGAACAAATTCCGCATTGCGCAGTGCCGGTATCATCGTGAACACCCGCTTCTGCTCACCCCATGTGAGGTGGGTCTGGAAGCCGACCATGTTGTATATAGTACCGTCGGCGTTGTCTCGCCGAAGCTGCACAACGGCATAGCTTTCCTTACCGGTTCTTGGGTCTTTGAGTCCCACAGGCTTTAAGGGGCCGTAGCACAGGGTGGATACGCCTCTGCGTGCCATGACCTCAACGGGCATACAGCCCTCAAACACTCCGCCGTCGTCAAAGCCGTGGACGGGTGCTTCCTTGGCGGCACACAGCTCCTTCCAGAATGCCATGTACTCCTCCTCGGTCATGGGGCAGTTTACATAATCCGCTGTTCCCTTGTCATATCTCGACGCAAAATAGGCGTTTTCCATGTCAACGCTCTCAAGCGTGACGATAGGTGCGACGGCATCGTAAAAATGCAGTCCGTCGGAATGGCAAAGCTCCGCTATCTTTTCGGCAAAGCCGTCGCTCGTTAAGGGACCCGTTGCGACAACAAGCTCACCCTCGGGGAAATCGAGGGCTTCGTCAACGACGAATTCGATGTTCGGATGATTTTGGATCTTTTCGGTTATGTACCGTGCAAAGCCCTCACGATCAACAGCCAAGGCTCCGCCTGCTGCGACTCTGTTTACATCCGCACTTTCGAGGATGATGGAGCCCATCTTCCTCATCTCCGCCTTTAAAAGTCCGACGGCATTCGTAAGCTCATCGCTTCTCAGCGAATTTGAGCATACAAGCTCCGCAAGATAGGGAGAGGTATGTGCCGGCGACATCTTCTTGGGCTTCATTTCAACGAGCTTTACTTTTATGCCTCGCTTTGCAAGCTGCCATGCACATTCGCAGCCTGCAAGTCCCGCTCCTAAAACCGTGACATTATTCATAGCTTATTCCTTGCTCTTTCCCGCAGCGGCTTTTCCGCCTTTCTTGGCGGTGCTTTTCTTTTCGCCGCTTGCTTTTTTCTTATAGCCCCTCTTTTCCTCGGGAACAAAGGCCTGACATTCTTCGTTTATGCAGAAGCTTTTGAGTCTGCCCTTGCCGCTGGGTTTGAACAGGGTCTTGCCGCAGGAGGGGCAGTAATCCTTTGTCGGGACATACCATGTCATGAAGCCGCACTCCGCTCCTCTTTCACAGGCATAGAAGGTGTAGCCCTTCTTGGAGGTGCGCTTTAATATCCTGCTGCCGCACTTGGGGCATTTGCCGGGCATTTCGATGACCAGCGGCTTTGTGAAGCTGCACTCGGGGTAGCCGGGGCATGCCAGAAATCTTCCGAATTTGCCGGATTTAACGACCATCTGCTTACCGCAGACATCACAGTATTCGTCGGAAAGCTCATCGGGGACCTTGATCCTTGTGCCTTCGAGTGCCTTTTCCGCTTCGTCAAGCTCCTTGCTGAAGTCGCCGTAGAACTCACGGATAAGTTCCTTCCAGTAGCGTTTGCCGGACTCGATACCGTCAAGGCTCTCCTCCATGTTGTTGGTGAATTTGAGATCGACGATGTCGGGGAAGCGTTCCATCATAAGCTCGGTCACGACGGTGCCGAGGTTTGTGGGCTTTAAATACTTTCCGTCCTTCACGACATATTCGTGGGAGGTTATCGTTGAAATCGTGGGGGCATATGTGGACGGTCTGCCTATGCCCTTTTCCTCCATCGCGCGGATGAGTGTCGCTTCGGTGTATCTTGCGGGGGGCTGAGTGAACTGCTGTTCGGGCAGCATTTTTTCGAGATACACCCGCTCACCGGCATTGAGCTCCGGAAGCTTGCTGCGTATCTCGTCGGATTCCTCATCCTTGCTCTCCTCGTACACTGCGGTATAGCCCGCAAAGCGCAGCTCGGAGTAGTTGGAGCGGAAAACATAGTCATTGGATGCGACATCGATGACGATATTATCGTACACAGAGTTTGCCATCTGGCTTGCGGTGAAGCGGCCCCAGATGAGCCTGTACAATCTGTACTGCTCCGGAGTGAGGTCCTTGCGGACAAGCTCCGGTGTCAGCTCAACATTGGTGGGGCGGATGGCTTCATGGGCATCCTGTGCGCTGTTTTTGGACTTATATATGCGGTATGAGCCGTGGTAGTACTCCTTACCGTAATGATCGATGATGAAATTCTTTGCCGCCGCAAGTGCAACATCGGAAAGGCGCAGTGAGTCCGTTCTCATGTAGGTGATGAGGCCGACAGAGCCCTGACCGGTTATATTGACGCCTTCGTAAAGCTGCTGTGCGATCGACATAGTTCTTCTCGGTGTCATGCCGAGACGGCGGGATGCCTCCTGCTGGAGAGTGGAGGTTATGAACGGAGGCGAGGGACTGCGATGCTTTTCGCCTTTTTTGACGCTCTTTATCGCAAAGGGCATATCCTGAGTTTCGGCTATGACCTGCTTTACCTCATCTTCGGACTTGAGCTCTATCTTCTTATCATCCTTGCCGTAGAATCTTGCGGTGAAGCTTGCGCCGTTTTCGCAGCCGAGGACGGCATCGAGGAGCCAGTACTCCTCACGGACGAAGGCATCGATCTCCTTTTCCCTGTCAACGACCATTCTCGTCGCAACGGACTGAACTCTGCCTGCGGAAAGACCTCTCTTTATCTTCTTCCAAAGCAGCGGAGAGAGCTTGTAGCCCACGATTCTGTCAAGCAGTCGCCTTGCCTGCTGTGCATCGACAAGATCCTGATCAATATCTCTGGGATGCTCGATGCTCTCCGTGACGACCTTCTTTGTTATCTCGTTGAAGGTCACTCGTCTTGCACGCTTATCGTCAAGATCCAGAAGCTCCTTCAGGTGCCACGATATTGCCTCGCCCTCACGGTCGGGGTCGGTTGCGAGATAAACGGTCTTGGAGCTTTTCGACAGCTTCTTCAAATTGTCGATGACCTCTTTATGATCCCTCACCGGAATATACTTCGGCTCGAAATCGTTCTCTATATCTATACCGAGGGTACTCTTCGGCAGGTCTCTGAGGTGGCCCATGGAGGCAACCACCTTATAGTCCGAGCCGAGATACTTCTCGATCGTCTTAGCCTTTGCGGGGGATTCGACTATGACAAGATTTTTCTTCGCAGTAGGCATTTTGAGTCCTCACTTCATTTTCAATGTAAATCTTTTGCCCGATTCCTGGACAACTATACCCTTAAGCTGTAAAAGCGTGAGATCCGACAGCACCCTTGCCGCCGAAAGTCCCGTGCTTTCTATCAGTTCATCTACCTGCATCGACGGCTTTTCGATCGCCGCAATGAGCTTTAGCTGGGTCTCCGTCAGGTCAGAGAGCTGTTTCATGGAGTCAATATAGACTTCACTTTCTGCCTTGTCAATGACTTTTTTTGAAACTTTTTCGGCTTTGGCAGCCTTTTCCCGCTCCTCCGGCTTCCTATATCGGATCTTTTCAAGCGAAAAAAGCTCCTTCGATCTGTGTACCCTTTCGGGGTAAAGTGCGGCATATTCGCACATAACATCCCAGCCCTCGGTCACGGGCTTTGCTCCCTCTTTGAGTATCTCGTTTGAGCCTACGCAATTATACTCATCGGCGTTGCCCGGTACCACAAAAAGCTCCTTGCCCTGATCCGCAGCCTCGTTTGCAAACAGTCTCGCTCCGCTCTTTTCGGGTGCTTCGACTATAACGACGCCGAGTGAAAGCCCCGCCGTTATGCGGTTTCTCGCCCTGAAATAGCTGGGGTAAACGGGAGTTCCGGGCGGGTACTCGCTGACCAAGGCACCGTGCCGCAGCACATCGAGGCAAATATCTTTTTTAGCCTGCTCATGCGGAACACCCAAAACACCTATCACACTACCCTCAGCGTACAAGGCACCTTCGGCGGCAAACGCATCGATGCCGCTTGTCAGTCCCGATACGACGATACCGCCGCATTTGGCGATCTCGTAGCCGAACTTCCTTGCCATTTTAAGACCGTGGGGCGATGCCTTTCTTGTTCCGACTATTGCTATCGTCGCCTCATCATCGACCGGCGGCAGCTTGCCCTTCACATACAGGATGTTCGGCGGCAGGCTTATGTTCTTCAGTCTGTCCGGATAGGCGGCGTCTTGAACCGTCAGTATCGAAATATTCTGCTCATCGCACATGTCGATTATACGCAGGGCGGAGTCGAGGTCACGCTTTTCAAGCTGCTCAATGCCGTCACCGTAGCGTCCGGCAAGCTTTTTTAGCTCACCGCAGGGCGCAAAATACATGGCTTCCGGACTGCCGTAATGCTCGACAAGGGCGGAGATCACCCTCGGGCTTATGCCCGGTGCCTGTGACAGCCACAGCCAATATTTCAGTGCCGACATTTTTTCACCTCGCTTATCTTTTCATTTCCCACATTGCTACAGCAGCAGCGACCGCCGCATTCAGGGATTCCGAACACGGCATCATCGGGATTATGAGCATTGAGTCGCACATCGACAAAAGCTCATCGCTCAGTCCCCTGCCCTCGCTGCCTATCGCAACGGCGGCATTTTTAAGCTCAAGCTCCCTTATGTCCCTTGCAGCATCGGTCAGTGCCGCACCGTAAAGCACAAGTCCGTTTTCGGTGCAGAAGTCTTTAAGCTTCTCTCTCTTAACGCTCAGTACCCTTTGACGGAAGATCGCTCCCATCGTTGCACGAACGGTCTTGGGATTATAGAGATCGGCGCAGTCGCCTGTCAGGATAACGGCGTCTATGCCGAAGGCGTTTGCCGTTCTTATGACCGTTCCGACATTACCGGGATCCTGGAGGTTTTCGAGTACGACGGCGTTTTTTATCGCCGTTTCCGAATGCTTAGGATGCTTTACCGCAAACAACGGGCCGGGACAGTTTTTGAGCGGAGCGGCATAATCGAAAAGCTCCTCCGGTGCAAAGTATTCCTCACAGCCCTCCGGCAGCGGGAGCCTTTCCGCCGGCTCCCCCTTATACAGCACCATGCTAACACTCATGTCCGCGGCAAGTGCTTCCTTCAGTGTTTTAACCCCGTCACATATAAATTCGCCGCTTTCTCTGCGAAAGGCAGCGTCTGAGGACAACTTTCTTATTGTGCTTATTATTCTGTTTTTTCTCGATGTAATCTTTTCCATGGGCTTTATAATATAACACTCCGAGGCTTTTTGTCAAACATTCCTACAATATTAAAATAAGAAACTCTGCCCCGCAGTTTACGGAGCAGAGTTTTATGCTTATTCGGGTACCTCTATTTCTTTTATGAGGAAGGTGTCGCCGTCGCAAACGGGGAGGTCTGCCCTGCCGCAGCGAGGGCATTTGCCGTCGAATTTGCTGTATTGGAACATCCTTCGGCAATCGGGACACAGTGCCATGGCGGGAATAAGCTCGATCTTGAGCTTGCTGCCCTCCAAAACCGTACCTTCACATGCCGGAGTATAAACCTCCTCGATAAACTGCGGCACTACTCCCGAGGCTTCGCCGACCTCAAGGGTGAGTCCCACCACTTTTTTTACATCGTTTTCGGCGGCTACCTCCTCGACACGGCGAATTATCTCGAACACAAGTGACAGCTCGTGCATATCACTTTCCACTCACTGCATCTTTGACGGTCTTTATCGCTATCTTACCGCCGCGCTTTGCAATGCCGCCTATTATATGGGTCGCAAGCAGCTCGATCTTATCGGAATCATATTCGCCGACCTTGACAAGGTGGATAGCATCGAACTTGCACTTTGTCGTGCAAATGCCGCAGCCGACACACTTATATTCGTCGAGAACAACCGCACCGCAGCCGAGGCATCTCTCGGTCTCCTTGCGCATCTGCTCCTCGGTGAAGGTGCCGCGAAGGTCGTTCATGGTCTTCTTTGCCTTCGCCGCACTTGCATTTGCGGGCTTCTGTCTGGGTGCCGCATCGTAGCCGCCGACGGGCAGGGCAGCCTTTGCCTTGTCGAGTGCCTTGAAGTTTCTGCGGTCTCTGCCGAGGTTCAGTGTCTGTCCGGGGTGGACATAGCGGTGGATGGAGATCGCCGCTTCCTTACCTGCCGCTATCGCATAGATGACGAAAGAGGGACCGGTGACAACATCGCCGCCTGCGAACACATCGGGCTGAGCGGTCTGGTAGGTGAGCTCATCGACCTTGACGGTGCCGTTCTTTGAGAGTTCCATTGCTCCGGTGTCGATCTCGCCCCAATCGATGCGCTGACCGATGGCGGAGATCACGCTGTCAACCTCAATGGTCTCAAACTTGCCGGTGGGCTTGGGGCTTCTTCTGCCGCTTGCATCGGCTTCGCCAAGCTCCATGACCTCGAGCTTTATCGCCTTAACCTTGCCGTCTGCACCTTCGATCCCGGACGGAGCATGCAGGAGCATGAGCTTTACGCCCTCGTTCTCTGCGTCGAGGATCTCCTCCTCATCCGCCTTCATCTCATCACGGCTTCTGCGGTAGACGAGGTAGACATTCTCGGCTCCCATTCTTATCGCCGTTCTCGCAACATCGACGGAGACATTGCCGCCGCCTATGACCGCAACGCTCTTGCCGATATTTATGCTCTTTGCGGTGAGGCTGTCCTTTAAGAAGTCAACGCCACCGTAAACGCCCGAAAGCTCCTCGCCGGCTATGCCGAGCTTGGAGGACTTCTGCGCTCCGATCGCCATGTAAAATGCCTTGTAATCCTGCGCTCTCAATGCTTCCAGCGTTATGTCCTTACCGACCTCGACACCGGTTTTGAACTCAACGCCGAGCTCTTTGAGAACTTCGATCTCGGAGGCGACGACTGCCTTTTCGAGGCGGAATTCGGGTATGCCCATTGTCATCATACCGCCGAGGGTGTTCTCCTTTTCAAACACGGTTACGGGGTAGCCCTTTACCGCAAGGTAGTAGGCGCATGTAAGTCCCGCAGGGCCGGAGCCTATGACGGCGATCTTCTGCGGATACTTTTTGCCTATCTGGTTGAGCATCGGCGGGACGAAGCGATGCTCCGCCTTCATATCCTGCTCCGCTATGAATTTCTTTATATCGTCGATCGCAATGGGATCGTCAATGTCGCCTCTGGTGCAGGCATCCTCGCAGAACTTGGGACACACTCTGCCGCAGATGGCGGGGAAGGGATTCTCCTTTTTGATGAGCTCAAGGGCTTCTTTGTATCTGCCCTGGGCAGCCAGTTTTATATAGCCCTGAACGGCTATATGGGCGGGGCAATTGGTCTTGCAGGGTGCCGTACCGCTTTCGACGACATCTTCCCTGTTCTCTCTCCAATTCTCGTCCCACTTGGCTTTGCCCCAGAATTTATCGTAGGGCTTTTCGGTCTCATGTCGCTCAATAGGCTCCGTCGAGCAAAGCTTCTGACCGAGTTTCAGTGCGTTCATCTGACAGTTTTCAACGCACTGACCGCAAGCAACACAGTTTTCCTTGGTGACTTCCGCTCTGTAATTCGACTTGAGCATATCGGTTGCGGCAAAAAGTCGTCCGCCACGCAAGGACAAACATGAGCATTCGCAGCAGTTGCAGATACCGGAAGTCTCGCCCGTTCCGTCGATATTGGCTATCTCGTGGATGAGACCGTTATCCTCCGCTCTCTTGAATATCTCGTAGGCTTCTTCCTTTGTTATCTCTCTGCCGTGGCCGGTCTTTATCTGGAAGTCGGCTGCTTTATTGAGCATGACGCACATATCGGTCTCAAGATGACCGCAGCCTTCACCCGCTATTCTGCGTACTCTGCGGCAGGAACAGTCCGTTACGGCAAGCTTCCATGCGCTCTCTATGTACTGACTGAGCTGATCGGATCTCAGCACACTGTGGGTCACGCCTATCGCCGTTTCAACGGGGATGACACGCATAACGCCCATGCCTCGGGGAAGGTTCGGTGCCATAAGCTGCATATTCTTCTTCGTATACTCGTCAAAACACTTGGGGATCTCCGGATGCTCCTCGGCCTGCTTCTTGTTGCCGACCATCATCTCCATGATGCCGGGTACCCAGCAGGGCATGGAATACTTCCTTACCCCGTCATTGGGATCGTCGTAGAGGACGACAACGCCCTTGTCCGCCAATGACCACAGGAGTTTTTCCGTCTCGGTTTCGGATTTGCCGCACTTTTTGGCTATGTCCGCAAGCGTTCTGGGTGTTCTTACCTTACACGCAAGAGCAACATCCGCCTCGTCATCGGTTACGACCTCCGCAAGTATCCTGTACTCGGGGTCGGAGGGTACATTCGGAACGCCCGTATGCGCTTCTAATGTGATCTTGTTCGCCAATGCCAATATTTTAGGTCTGACTGCCATTCCTTTTTACTCCCTTTCTTAGTTAATTGTCCGTTTCTGTATAAACTATACCCTGATTGTATAATAACACCAAGGTGATGTAAAAGCAATAGGCTTTGATATTTCCGTGGCTATGCCTATTCTATACTTATCACATTGAGGGTATCACCGGCGACAAGAAATTTTATCTCTCTGTCGGAAAAGGTGAAGCCGTAGACTCTTTCGGGGTCGTCGTGGTAGCCGGGGCGGGGATCGTTTTCAAGCACCTGTATAAGTCCCGCTTTGTCCTTATCCGGAAGCTTTTGAATAAGCTCATCGGGTATCGTGACCTTGAGCCTGTGAAACTCCGTCTCATCGGTAAAGCCGCCCTTTGCATCGGGGTGGCAATCGGCATACGGGAGATAGGGCTTAATGTCAAATATCGGTGTGCCGTCAACGAGATCGGCTCCCGAGACTATAAGCACCGTACCTGCACCCTGCCGCTTTTCCGTTCCTATGAGCTTTACGCAGGAAAGCCCAAGGGGATTCGGACGAAACGGTGATCTCGTGGCAAAGACTCCGACCCTTGTATTTCCTCCGAGTCTCGGCGGTCTTACTGTCGGCGACCATTCCTTTTCCGCATTTTCGGAAAACTCCCAGATAAGCCACAGCCTATCCCACTCATTGATACCCCGCAGGGCATCGTCGGAGCGGTACTCCGGCTCAAAGACGATCTCGCCGATTATCTCATCGGCAATACCGCTTTGTCTCGGTACGGCGAATTTTGTTTTAAACGGTGTGTGGATCCTCGCGATCACGGAGAGCCGGTGCATAATTTTTCCTCCGTTAACAAATTCGTGATTTATATATGCTATGATACAATCCCCTAACAAAAAAGTCAATGGAGGGCTGAACTTGGAATACGCTTTGAAAACCACCTCGCTCACCAAGCGTTTCGGTATGAAGCTTGCGCTTGACAATGTGAGCATTGAGATAAAGCCCGGTGAAATATACGGACTTATAGGCAAAAACGGTGCGGGCAAGACCACGCTCATGAGACTTTGCCTCGGTCTTGCGCTGCCGAGCCACGGTGATATCGAGCTTTTTGACGGTGCTGCACCGCAGGAAGCACGGCATCGCATAGGTGCGCTGCTTGAGGCCCCCTGCCTTTACAAAAACTGCTCCGCTCTTGAAAATCTCAAACGCTTTGCGATACTCACCGATACGCCTAAGGAAAAGCTTCCCGAAATTCTGGAGCTTGTGGGGCTGGGCAATGTCGGTAAAAAGAAGGCGGGTAAGTTCTCAATGGGCATGAAGCAGCGTCTCGGTATCGCAATTGCGCTGCTGGGTGAGCCCGACATGCTTATTCTCGATGAGCCCGTTAACGGTCTCGACCCCGAGGGCATAAGGGATGTGCGTGACATCATCCTGCG
>CAZLSN010000013.1:0-29148 GCA_964562265.1 uncultured Oscillospiraceae bacterium
CCAGACCGTTTATGAGGGAAACGGCAACGGTGTCGTCACCGACAACGGGGAGGGAATCCTGAATGGCCTGCTCAAGCTGAGTTGCCTTGGTCATGTAGATTATAACATCGACCTTGCCCTCTGCCTCGGCAGCTGCGGAAGCGGAGGTATAGGTGCGGAAGCCGGTGAGACGCTTGACTATGTCGTGGTACTGACCGTTCTCCTCCTGATGAATAATAAAGTTCATGCCTTCCTCGGCAACCTTCTTCATGTGCGCTTCGTAGCGGTCGATGAGGATTATGTCTGCGCCGCCGTTTCTCAGATAGGAAGCGAAAACGCTGCCTGCTGCGCCTGAACCGTACATTGCGATTTTCATAATGCATTACTCCTTTATATAATTAGTATTGTTTGTCGTAGTTTAGTTGTATGCAGTGGATAAGACGAACAAAGGCCTCATTCACCGGAGTTGCGATACCGTGAAGCTTACCGTATCTTACGATCGCACCGTTTAGAAGATCGATCTCCGTCTGTCTGTGATGGATGAGAACATCCTGCGCCATTGAGGGGTAGTAGCTTGCAAAGCCTTCCTTTAAGCGGGGAAGCTCAGAGAGCATTTCATCCCAAAGATCGACGCCGGCAACCGCCTTGCAGACCTCACAGCCCTCTCGCCAAACGGACTTAATAAGCTCGCAACCATCCTCACAGGAGAGGAATTCGCCGACTTTGAGCCTTGTGAGGCAGGAAAGGGTGTTATAGCCGCTGTTTGAAATAGCCTTCTTCCAGACGAAGGGCCTTATATCTTTCTCGAATACGGTCTCACAGCCGCCGAGATTAAAGCAGGATTCAAGGTATGCACCTGCTTTATCGGAAAGGGGAGAGGATTTTGCAGCACCAAAACGCATGATAACGCCGCTTTCGGGCTTGGAAATGCACTTGGCAGGTTCGGAAAGCTCCGTACCGATGGTGCCGAAACCGTAGAGAATGTTCTCTGCGGGAAGATATCTTTGCAGAGTATCGTCGTTGCCCAGACCGTTCTGCAAAGAAACAACAACTGTGTCCTTGCCGATACAGGGCATGACCGAGGGCATGATACCGTCTGTCTGCGTCGCCTTGACCATTAAAATGACAATATCCTGAACGCCGATGTCTTCGGCGGAATATGCGGTTTTAAAGCCGGTGATGACTTCCTCTCCGACAGGGGAGACAAATGTCATACCGCACTCGGCACACTTATCCATGTGCGCCTTGTATCTGTCAACGAGCGTAAGCTCGGCACCGCCCTTTTTGAGATAGCAGGCAAAAACACTGCCCGCTGCGCCTGAGCCGATCATAGCGATTTTCATAGTGCATTATCCTCAACAGGCACCGCCGTTTAAACGGCGGTGCCTTAAAATCAGTGTGTTTATCAGTTCTTCTTTGCCGCCTGCATCTTCTTGAGCTTGGGAATGCCCCAAACAAATGCGGGGATAACGATAACGAGAATTGCATAGTAGCCGTCGTAGCCGTATGCGTACTTGACAATATCGGTGAGACCGAGGAGGGAGATCGCAAAGCAGATGGCGATGACGATAGCACCGACGAAAATGCCGCGAACCTTTTCGCTCTTGACCTTGGAGGGGAAGAACTTGCCTTCGAAGCGCTGGATCATGGTGTAAACGAGAGTTACGCAGGTAGACATGAATGCGCAGAAGAGGAGTACGCTGAACGCAATGAGCATCCACTTGATGCCGATGAGACCGAGAACGGTCTGGTTGGGGATGCCGAGAGCATTGGTGAAGCCCTCAACGCCTGCGGACTGGAGTGCGGAGAGCAGGGGATACCACTTAACGAGCATGTAAGCGGAAGCTGCGAGAGCAAGACCGTTCATGAGCCAGCCGAGGATATGAGCCCTCTTGATGCCCTTGAGGGAGAGGTCTTGGGAAGCTGCGATCATGGGAGGGATGGAAACGCACTGGAATGCTGCGTAAACGAGAACGCCCTTCCAGATGGATTCGCCGACTGCATCGGTGTAGCCTGCAAGCTCAAGACCGTTTGCAGAGGCGAGCTGACCGGCAATTGCATCGAAGTCTGCGGTGAGGCCGAATACGACCATGAGAGCGGTGATAACGATAATTGCGATGGAAAGAACGGTGGAAGCCGCAATGACGAGCTTAACACCGAAGATGGTGAGAAGGATCAGAACTGCAACGATGATGAGGTTCATGATGACCTTGCTCGCACCGACATAGGGGATACCGATGAAGTTTGCGAGAACTTCGCCTGCGCCTGCAACGGCGGATGCCATAGCAGCAAGAACTATGACAATGTAGAAGATCTCAAAGAAAATCTCCATCCAGGGCTTGGGATAAAGTGCTGCATAGGTGTCTTTATAGTTGGTGTAACCGCCGACCTTTGCGAACTTTACCATGATGTACATAACTACAGCGAGAATACCCATTGCGATAATGGGGAAAGCTGCTGCGAGGGGGCCGTACTGTGCAAAGTACTGAACCACCTGATTACCGGAAGCAAAGCCTCCGCCGACATGGGTACCGAACCAAACCGAAGCTACGGAAAAGCCGGCAGCCCAAGTGCTCTTAAGAGCAGTGTTGTCACTCATTTAGATTTCCTCCTGTTTTTTTGTTTTTCTTCACTATATAACATCCCCAAAAAACGGGGCAATGTTCGTCATAATTGACAATAAATAAACAAATTACCCTGTCACCAAAAGGAAGTGTACAAAACAATTCCTTTCAGCACAGGGTAATTAGGGGGGAGAGAAAAACGCCGATGTGCAGCGATGTAAGTATCAAGTTGTAACAGTGCCCATACGGAACTGCTTTGTCGTGTAAACTTGTAAGTAGTTTAATATACCTCTTTTGATTGCGTCAAATAATAAGCCAAAGCAGGGTAGGACTATGTATTAAAAACTAGATTCTACATTCAAATTGCTTGGTAAAATGAGCAATTACATAAAAATACAGGCACCATTTGATGCCTGTATTATGCTTATTCGATTTTTCTGGGCTTTGAGATCAGCTCATATCGCTCGATGCCGTCTCTCGAAACATGGAGGTGACGACGGGTGACTGCGGCGGCAAGCTCATCATCGTGGAGCTTTAAAATATCGCATATCAGCGTGTGATCGGTATCCAGCGTTTTAAAGAAACCCTCGGGTCTGCTGTAGAGAAGATAGCCCCTGTAACGCCAAATGACATACTTTTTGCTGTCGTAAAGGTTTGCGATAAGTGAGTTGCCGGATGCCCTGACAAGCCCCGAATGAAAGGCTATCTCCTGATCGAGAAGCTTGCTGTATCCGAAGTTCCTTCCGCTCTCATATGCTTCGGCGTAAAGCTCCGTCAGTCTGTGCGCTATTCTGTAAAGCTCCGAAAGCTGCTCGTCACTTATCTTCCTTGCCGCCTTAGCTGCGGCAAAGGGTTCGATCATAACGGTCAGATCGAAAATATCGCGATACTCCGCCTCATCGAAATCGGCAACATAGTATCTGCTGTTGCGTATCCTTATAAAGCCTCTTTCCGAAAGACCTTCGAGTGCGGTCTTAATGGGGGAGCGGCTGATACCGAGCTCTTGAGATATCGAATTCTCGCTTATCCTCGTACCGGGTTCGAGACTGAAGCTGATTATATTTTGCAGAAGGAGCTCATGAACTATGTCACTGAGCGGCAAGAAGGGATTTTCGTTTCTGATCTTGTCGAATATCTTTTTGTTCATAACAATTAAACTCCGTGTCAAAAAATACACACTATATACAATTATGTGTATTAACATCGTAACATAAAATGAAATGTCACGCAATATCAGTAAATGGTAAGTAAACATTAATTTTATAAATATGTGTTTAAGTTTGAGTTAAACCAGTAAGGAAACGGTTAACAATCAATAAATGCTGACAAAATCGAAAAAATGCACACCCAATCGAGTTATGTTCGATAAATAAAAAGGGGGTGCAATATTTTATACCATTCGGCAGACAGCAAGCTCTCATCCGATAATCTGATTTAGCACAGTCTGGCGAAAAGATTTATTGCGAAATATAGTTATTCGCATTGGTTGCGGTTTTAATTTGTCTACACATCGGCTTGAATAAAAAAGCCAAGTCCAATGGACTTGGCTTTTTGGTCGGAGTGGGGAGATTTGAACTCCCGGCCTCTTGGTCCCGAACCAAGCGCGCTACCATCTGCGCTACACCCCGATAAGCCTATTTATTATAATAAGGGTCGGCAAAAAAGTCAAGACTAAATATCCATCATATTCCGCAGATGAAATAATACAATCTATCGGGGAGAGTGATCGCATGAAGAAAAGAAAAGTGCTTGTAATCACTGCGCTATTTGCCGCAATCACGATCATAAAGGTGGTATCACCCGAGCTGTCGTCCGACATCTGCGAAGTCCTTGCCGTAAATCTGCCCCAAACGGAGAGCATTGCGGCAATTGGATATGCCCTGAGCTCAGGTGATATTTATGAGGCAATAGCACGGTTTTCGGAAGCAATTATCTTTAGATGAAGTCATTTGACATCGGCAGCGGTGCCCTTATACTCTTATCACTTCTGTACTTTTTCTTTGGTTTTTCAACGCTTTCTGCCCTTCTCATCGCCGTTGTCATTCACGAACTCGGACATGCTGCTGCACTTTACGCTTTCGGAGCCGAGATAAAATCTCTGCGCTTTGATATAAGCGGACTGTGCATGAGCTACTGCGGGCTTAGAGGCAGAGCATCGGAATTCGTTGCCCTGCTATCCGGACCGTTGGCGGGTTTGGTCTTTGCGTATCTGTTTTCCAAGATCGGCAGAGAATACAGCAGCGAGTTTCTTCTCATCTCATCCGGCTTTGGTTTCATTCTGTCAGTATACAATCTTTTGCCGATCCTGCCTCTTGACGGCGGCAGAATGCTGCGCTGCGTTCTCGGCTCAATTCTCCCAAACTACAAATCGAACAGGCTTTGCAAAACCATCGGAACAACGCTCACGATCGCCCTTGCGCTATTCGGAGTATTTAATTTCGGCAGCGAGGTCGGCAGAGCTGTGCTCATTGCTGCCGTCATACTTCTCATTTCGCAAATGAAAAGCGGAGGGCTATTGTAAAATCCGAGGAATTGTTGTAAAATGCAAACATCACTTAAACGGAGCGTATGATGGATAAGCGACTTGAAAGAATACTGCCGAAGGTGCAGAAGCCGGCGAGATACACCGGCGGTGAATTTAATCAGATAATTAAGGACAGGGAAAGCGTCAGCTTGAGAGTGGCATTCTGCTTTCCCGATATTTACGAAATAGGCATGTCGAATCTCGGCATGAGTATACTTTATTCTACCATGAATTCTTTGCCCTATGTGTGGTGCGAGCGTGTTTTCGCACCTTGGGGTGATATGTACGAAGAGCAGAAGAAAGCGGGGATACCACTGTACGCCCTCGAAAGCGGCGACCCCATATCGGAGCATGATGTGCTTGCTTTCTCCGTTGGCTATGAGATGGCGTATTCCACGGTACTCGATATGATGGATATGGCGGGAGTACCGCTTCATCGTTCGGAGCGTAAGGAGCTGCTGCCGCTTGTGGTTATCGGCGGAACCGCAGCACTCAATCCCGAACCCATGGCGGATTTTATCGACATATTCCTTCTCGGCGAGGGCGAGGAAATGAATAATGAGCTTTTAGCCCTGCTCAACACCGCCAAAGCGGAGGGCTGGGACAAGCGGCATTTTCTCACCGAAGCAGTAAAGATCGGCGGAATATATGCACCCGAGTTCTACACTCCCGTGTATAACGACGACGGCACATTAAGCCGCTTTGATATTGACGATACCGCACCCGAAAAAGTCACAAAGCGTATAATAAAAGACCTCGACACCGTGCAATTTCCGCTCAATCCCATAGTTCCTTCGACCGAGGTCGTGCATGACAGGGTAAATCTTGAGCTTTTCAGGGGCTGTATACGAGGCTGCCGCTTCTGCCAGGCAGGGCATACCTACAGACCGATCAGGGAAAAAAGCGTCGATCTTCTGATAGAGCAGGGCAAGGCACTGCTTAAAAATACAGGCTGTCAGGATATAACGCTGCTCTCCTTAAGCTCCAGTGATTACAAAAAGCTGCCTGAACTCTGTGATGGACTTTTGGAATACTGCGAACCGAGAAGCATCGGATTGTCGCTGCCCTCACTGAGAGCGGACAACTTCTCAATAGAGATCATGCACAGGATACAAAAGACGAGAAAGAGCGGTCTGACCTTTGCACCGGAAGCGGGAAGTCAGCGGCTTCGTGATGCGATAAACAAGAATGTCACCGAGGAAGATCTCTTAAACACCTGCAAGCTTGCCTTTGAAGGCGGATGGAACACGGTCAAACTCTACTTCATGCTGGGATTGCCTACCGAGACCGAGGAGGATATTCTCGGCATAGCGGAGCTTGCAAATCAGGTGCTGCACACATGGAGACTCTATTCCAAGAACAAAAACAGGGGAGTGCGCATAACGGTTTCCACTTCCTGCTTTGTTCCCAAGCCGCATAGTCCTTTCCAGTGGGAAAAGCAGAATACAATGGAGGAGTACATTTCCAAGGTCGAGCTGCTTCGCAAGGCAATAATCGCAAAGAATGTCGTCTACAATTGGCACGATCCCCAGACCAGCTATATCGAAGCTACTCTCTCAAGAGGTGACAGGAGAATGGGCAAGGTCATCGAGAATGTATGGCGCAGCGGCGGAAGACTTGAAGCGTGGACGGATTACTTCGATTTCGACCGCTGGATGAACGCATTCCGTGATGCGGGACTCAGCCCCGAATTCTACGCTCACAGGGAACGGGGGAAGGACGAGATCTTGCCGTGGGATGTTGTCGATGTCGGAGTGCGCAAGGATCATCTGTGGCGTGAGCGGGAGTATTCCAGATGTGACGAAAAACATATAACCGACTGCCGTATGCAGTGTGCCGGCTGCGGTGCAAAAGCATTGAGTGGAGGTCGCTGCGATGGATAAGCTCAGAATGAGATTTCAGAAGACCAGAAGGGCGGTCTATATTTCCCACCTCGATCTTATGAGGACGATAACAAGGGCGTTTTTGAGAGCGGAGATCCGCCTGAAATACTCCGAGGGCTTTAACCCTCATCCGAATATTTCGATCGCACTGCCGCTTTCCGTCGGCTGTGAAAGCGTATGCGAGATAATGGATTTTAAGCTTATCGAGGATGTTTCGCCAGATGAGATTCTTGCGGCACTGTCAAAGCAAATGCCCGAGGGCATCGAGGTTCAAAGCGTGTATGCCTCCGAACGCAAGGTCAAAGATATTAAATGGCTCTCTGTTGAGGGCGTATTCGAGTATGACGAGAGAGACAAAAGTGAGATGGCGGAAAGCCTGCGTGACTTTTTCTCTCGTGAAAACATAGTGATCGAGCGCAAAACCAAGAGGGGGGTGGGTGAAAGCGACATTGCCCCCGCAATAAAAGAGATAAGCTTCACTCCCGATACAGACGGTGTAAAGCTGAACGCCCTCATCTCGGCACAGGAACCGACGCTCAATCCGGAGCATTTGGTCTCTGCACTGCGTCAGCTTTCGCCCGATATTTGCCCCGATTTTGCGAAATTCCGCAGACTTGAAATATTTGACGCCGAAATGCAGGTGTTTTATTAAAAAAAGCTTGCAATATCAAAGCATTTGTGCTATTATACTTTGGCTTGTGTGTGCAAGCTATCAAGCGGTCCGCTGCCGAGGTCGATGCGCCCAACGGTATGAACGCCTTAAAGTAAAGGAAGGATTAGATTATGGATCTGGTCAAAATTCTCAGCGAACAGTACATGAAGCCCGAACTGCCCACACTCAATGTCGGTGACACCGTTCGCATCACCGTCCGTGTAAAGGAAGGCAGCCGTGAGCGCAACCAGGCTTTTGAAGGCACCATCATTGCCAAAAAGCATGGCGGCATCAACGAGACCATCACCGTCCGTCGTATTTCCTACGGCGTAGGCTGCGAGAAGGTCTTCCCCGTACACTCTCCCTCCATCGTCTCCGTTGAGACCGTTCGCAGAGGTAAAGTGCGCAGGGCAAAGCTCTACTACCTCCGTGAGAGAGTCGGTAAGAGCGCAAAGGTCAAAGAGCGTCTGTAAGCTCAAAACCTACATCAAGTCAAAAAAAGAGGCGAAAGCCTCTTTTTTTGTTGCCTATATACCTTCAATTGGTGTATAATGATTTAATAAATTTGTTTTAAAGAGGCACTGCAATGAAAAAGACGACAAAGAAAAAGACGGCACCCGCAAAAAAGCCCGCAAAGCTTAATGTGCGCGGTGAGCTGTATGAGTGGGCGATAAGCCTTGTAACGGCCCTTGTCGCATGCATACTTGTCTTTATTTTCATACTCCATCCCGTTGATGTTGACGGTGATTCGATGAACAATACGCTGTATAACGGCGACAAGATGATCGTCTCCAATCTCTTTTACACCCCCAAGCAGGGCGATATAGTCGTATTCCGCAAGGATGAGTATAAGTCCGAGGCCTTGGTAAAGCGTGTTATAGCAACCGAGGGTCAGACCGTTGAGATAGATTTTGACAAGGGCATAGTCTATGTTGACGGCAAAGCACTCGATGAACCCTACACCGCTGATTACACCTATATTCCGCTTGACTTTTCCGGCATCCGGACCGTTCCCGAGGGCTGTGTTTTCGTGATGGGTGATAACAGAAACAGATCGACAGACAGCCGCAAGGCTGAGATCGGCATGGTGGATACGAGACTCATACTCGGCAAAGCGGTGTTTATAATGTTCCCGCTTGACAGGATTGGCAGCCCCTACGGTGATTGATATGGCAGATGCGGCGTTTGAAAAAATGAATATTCAGTGGTTCCCCGGCCACATGACCAAAGCACAGCGCATGATCGAGGACAATATCAAGCTTGTCGATGCGGTGTGTGAGATACTTGATGCCAGAATACCCCGCTCAAGCCGAAACCCCGATATTGACCGTCTTGCGGGTGATAAGCCGAGGCTTATTATTTTAAACCGCTGCGACCTTGCGGATAAGGATATTACGGCAGCATGGGTCAAATTCTTTGAAGCAAACGGCATGAAGGTAATTCAGACAGATGCCAAAAGCGGCAAGGGAGTCAATGCTTTTTCAAAGAGCGTCAAGGAGCTTCTTTCCGCAAAGCTCGAGGAATATGCCGCCAAGGGGCAGAATCGTCCCCTCCGTGTAATGATCCTCGGCATACCCAATGTCGGAAAGTCTACATTTATAAATAAGGTCGCGGGACGCAAGGCGGCCGCTGCCGGAGATAAGCCCGGAGTTACAAGGGGTAAGCAGTGGATAAATATCGACAGGGGGCTTGACCTTCTTGATACCCCCGGAATACTCTGGCCTAAGTTTGATTCGCAGGAGGTCGGTGAGCTGCTTGCCATCACAAATGCGATCAAATCCGATGTCCTTGACCGTGAGACGCTTGGCGCAAATTTCATGCTGAGGCTTGCCCGAATGTACCCGCAGGCACTTACGGACAGATATAAGATCGAGCCTTCACCCGAATTAAACGGCTTCGAACTCCTTGAAGCCGCAGCGAAAAAGAGGGGCTTTCTCGTATCTAAGGGCGAGTATGATATTGAGCGCATGGCAAACACACTGCTGAGTGAATACCATGACGGTAAGCTTGGCAGACTGAGCTTGGAGCGACCCGATGACTGATCTTTGGACACTTGAAAACGAGATATACGCAGAGGGCTACAGCAAGATCTGCGGTGTTGATGAAGCGGGGAGAGGCCCACTTGCGGGGCCGGTTTACGCCGCTGCGGTCATTCTCCCTCAAGGACTTGTGATCGAGGGCTTAAACGATTCCAAGAAGCTGACCGAAGCCAAAAGGGAAATGCTTTTCTCCGAGATCACCGAAAAGGCTCTGTCTTACTCCATAGCCTTTGCAAGCGTATCGGAGATCGAGGAGCTTAATATCCTCGGTGCAACGATGCTTGCGATGAACCGTGCGATAGAGGGGCTTTCGGTAACGCCGGAGCTTGCTTTGATTGACGGCAACAGGAATAAGGACATTAAGATAAACAGCCGATGCGTCATAAAGGGCGACTCTCTTTGCGCCGATATTGCCGCGGCGTCGGTGCTTGCCAAGGTTAGCCGTGACCGTTATATGCTCGAAATGGCGGAGAAGTACCCCGAATATCATTTCGATAAGCACAAGGGCTATGGCACAAAACTGCACTATGAAGCACTTCGTGAGCATGGCCCGTCGGAGATACACAGACCGAGCTTCCTGAGGAAAATGCACTGATGGACAGCAGGGAACTCGGAAAGTGGGGCGAAAAGAAAGCAGCGGCGTACTATAAGCTCCACGGCTATAAGATAGTTGAAATGAACTTCTCATGCCGTCACGGTGAGATCGATGTTATTGCCGAAAACTCACGCTACATCGTTTTCGTTGAGGTGAAGCTCCGTAACAGAACGGATCACGGTGAGGCACGGGAGTTCGTGACATATTCAAAGCAGCGCCGAATAATAAAAGCCGCTGAGATTTTTTTGCAGCGGCATGAAACGGAAAAGCAGCCCAGATTCGATGTGATGGAGCTGTATTGGCAGGACGGAACATTCGGCCGCAAGGCGACCGTAAATCTGATAGAAAACGCATTCGAGGTCTGAACATGAAATACTTCAGTACAAGAAATTCAAAAGTCAAAGTCAGCGCAGCACAGGCAATATCCAAGGGTCTCGCACCCGACGGCGGTCTCTATGTACCCGAGAACATTCCGCAGCTTAAGGACGATGAGATAAAGAACCTCATTCCGCTTGACTATTGTGGAAGAGCGGTTTACATAATGTCTAAGTATCTCGATGAATTTGACGAAGCCGAGCTGAAAAAGCTTGTGTTTGCCGCCTACGGCAGCAGCTACGACGATCCCAAGGTAGCACCGCTGCATATGCTCAATCCCAAGACCGCCGTATTGGAGCTGTATCACGGCCCCACCTGTGCCTTTAAGGATATGGCACTTCAGCTTTTGCCCCATCTTTTAACGGCATCGCTCAAAAAATGCGGTGAAAAGCGCAAGGTCTGCATACTCGTTGCCACCAGTGGCGACACCGGAAAGGCTGCACTCGAAGGCTTTGCCGATGTTGAAGGCACCATGATACAGGTTTTCTATCCTCAGGGCGGTGTATCGGAAGCGCAAAAGCTGCAAATGATAACCCAAAAGGGCGAAAATGTAGGCGTCACCGCAGTGTACGGCAACTTTGACGATGCACAAAGCGGCGTTAAAAAAATATTCTCCGACAAAGAATTTGCCTCCAAGCTCGATGAAAAGGGGTGCTTCCTATCCTCCGCAAACTCTATTAACTGGGGAAGACTGCTGCCTCAGATAGTCTATTATTTCTCCGCCTATTGCGACTATGTCGCCTCCGGCTGCATACCCTACGGCGAGGAGGTAGATTTCTGCGTTCCCACCGGCAACTTCGGAAACATACTTGCAGGCTGGTATGCAAAGCGCATGGGTCTCCCTGTAGGCAGACTTATCTGTGCATCGAATGAAAACAATGTCCTCACGGACTTTTTCGACAGCGGCGAATATAACAAAAACCGCAGCTTTAAATGCACCCGCTCACCCTCGATGGACATTCTCGTGTCCAGCAACCTCGAACGACTGCTCTACGCACTCTCCGGCAGCGATGAGCAGGTAAACGCCTATATGAAAGCACTCGGCGAATCCGGTGTTTACACCGTGAGTGATGAACTCAAAGCAGCGATAGATGAATGCTTTGAAGGAGGCTGCTGCAACGATGAGGACACTCTCAAAACGATAAAGTCCGTTTGGAATGAGTATGGCTATCTCATAGATACCCATACCGCTGTTGCGTACAATGTCCTCTCCGATCGCCGCCGTGCAAGGGAGATACCCCGTCCCACGGTCATAGTTTCGACCGCAAGCCCCTTCAAATTCAGTGACAGTGTGCTTTCTGCACTCGGTGAGACCTCGGCTTATGACAATGCATTGCCTATCGAAAGACTTTCGACCCTTTGCGGCATTCCGGCTCCCGCACCGCTGCGTGATCTCGATAAGCGTGAAAAGAGGTTTGAGGGCGTTGTGTCGGCTGATGAAATGAAAGAAACGGTTGCAAAATTCCTTTCCTGATATGTAGCCGCTCCCGACAAAATTCGGGAGCGAGGACAGGTCAGTCGCAGCAGCCTCTGGGACAGAAGGTTGAGCAGTAGGTCTCCGACTTTGTGCTTGCCCTCTGATTCTGTACGCTGATGTGAGAGGCGGAGCATTTGCTGTCAACGGTATTGTACTTGCACTGCGTTACCTCACAGCCAACGCCTGTGATCTCGTTTGTTTTGATCTTCTTATCACTCATTATTAAAACCTCCGATTTTATACTTGCCTTCGGCAACAGTATTATTTCCGGAGCATAGAGCATTTATACGGAGGAGCTATGTCATTATACACTATCGGCGATCTCCACCTTTCACTCGGCTGCAACAAGTCGATGGAGGTGTTCGGAGGCAGATGGACTGATTATACGGAAAAACTTAAAGCCGGCTTTTCAAAGCTCGGTCCCGACGATCTGACGGTCATCTGCGGTGACATAAGCTGGGGAATGAGTATGGATGATGCGCTGGAGGATTTTCTCTTCATCGATGCGCTGCCCGGCAAAAAGATCATTTTAAAGGGAAATCACGATTATTGGTGGTCAACGGCTACAAAGGCAAAGAGATTCTTCGAGCAGCACGGTATAAAAACAATCGATATTATGCACAACAACAGCTTTGACTATCAAGGTGTAAAGCTTTGCGGTACAAGAGGTTGGTTTTACGAGGAGCTCAAGGGCAATACCCATGACAAAAAAATAATGCAGCGTGAGACCATGCGCCTTGAGGCATCGCTCAAGTCGGCAGGGGAAGGGGAGAAGCTTGTTTTCCTGCATTATCCGCCGAAATATCTGCAATACGAATGCTCCGATATACTTTCGCTGCTTGAAAACTACGGTGTACGCTTATGCTGCTACGGGCATCTACATGCCGCAAGCTGCGCCTATTCCTTCAACGGCAGCCTCGGTGAAACCGAATTTCGCCTCGTTTCGGCTGATTTTGTTAATTTTGAGCCTCAAAAATTAAATTAAATATATGTAGAATTCAAATAAAATCATTGCTTTTAGGCACATTATCTGCTATTATGCATAAGTGTTTGCAAGAACATTTTAGGAGGAAGTCAGTAAATGATAATCAAGAATGTAGAAAACAAAGAGAACAAGACCGCCAATGTACAGGTCGAGGTCAGCCCCGACGAATTTGAAGCAGCTGTCAATGCCGCTTACAAGAAGAATAAGAATTCCATCAATGTACCCGGCTTCAGAAAGGGCAAAGCCCCCCGTGCCATCATTGAGGGCATGTTCGGCGCCGAGGTATTTTATCAGGACGCAATAGATGATCTTTGCCCTGTGGCATATAACTTCGCATTTGACAATGCAGGCCTCAAAATCATTGGCACCCCCGCTATCGTCGATATGAATGTCGAAGAGGACAAGTCCTTCACCGTCACCTTCGCACTTGAGCTTTATCCCCAGGTCACCCTCGGTGAGTACAAGAACCTCTCCGCTCCCAAGCAGTCTGCCGAAGTCACCGATGACGATGTCATGAAGCAGATCCGCAACACCGCAAAGCGCAATGCCCGTATCATCAGCGTTGAGCGTGAGGCTCAGGATGGCGATACCGCAAACATCGACTTTGACGGTTTCCTCGACGGTGAGCGTTTTGAGGGCGGCAAGGCAGAGAACTTCAATCTCGAACTCGGTTCCGGTATGTTCGTACCCGGCTTTGAGGAGCAGGTCATCGGCATGAACATAGGCGAGGAGAAGGATGTAAATGTTACCTTCCCCGAAGACTATGTCGCAGACCTTGCGGGCAAGTCCGTCGTATTCAAAGTAAAGCTCAACAGTCTCACCGCTCCCGAGCTTCCCGAGCTGGATGACGAGTTTGCTCAGGATGTCTCCGAGTTCGATACCTTTGAGGAATACAAGGCAGATGTAAGAGCCGGTCTCGAAAAGACCAAGACCGACGAGGTCGAGGCAAAGTTCCGCACCGAGATCATGCAGAAGGCTTGCGACAACATGACCGTCGATGTACCCGACAGCATGGTTGATGTAAAGCTTAACGAGATACTCCGCAGCTATGCCGCAAACTTCGGCGTTCAGGGCGACGATGTTTCCACCGAAGACCTCATGAAGATCATGGGTCTCGATAAGGCCACCGTTGACGCGAGCCTTCGTCCTGCAGCAGTCTATCAGGTAAAGCAGGATCTCCTGCTCAACGCTGTTATCGAGGCTGAGAACATCGAGGCAAGCGACGAGGAGACCGACGAGTATGTTAAGGGTGCGGCGGAGACCGTCAACGCACAGCCCGAGGACATTCTCAACTACTTCGGCCTTGAGTTCATCAGAAACGAGTTCAAGAAAGAGAAAGCAACCAATGTCATCATTGAGTCGGCAAGCGTATCCGAGGAATAAGCCGAATAAAAACAGCGGTATTTGGATATGATCTCCCGGATGAACTGATATTGAAAGGAGACTTATATTATGAGTTTAGTGCCTTATGTAGTAGAACAGACAAGCCGCGGAGAACGCTCCTACGATATATTTTCGAGACTTTTAAACGACCGCATTATAATGCTGTCCGAGGAAGTCAACGATGCGACCGCAAGTCTTATCGTAGCGCAGCTTCTGTACCTTGAGGCGCAGGATCCCGATAAGGACATACAGTTTTATATAAACAGCCCCGGCGGCAGCGTCACGGCAGGCATGGCGATCTATGACACCATGCAGTATATAAAGCCCGATGTTTCCACCATCTGCATAGGTCTTGCGGCATCCATGGGTGCATTCCTGCTTTCGAGCGGAGCAAAAGGCAAGCGCCTTGCACTGCCCAATTCCGAGATCATGATACATCAGCCCTCCGGCGGCAGTCAGGGTCAGTGTACCGATATTCAGATCCAGGCAGAGCAGATCTTAAAGATCAAGCACAACCTTAACCGCATCCTTGCCGAGAATACCGGCAAGCCTGTCGAGACCATCGAGAGAGACTGTGAGCGCGACCATTTCATGTCGGCTCAGGAAGCCTTCGAGTACGGTCTTATTGACAAAGTTATCGCCAAACGCTGAAACGATGGGGGAACAAATACAGTTCCCCCATATTTGGCATAACAGAAATATGTTTTGAGGTATAAGCATGGCAAAAACCGATGAAAGAAAAAGTATCCGCTGCTCATTTTGCGGTAAACCGCAAAGTCAGGTCGGCAGACTTATAGCGGGCAACGGCGCATATATATGCGATGAGTGCATCCGTCTTTGCATGAGCATAGTTGCGGATGATGAGCAGTCGCAGCTTGAAGGCGATGAACTGGGCTTAAGCTTTGATGAGCTGCCCAAGCCCATTGAAATAAAGGAAATGCTCGATGAATATATAATCGGGCAGGAGAGGGCAAAGATCGTTCTTTCCGTCGCGGTATACAATCATTATAAGCGCATTCTGTATGCCGCCGATAACGAGGTCGAGCTGCAAAAGAGTAACATCTTGCTCATCGGTCCCACCGGCAGCGGCAAGACACTTTTTGCTCAGTCATTGGCAAAGATGCTCAATGTCCCCTTTGCGATAGCCGATGCGACCACGCTTACCGAAGCGGGCTATGTCGGTGAGGATGTTGAGAATATCCTGCTCAGACTTCTTCAGGCTGCCGATTTCGATGTCGAGCGTGCGGAAAGAGGCATCATATATATTGACGAGATCGACAAGATCGCCCGCAAGAGCGAGAACACCTCTATCACAAGGGATGTCTCCGGTGAAGGTGTTCAGCAGGCACTTTTAAAGCTTCTTGAAGGCACAGTTGCAAATGTTCCTCCCCAAGGAGGAAGAAAGCACCCGCATCAGGAGTTTATCAAGGTCGATACCACAAATATACTCTTCATCTGCGGCGGCGCATTTGACGGACTTGATAAGATAATCGAAAAGCGTACCGATAAAAAGAGCATAGGCTTCGGAGCGGAGATAAGAAGCTCCGGTGATGCAGACACAGGTGATCTGCTTGCTCAGGCGCAGCAGCACGATCTTTTGAAATTCGGTATCATTCCCGAGCTTATAGGACGCCTCCCCGTGATAGCACCGCTCAACTCGCTCAAGAGAGAAGACCTTGTGAGGATACTAACAGAGCCCAAGAACGCCATGACACGCCAGTACAAGGCTCTCATGGAGTACGACGGCGTTGACCTTGAGTATGAATCCGAGGCGCTTGAAGCCATAGCGGATAAGGCTATCGAGATGAAGATAGGCGCAAGAGGTCTGCGCAGTGTTATGGAAAACATTATGACCGACATAATGTACGGAGTGCCGTCCGAAAAGGACATACAGAAGGTTATTGTTACCGCCGACTGCGTTAATAACAATACCAGCCCCGAAATAATTCGCAATAATTGACTTTCCGGTGCAGGACGGGGCATGATCTCGCCCTGCGCTTTTTATACCCCAAGGAGGAAAAATGGAATCAAGAGATAAGTTCATTGCAAAAGATCTTCCGATCATTCCCTTACGGGGACTCACCATGTTCCCCAATGTTTTCATGACCTTCAGCGTTGAGCGTCAGCAGTCACTTGCAGCGCTCAGATCCGCTGCCGATACGGACTATGACATTTTCCTTGTCGCCCAGAAGGATGCCTCCGTTGCGGCACCTACGGCAAGGGACTTATATTCCGTCGGTGTAGTCTGCCACATAACATCGGTCGCAAACTCGATGGGCAAGGCAAGCTCTGTGAGCGTTGAGGGACTTTATGCCGCAAAGATCGACTGCATATATAGCGAAGATCCCTTTTTTGTCGGAAGAGTGGTCCCGCTTGAGGACGCAATTGTTTATAATCCCAAGGAAGCTTCCATGCTCATGAAGGTCTGCGTCGATCTTCTCCGTGAGAACGAGCAGCTAAGTGATAACGGCAACCCCATGAGTATGTTCAGCATAATAACAACCAAGGACCCCGGTGTGCTTGCAAACAGGGTAGCTCAGACGCTGAATCTGTTCTACACAGATAAGCAGGCTATACTTGAGCAGCGGGATCCCATTATGAGACTTCACTCCGTTATTGACTGTATTCAGCAGCTTGCAGCGGCATACGGTTATGAGCAGGAGCTTGCGAAAGCAACCAATGAGCAGATGAACCGCAGTCAGCGTGAGTATTATCTCCGTGAGCAGATGAAGGTCATTCAGCATGAGCTGGGTGAAGACGGTGACGACGAGATATACGAGTACAGGGAGAAGATTGCGCAGCTCCATCTTCCCGAGGAAATAGAGAAGAAGCTCTATAAGGAAGTTTCCCGTCTTGCAAAGCAGCCCTTCGGTTCGGCCGAAAGCAGCGTTATAAGAGGCTATCTCGATACCTGCATTGAGCTGCCTTGGAATAAACGCACAGTTGACGCCTTCCGCCTTGATGTTGTGAAGAAGAAGCTTGACGACGACCACTTCGGTCTCACAAAGGTCAAAGAGCGAGTGATCGAGTATCTTGCCGTTCGTCAGTATTCTCCCGATTTTAAGGGTGCGCTTCTCTGCCTTGTCGGCCCTCCCGGAACAGGTAAGACCAGCATTGCACTGAGCATAGCCAATGCCCTCGGCAGAAAGTCCGTTCGCATCTCCCTCGGTGGCGTAAACGATGAGGCGGAGATCAGAGGCCACAGAAAGACCTATCTCGGCTCAATGCCCGGCAGAATAATCTCCGGACTTCGCATTGCCGATAGCTCAAATCCCGTCATGATACTCGACGAGATAGATAAACTCGGCTCAAGCTACAAGGGCGATCCCTCATCTGCACTGCTTGAGGTACTAGATCCGGAGCAGAACAAGACCTTCAGGGACAATTTCCTTGAGATTCCATATGACCTTTCCGATGTATTCTTCATCGCAACGGCAAATACGACCGATACTATCCCCAAGGCACTACTTGACAGGATGGAGGTCATCGAGCTTTCATCGTATACAGACGAGGAAAAGCTTAGTATCGCAAAGACCTATCTTATCCCCAAACAGCGCAAAAAGCACGGACTTAAAGCAACTCAGCTTAAAATAAGCGATGATGCCGTCAGAGAGATCATGACGCAGTACACAAGGGAGTCAGGTGTTAGAAATCTTGAAAGAAGCATCGCCGCAATATGCAGAAAAGCAGTCGTCGCCTTGACAGAAGGGGGCAAAAAGAGTGTCAGCATCCGCAGCGGGGGCTTACAGCCCTACCTCGGATCGCCGAAATATAAGACCGAACAGCGCAGAAAGCTCGATCATATAGGCCTTGTCAGAGGACTGGCATGGACGGCAGCGGGTGGTGAGGTTTTAGATGTCGAAGCGGCAGTCGTACCCGGTACAGGTAAGCTTGAGCTCACCGGCAATCTCGGCGATGTCATGAAGGAATCCTGCCATGCTGCACTGACCTATATAAGAGGCCATGCCTCGGAATTCGGCATTGACCCCGATTTTTACAAGAAAAACGATATTCACCTTCATTTCCCCGAGGGCGCCGTTCCGAAGGATGGACCTTCCGCCGGAATAACCGTCACCGTTGCGCTTATATCGGCACTTGGAGGCTGTCCCGTGCGTCACAATGTTGCGATGACAGGTGAGATAAGTCTCCGAGGCAGGGTCATGGCGATAGGCGGCCTGAAGGAAAAGACAATGGCAGCAATGCGAAACGGCATTGATACCGTTATAATCCCCTCGGATAATGAAGCCGATCTTGACGAGATCGATCAGACCGTGCGCAATGCCCTTAACTTCGTATGCGTTGACAGTATCGATAAGGCACTGCCCGTCGCGCTGGTACCAGTTGCCGATGAGACGGCGGGGCATCAGGTACACGGTAAGACCACCGATAAGAAGGACAGGAAGGTGGAGCATGGCTACGCTTAATCTAAACCGTGCCGAGTTTATAAAGTCCGCTGCGACAAAGTCGGGCTTTATAAACGATGCAAGACCCTCGATCGTGTTTTCAGGCAAATCCAATGTCGGAAAATCGTCTGTTATTAACAGACTTTTAAACCGCAAAAATTTTGCGAGAGTCGGTCAATCCCCCGGTAAAACGGTGCATGTCAATTACTTTCTGATCGACGATAAGGCGTATTTTGTCGATCTTCCCGGCTACGGCTATGCCAAGGTGTCGCAATCCGAGAAGGAGCGATGGGGAAAGCTCATGGAGAGCTTTTTTGCGGAAGGGATCATCAGCCTCGGTGTTATGATCGTCGATTCAAGGCACAAGCCCACCGCCGACGATGTTACGATGGCGCAGTGGTTTTACGCATCTGGCTGCCCACTTGTCGTAGTCGCCAATAAGTGCGATAAGCTCAAAAAGAGCGAGATCGAGCCGAATAAGCTCCTTATCCGCAGTACGCTGGAGCTTCCTGATGAAGTCCCGCTTATTCTGTTTTCCGCCGAAAAGGGCAACGGCAGAGATGAGCTTCTTGCCGAGATACTTAAATTTGCAGGTTAAATTATGGGATCGTTTTCTAACATATTTTCAGGCCTCGACTGGAGTGTACCGCTGGAGCTGCTTGCTTCCGTTATACCGGCACTTATATGCATAACCCTCCATGAACTCAGTCATGGCTATGCGGCATACCTTTTGGGCGATCCTACCGCCAAGAGAGCGGGCAGACTGACGCTCAATCCCATAAAGCACATTGATATAATGGGTCTTATAATGATGGTTATATTCAAATTCGGCTGGGCAAAGCCCGTACCATTTGACTATCGTTATTTCAAAAAGCCCAAGCGTGACATTGCGATTACCGCACTTGCGGGACCCATTGCAAATGTGATAATCTGCTGTGTGTTTTTGTTCTTCTACGGTATAGCATTTTCGCCCTGCATAAGAGCAAATACGGAGCTTTCGTATCTTATTCTTCAAACGATATACACAACTGCATACCTCAGTGCGGCACTTGCTGTATTCAATATGATACCGCTTCCTCCGCTTGACGGCTCTAAGGTGCTGTTTTCCTTTTTAAGCGATGAAGCTTATCTCAAGCTTATGCGTCTTGAACGCTACGGTATGATAATCCTCATACTGCTGCTTGCCACCGATATTTTCGGCAATCCTCTCAGCATTGCAACACAGTTTGTGACCGAGAAGCTTTTCTTCTTTGCCGAATGGGGAAATGACATCGGAAGGATGCTGCTTTAAATCATATGGAAGATTTGACTTTTCACCTTGAAGGTGTTGTGAAGGAGAAAAATGAGCTTCAGGACTTTTCCGGTCCTTTGAGCCTCATTTTGATGCTTCTTTCCAAAAACAAAATAGAGATAAGAGATATTAAGATCTCCGAGATACTCGATCAATATCTTGAATATCTTGCCGAGATGGAGCGGATGGATCTTGAGATAGCGAGTGAATTTGTTCAAATGGCATCTCATTTGCTGTACATTAAGACAAAGACCCTGCTTGCCGGTGAGGAAGAAGTGTCTGAACTTGAAGAGCTTATGACCTCTCTCGAACAGCTCAAATGCAGAGATGTATATGCCGCCTTGCAGAAGCTTACCCCCGAACTCAAAAAAGCATCGGAAACGGGACTTCTTTATTACACGAAGCTCCCCGAACCGCTCCCCAAAATCAAGGGCGAGTACGAGTATAAGCATGATGCAGCCGATTTGTTTAAGGCACTGCTCAGTGTCGTAAGTCGTGGCGGTACAGCCGCTCCGGAGGAGTATACCCGTCAAATAGCTCCGTCGAGGATAATCTACGAGGTAAGAACCAAAAGCCGTGAGATAATTGCGCTGATTCAAAACTCATCTCGGCACTTAAACGAGCTATATCGTGACTGTAAAAGCCGTTCGGAGCTTGTCGCAACATTCATTTCGATACTTGAGCTTTGCAGCATGGGCAGTGTTGAGCTTCATGAGGAGGACGGCGACTATCTTATAAGCTTTGTCGGCGGCAACATTGACGAGATCCTTGAAAAGATCGAGGAGTAATATATGGAAAATATGAACATTAAGTCTGCAATTGAGGCAATACTCTTTGCAGCAGGAGAACCCGTTCCCGCAGCAAGGCTCTCCCTGATACTCGAAAGGGACGAAGCGGAGATCTGGGAGACCGCTGATGAGCTCAGTCGTGAGTATGCGGAAAACGCAAGGGGAATGAGGATACTTAAGCTTGATAAAACCCTGCAAATGTGTTCCGCTCCGGAATATGCTGCGATAATCGGCAAGACACTTGAGCAGCGTAAGCCGCCCATGCTCTCCCAGCCTGCGCTTGAGACCTTGGCGGTCGTTGCGTATTTTCAGCCTGTTACAAGGGCTTATATCGATCAGGTCAGGGGAGTTGACAGCTCCTACACCGTCGGTGTGCTGATCGACAGGGGACTCATAGAACGCTGCGGCAAGCTCGATGTACCCGGAAGACCCTCTCTTTTGAGAACGACCGATGCTTTTTTGCGTACCATGGGCATAAGTGAGCTCTCACAGCTTCCCGCACTGCCGGATATAAGCAGCGGCGATGCAGTTAAAAAGCTTGAAGATGCAATTGAAAAGCTCAACACTGTCGGTGACAGTCAGATGAGCATTGAGGAACTTGGCTGATATTTCGGAGGTGAGGGCTTGACCGCTCTTATAATAATAGCGGCGCTTGCGGCGATCATCGTCCTTCTTTGCCTTATCCCCATAAATCTGCTGATTTCGGCCGGCAATAACAGCTTTTCACTTGGGCTGCATATCGGCAAAAAGCAGATATTTCCGACTAAAAAGAAGGCAAAGAAAAAAGCGGAGGCAATTGCAGAACCAAAAGCCGTGCCGAAAAAGAAGGCAAGGGTGTCCCTCATCCGAAGGCTTGGGCTTTCGCTCGACGAATGGATAGGGGTCATAAAGACCCTGCTCAAAGCCTTGGGGCGAATAGGCTCCGCTGTCAATATGCCGCTTCTAAGGCTTCATATTCTTATATCCGATCCCGATCCGTACAAGACGGTGATGAACTATAACTATGCGCTCACCGCAGCGTACTCCGTTCTGCCCTATGCTGAAAAGGCACTGAATATTAAGGACAGGGATATTGCGATAAACACCGATTTTAACAGCGAAAAAACAATCTTTGAGCTTAGTACAAGGCTCTATATCAGGATAGGCAAGCTGCTTTGTGCGATCATAGCGGCTGTCATATCTGTCATTTCGATAATCATAAAACACAGGATAGCCACCGCAAAGGAAAGGAAGGCACGACATGGAGAACAAACTCAGCGATCTTATGCAGTCAACAATGAGCAACATCAAGAACATGGTGGAGGTAAATAATATCGTCGGAGAACCCATTGTTACCCCCGACGGCATCACCCTCGTTCCCGTATCCAAGCTCAGCTTCGGCTTCGGCGGCGGTGGCGGTGATCTGTCCGCAAAGACCAATCCCACAGGCTTTGGCGGCGGCAGTGCCGCGGCAGTGAAGATCGAACCCATGGGCTTCCTTGTGGTAAAAGGCGATTCAGTCCGCATGCTCAATGTTCTGCCTCCCGCTCAGAACACCGTTGACCGTGTTCTTGAGCTTGCACCGCAAATAATGGATAAGGTCGATCAGTACATCTCAAAGAAGGAATAATTTAACACCAAACGGGAAAAAATAAGCACTACCTTATACTTTGAAGGCGGTGCTTATTATGCGTAAAGCTGCGTCCGTATTGCTTGTTGTTTCAATGCTTTTTGCACTTCCGTCATTTGCGGAAGCGCAGAGGGACGATATTTCGTCGCAAAGCACGATCTTAATATGCGCAGATACCGATGATGTGATATACGAGGACAATGCCGATGAGCCAATGCTCATAGCGAGCCTTACGAAGATCATGACGGCGATACTTGTGATCGAAAACTGCGACTTTGACGAGCTTGTTATCATAAAGCCCGATTGGTGCTGTATTGAAGGCTCATCGATGTATTTAAAAGCCGGCAAGATGTATACGGTCAAGGATCTGCTTTACGGTATGATGCTCTGCTCCGGAAACGACGCAGCAACGGCTTTGGCATGTCATTGCTGCGGCAGCGTTGAGGAGTTTGCAAAGCTCATGAATGAGAAGGCAAAAGACCTCGGCATGAAGGACAGCTCATTTAAAAATCCGCACGGACTCAACGACGATGAGCATTATTCCACGGCAAGGGATATGGCGAGGCTTTCCGCCTATTGCATGGAAAATGAGGCTTTCCGAACGATAGTCGGTACCAAAAGCCATACCGTCGAAGAGCTGACATATGTAAATCACAATAAGCTGCTTTGGAATTACGAGGGCTGCATAGGCGTCAAAACCGGATATACGATGGCAGCGGGAAGGACGCTTGTAAGCTGTGCTGAGAAAAACGGTATGAGGCTTATCTGCGTCACTCTCGGAGCCCCCGATGATTGGAACGACCACAAAAAGCTTTACGATGAAGCGTTTTCCGAGTACAGTCTCACAGTTTACGACAATACTCACTTTTACGCCGAGATACCTACGGCGCTGTCGGCTTATCCTGCGGCGAGAGCGGTTCCTGCGGAAAGAGTCGCGGTATTGACCCGTGAGGGGGATATTGTTGATATAAGTCTCATATTGCCGAGACTTGTTTTCGCACCGACGCTTGACGGCGAATATGCGGGGGAGCTTATTGTCAGTGTAAACGGAGAGGTCAAGGCAACGACCGATATGGTCTACGATTTTGAAAGCATGGGAAAATCATGAAAGAGAGAATACAAAAACTCATATCGGCATCGGGTTATGCATCAAGGAGAGCCGGTGAGGAGCTTATAAAAAGCGGCAAGGTCAAGGTAAACGGCATAACGGCAAAGCTCGGTGATTGCGCCGATCCCGATATTGACATCATAGAAGTATCGGGCCGCCGCCTGAGCTTCAGCGGCGGCAAGACCTACATAATGCTGAATAAGCCCAAGGGCTATGTGACGAGCCTCAGCGATGAAAAGGGGAGACCCTGCGTCGCAGAGCTTGTAAAGGGCGTCGGGAAAAGAGTGTATCCGATAGGCAGGCTCGATATGTATTCCGAAGGACTCCTGCTTTTCACCGACGATGGGGAGCTTGCCAATAGAATAATGCACCCATCATTCGAGCATACAAAGACCTATAAGCTCACGATCTCCGGCGAATGCACTGACGAAGCGCTAAATATCTTGGCTTCGGAGCTTGTGATAGACGGCTATAAGATACGCCCTGCGGAAGTGACTGTTATAAAGCGAAGTGAAGCCGATGCGATATTGACCGTCACTATTCACGAGGGCAGGAACAGGCAGGTCAGAAAAATGTGTGAGCAGGCGGGGCTTAAGCTTACAAGACTTGTGAGAATATCGGAGGCGGGACTTTCTCTCGGAGACCTCCAAAGCGGCAAGTGGAGACATCTGACAGAGGCCGAGACAGCACTTCTTCGCAATATTAACTGATTTGTACATTTTGCAAGTTCGGAAAATAAAAATTGCAAAAATCACTTGCAATTTTAAATATTGATAGTAAAATGTACCTATCTTTGATTCGGAGATGAAAGACATGGAAAATGATCTTTTGACAAAGCTGCAAAACGGAAGCGGCAAGTTTTCCAAGGGACAGCGAATAATAGCAAAATTTATCTGCAATAATTACGACAAAGCCGCATTTATGACGGCGGGTAAGCTTGGCAAGATAGTAGGCGTCAGTGAGTCCACAGTAGTCAGGTTTGCAACCGAACTCGGCTATGACGGCTACCCCGCAATGCGTAAGGCGTTGCAGGAGATGATCCGAAGCCGCCTTACCTCCGTTCAGCGTATAGAGGTCGCAAAGACCATGATAGACGACAAGGAGCTTATGAAGTCCGTCGTCGGAAGTGATATTCAGAATTTGCAGTCAACCATCGAGGAATTCGATCAGGAAGGCTTCGATAAATGCATCGATGCCATAGTCGAGGGCAAAAAAGTGTATATCATCGGTATGCGTACATCCACCGCCCTTGCAAGCTTTTTGGGTCTGTACTTAAACCTTCTGCATGAGAATGTCATCGTCATAAACAATACGGCTGCAAGTGAGATATATGAGCAGCTTATCCGAGTGGGTGAGGGCGATACGGTTATCTGCATTAGCTTCCCCAGATATTCCAGCCACAGCGTCGATGCCCTTGCATTTGCCAAGAAAATGGGTGCAAATACCGTCGCTATCACCGACAGTCCCACTTCGCCTTACAGTTCGATAGCCGATATTTGCCTTTACGCAAAGAGCGATATGGTCTCATTCGTCGATTCCCTTGTCGCACCGATGAGCCTTATAAATGCCATTATCCTCGCCGTCGGCAAACGCAATCGTGAGGGCGTGGTAAAAATATTCGAAAAGCTTGAAAATATATGGACGGAGCATGATGTCTATGAATCACCTCAAAGCTGACGCCGTAGTTATCGGCGGAGGCCCTGCGGGAATGCTGTGCAGTGCCGTTGCTGCAGAACGGGGACTTGATGTTGTCCTCCTTGAACCGCAGAAGATCCTGGGCAGGAAGCTGAGGATAACCGGCAAAGGACGCTGCAATGTTACAAATAACTGCGATGTAAAAGAGATGATGCGCAATATTCCCGGTGACGGCAGATTTCTTTACAGCGCACTGAACAAATTTCCTCCGTCATCGACGATGGAACTGTTTGAATCCCTCGGTGTTAAGCTAAAAACAGAGCGTGGAAACAGAGTCTTTCCCGTTTCGGATAACGCCCACGACATTGCCTCGGCACTTATCTCCTACATGAAAAGAAACGGCGTCAGAGTGCTGAAAACCTCTGCAAAGCACATACTTGCGGAGGGCGGTGCGATAACGGGCGTTTTGACGGATGAAGGGGTAATAGACTGCAAAAACGCCGTCATTGCAACAGGTGGTCTTTCATATCCGCTGACAGGCTCCACGGGCTGGGGCTTTGCGGAGGCAAAGGAACTCGGGCATACGGTTATCCCCGGAAAGGCATCGCTCGTTCCCCTTGAAAGCGACGATGAGTACTGCGCCAAAATGCAGGGCTTCTCGCTTAAAAATGTCACGCTTTCGGCATATGAGGATGATACGCTTATATACCGTGAACTCGGCGAAATGCTTTTTACTCACTTCGGAGTAAGCGGCCCTCTTGTCCTTTCTGCAAGCGCACATATGCGCAGATTCGGCGAATGCAAATACAGGCTTGAGATCGATCTTAAACCTGCGCTTGACGAGAAGAAGCTCGATGCAAGGCTTCTGCGTGACTTTGATAAATTCAAAAACCGTGACTTTGCCAACGCCCTCGATGAGCTTGCCGGCAGAACCATGATACCGGTACTTGTAGAGCTTTCGGGCATAGCACCGGACACCAAGGTAAACTCCATAACCAGGGAACAAAGACATGCACTTTTGCGTCTGTTTAAGGCGTTCCCGGTATCAGTCAGCGGGACAAGACCCGTAAACGAAGCGATCGTGACCTCCGGCGGTGTATCCACCAAAGAGGTTAATCCCAGAACGATGGAGTCGAAGCTTCTATCCGGTCTGTATTTTGCGGGAGAGGTGCTTGACCTCGACGCATATACGGGCGGCTTCAATCTACAGATCGCATGGGCAACTGGCTACACTGCGGGAAATTCACTTTGAAAGGAAACGATATGATCTCGATAGCGATTGACGGCCCCGGCGGAGCGGGCAAAAGCACCGTATCCAAAAGCTGTGCCGCACATTTCGGCTTTATATATGTAGATACCGGAGCGATATACAGGACGATCGGACTTGCCGCTTCGAGAAGGGGGATAGATACCCACGATAAGGCTTCGGTCATAGCCATGCTGCCGGAGCTTCAAATCGAACTCGGATACAGCGACGGTGAGCAGAGGATGTACCTCTTCGGTGAGGATGTATCCAAAGCCATCAGACTACCGGAGGTTTCAATGTATGCCTCAAATGTCTCCGCAATGCAGGAGGTTCGTGATTTTCTGACGGATATGCAGCAGGACATTGCCAAAAAGAACAATGTGATAATGGACGGCAGAGATATCGGCACCGTGATATTGCCGAACGCCGATCTCAAGATATTTTTAACGGCAAGTACCGAGGCAAGAGCCGAAAGAAGATATAAGGAGCTTATCAAAAAGGGGACGCCCCAGAGCTTCGACACCGTGCTTTCGGAGATGATGCTTCGTGATGAGCAGGATATTAAGCGCACCGCAGCCCCTCTCATTCCCGCCGAAGATGCCGTTATTCTCGACAGCGGCGAATTAAGCCTTCAGGAGACCATCGATACGGTTTGCAGGCTCATCGAGGAAAAGACCGCTGCAAAGGCGGTGGAGTCGTGAAAGAGCTTATCGTTGCGAAAAGTGCCGGCTTTTGCTTCGGAGTGAGCCGCAGCGTCGATATGGCACAGGAGCTTTTAAAGGACGGCAAGGCATATTCTCTCGGCCAGCTAATCCACAACGATGATGTCGTCGGAAAGCTCAGCTCAATGGGTATGATGCTCATAAACAGTCCGGAGGAGCTTCCGGAAGGTGAGAGGGTCATCATCCGCTCCCACGGCGTTTCAAAGGCAATATATGACGCTCTGTCCGCAAGAGGCGCACTCATAACCGACGCGACCTGCCCCAAGGTAAAGCGCATACATAAGATCGTCGGCGATGCTGCGGCAGAAGGTCGCTTCGTCGTCATAATCGGCATGAAAAATCATCCCGAGGTCGAGGCAGTATGCGGCTGGTGCGGCGAACATGTTCTCTGCGAAAATGCCTCACAGCTCGAGGAATTTTTAACGCAAAACCCCGAAATTTCGGTGAAACCGATAACTATGGTCATTCAAACGACCCAAACTCGGAGTAATTTTACCGAATGTGCGAATTTAATAAAAAAAATGTGTACAAATGCAGAAATATTTGATACAATATGTGGTGCGACATCCATGCGACAGGAAGAGGCCGCAAAACTATCGGCCGAATGTGACGCAATGGTAGTAATAGGCGGAAAGCATAGTGCGAACAGTGTCCACCTTGCGGAGATATGCCGCAGGTATTGTGACAATGTGCAGTTTGTAAACAACGCCGGAGAGCTTGATACGGACAGGCTTTCCGCTGCGAATACCGTCGGAGTGACTGCCGGAGCATCCGCTCCCTCATGGATAATTAAGGAGGTAAGTAATAAGATGAACGAAGAACTCAAAATTGATGAAACCGCAGTAGAGGAAAAGGAAAAATCCTTTGACGAAATGCTGGAGGAAAGCATCAAAACTATATATAATGGAGATAAGGTAACCGGCTTTGTAGTTGCAATTACCAACACCGAGATCAGTGTTGATATCGGAACCAAGTATTCCGGCTTCATTCCCACCACCGAGTTTTCCGATGACGGCATCAAGGTTGAAGATGCAGTCAAGGTCGGCGATACCATCGAAGCAGTCGTTGTCCGTGTAAACGATGTCGAAGGCACCGTTATGCTTTCCAAGAAGCGTCTCGACGCAGCAAAGAGCTGGACGGATGTTGAAGAAGCAGCAGAAAACGGCGGCGTTCTCGAAGGCGTCGTTACCGAGGAGAATAAGGGCGGCATAGTAGTTTCCGTCAAGGGCGTTCGCGTATTCGTTCCCGCTTCTCAGTCCGGTCTGCCCAAGGATGCTGAGATGGCACAGCTTCTCAAGCAGAAGGTCCGCGTTAAGATCACTGAGGTTAACCGCGCCCGCAAGCGTGTTGTCGGCTCCATCCGTGCCGTCATGCAGAAGGAGCGTCGTGAGCGTGCCGAAGCTATCTGGAACGAGATCGAAGTCGGCAAGAAGTTCCACGGCACCGTTAAGTCCCTGACCGGCTACGGCGCATTTGTTGACATCGGCGGTATTGACGGTATGGTTCATGTCTCCGAGATGAGCTGGAACCGTATCAAGAACCCCGCAGAGGTCTTTTCCGTTGGCGACGAGGTCGATGTCTATGTCATCGGCTTTGACAAGGAGAAGCGCAAGATTTCCCTCGGTTACAAGGATCCCGAAGAGAATCCCTGGGTCAAGTTCACCACCGCATATGCAGTCGGCTCCACCGCCGAGGTCAAGATCGTAAAGCTCATGCCCTTCGGTGCATTTGCAGAAGTTCTCCCCGGTGTTGACGGTCTCATCCATATTTCTCAGATAGCAAACCGCCGTATCGGCAAGCCCGAGGAAGTTCTCTCCGTCGGTGATGTCGTTGAGGCAAAGATCACCGCTATCGACAATGAGAAGCAGAAGATCTCCCTCTCCATCCGTG
>CAZLSN010000014.1:0-23961 GCA_964562265.1 uncultured Oscillospiraceae bacterium
CTATTTTTTGGAGTGCTTCCTTTACTCCATTGAGCATAAGAGAATCTTCCGGCAGCTCAAGAACGCTCTTGCCTCTGATGTCGTTTGCCGCAAAAGCACTGTCGGCCGGGATGAATGCCGCGATCTCGACTCCGGGTACGGTGATAAGCTCCGCAAGCTCCGGATTCGTCATGCGGTTGATGATCGCAGCGATCTTATCGTAAACTATAAGATCGTCCGCTACGCCTTTGATGGTTGAGATGACCTGACAACCCTTCTTGCTCTGGTCAGTGACGAGGATAAGGTGCGTTACCTTGTCCATAACACGGCGCTGTATCTGTTCGATACCCGCCTCTCCGTCGATAACAACATAGTCGAAGCTGTTTGCAAGTATGCCTATTACCTCTTTGAGGTAAGAGTTTACCTTGCAGTAGCAGCCGGAGCTTTCCGGTCTGCCAATGCCCAGAAAGGCGAAGCCGGGCATCTCGACAAGTGCATCGAATATCCTGAATCTTGCTTCACTAAGCAGTTCAAGAGCTTCCCTCGTCTCACCGTTTTCAACGCTGTCAACTATGCTCATACGGATGTCATCCAATGTGAGCTTGACATCGACACCGAGTGCAACGGAAAGTCCGACGGCAGGGTCGGCGTCTATCGCAAGGATCTTCTTATCGGGATAACGCTCGACAAGGAGTCTGACGATGGTGGCCGAGATCGATGTTTTGCCGACGCCGCCTTTTCCGGCTACAGCTATAATCTTTGCCTTACTGTCCAATAAAGTCCCCCCTTTATAAAAGTATGCATAATATTGGAGCATACATATTTGATAGCATTTTAACACATCCGCTCCGAATATGCAAGCGAATATCATTAGATTTGATGCATTTTTTATTAGATAATTCAATATGTTCTGTACAAATCTACCTCAAAGTGCAAGATATATGAAAACCCACCGCTTTGTAATAAAGCGGTGGGTTTTGAAAAAAGTTCAAATTTTTAAAACAAACCGACCCAAATCGAGAATTCGGCGGTCTGCCCCTCGTAGCTTATGCGTACCGTCTGGGTGCCGATGGAGTTCATATTTGCGCTGACATCGAAGATCGCTGTGTCGCTTATGTCCTCGGTCGTATCGTTGCTGTAATGCACTCTGACGACAAGACCTTCGAGGTTTAAGCTTTCCCCTATCGTATAGCTTAGCTTATATGGCTCGGTGAGTATTTCGATAGAGCTTACGGTGGGTTCCTCGACGAAAACTGTACACTCATCGTATACATCGCTCATGCCCCGTACATAAACCATGATCGTTGCGGTACCGGCTTTCACCGCCGTGACATTGCCGTTTTCATCAACCTCGGCAATGGCGGCATTGCTGCTCTTCCAGACGAATTCAAGCTCCTCGGCATCTTCCTCGGGTTCGGGCAGAACGGTTACCGTAAGCTGTGCTTCTTCGCCCTCCTGAAGCTTAAGCTCAGGTGAGCTGACATATACCTTGGATACTTTATATTCAGTCGGTTCTGGACTGCCGGTGACCTTGGGATCGTCCCCTCCCCCGCCGAAGCTTATCCAGCTCCTGCTCAATGCGAAATAGAACAGGACGGCGAATATCATCAGAACGATCGTCACAACTATGGCGGCAGTGTACTTTGTCTGCTTCTGCTGCGGCTGAGGTTTAGGTGCCTCCTTCGGCTTACTGACAGGCTTTTGCTGCACCGGTGCGGTACGCTGCCGCACGGGAGGCGGTGTTATGGGGCCTGCATCCCTGACTGTTTTTTCAAGCGATACGGGGCTTTGGGCTGCCGGCTTTCCGCTTGCGGCAAGTGACAGTGCCTTTTTCATTTCCGTGGGGCTTGCGAATCTCTCATCCGGTCTGAAGGCGCATGCCCTGCGGACTACATTTTTCAACGCAGCAGAGCCGTTTCTCGGCAGCGGTACAGGGTCTCCCCTGTATCTGCAAAGCTGCGCTTGTGCGATCTCGTCATTCGTGGGTGTATGCGGAGGCGGGGGCAAAAACGGCCCTCGCTTATCGTTTAACAGCCAGTACAGCACCATGCCCAGCGAGTAAATGTCAACGCTCGATGTATAGCCTTTTCCACGGTAGACCTCGGGTGCCATATACGAATATGTCCCCACCTTGTCACGCACGGAGGGCAGTACGGTCTCCTTGGCAACACCGAAGTCGCCGAGTTTGAAAACACCGTATTTGCTGACGAAAATGTTCTGCGGCTTGACATCACGGTGGATGATGCCGTTTTTTTCACAGAGCTCGAGAGCGGAGCAAATGTCCTCACCGAGTTTTATGACCTCTCCTGCGGTGATGCCGTTTTCGTGGACATAGTCCGTCAGTGAAGTCAGAAGCTCCATGCGGATGTATATGTCCCATCCGGCATCATCATCGTGGGGTACGATCATCTGATCCTCACAGTTAACGATGTTGGGATGGCCCCTCATCTCGCCCATGAGTCTGTATTCGCCGCTTATCTCCTCGACCTGCTCACGGAGCTTTGCACGCATGGCATATTCGCTCATCGTGCTTTTCATTTTGTCATACTCCTCTTGCGTTGCGGGAACGGAAATGACCTTTAAAGCGCAATGAAAATCGCCGCCGTATTCGTCCTTTTTCCTGATCTCATACACCCTTCCGGAGCTGCCGCTTCCTATAAGGCGAACGGTCTCCCATCCGGGGAATGCTGCTGTTTTTTCGTTCATAACACAGTCCTCATAAGCTACTCAATGGACTTTAGCGCTCCTGCCATATCGATCTCGTCGATCTTCTTTTTGAGCATCACATCAACCATCAGTGCAAACACAAAGGTGATGATGACGGCAATGACGAAGCTCCACGGTGATATGTAGGGTGCAAAGTACATCATATCAAACACTATGCGATCCATGATAAATCTGTGAAAAACCACGCCGAGAAGCAGTCCGAAAACGGCACCCATCGCAGTGAGAACAAGGTTTTCTCGGAAAACATAGTCCTGTGCTTCCTTGGGATAGAAGCCAAGAACCTTGATGGTCGCTATCTCACGGATCCTTTCGGAGATGTTTATATTCGTCAGATTATACAGCACGATAAACGCCAAGGCTCCCGCACACAAAAGTACGATGGCTATGACATATTTAAGGCTGCTCATCATATTGTCGATTCTGGCTCTGGAGTCCCGGCTGATGCTTATGCTCCTTACTCCGTCAGCCTTGGCTATCTTCTCCGCGGTGTCATATACATCGCTGCCGTCGGGAGCGCAGATGAGTGCGGATTTTATCGCCGGTGCGCTGCCCCACTGATCGGTGCAGCTGTCCATCGAGGTGTAGACGAAGTTCCCGATATAATTGTCGAAAATATCGGAGACGGTGAGCTTCAGGGTCTTCATATCCGCTGTCGTGATACTTATCTCATCACCGACCTCAAGCCCCATCGTTCTGGCGAGGTTGAAGTTTATTATAGCTTCGTTTTTCTTCGGAGCCTCTATTCTTCTTTCGCCCTCGTGGAAATCGACAAAGCCCGATGCGGAATCCTCCAATGCGCTGAAGGTCACGGACTTTACGGTATTTCCCGTTGAAACATCGGCGGTGCCTCGATACAAAAACAGTACCTTCCCCGCATCGCTTCCCCAAGCGTTCAGGATAAGCTCCCGCTCCTCGTCGTTCATGTCATAGGCAAGACTCAGCTCATAATCATAAAGGCTGACATCATCGTATTGCAGTCTGACAAGGGATTTTACGGTATCGTTTAGCCCGAATGCCGTCAGCACCAAGGCGGTACAGCCGCCGATGCCCAGAAGCATCATGAATATACGCTTTTTATAGCGCAGGATATTCCTTGCCGAAACCTTCTGCATAAAGCCGAAGCGGTTCCAGATGAACGGGATCTTTTCAAGCAGGGTGCGCTTTCCCGCCTCCGGAGATTTGGGGCGGATAAGCTCTGCGGGAACGGATCTCAGCTCCTTTTTGCAGCACAGCCATGTGGTTATCAGCATTGCCGCAAGATTCGCCGCCGAGATCTCCGCCGCAAGCAGCCAATCGACCGTGAACACAAGTCCCGAGAAATTATACATGATCCCGTAGCCCAGCCAAACGACAAAGGGCAGGACAAAAATTCCGATCGCTATGCCGAAGATGCAGCCGAAAAGCGTTGCGGAGCCGGAGTATATCAGATACTTTGCCATGATAGCTCCCGAACCGTAGCCGAGTGCCTTCATGACGCCGACCTGAGTGCGCTGATCGCTGACCATTCTCGTCATTGTCGTTAGGCACACAAGTGCCGCTACCAAAATGAAAAACACAGGGAACACACCCGCCACACTGTCAACGATCATGGTGTCGGTCTCGAAGCAGGCGTAGCCGATATTTGTGTCACGGCCGAGGACATATACATCGGCGTTGTTCATTTCTTTGATCTGCCGTTCGGCATCGTCAAGCTGTGCCTTGGCATCATCAAGCTGTGCCTTGGCGTCGGCAAGTCTTGCGCCTGCCTCATCGAGCTGCGCTTCGGCTTTATCGAATTCCGCCATTGCTGCTGCCTTTTGCTTGTCAAATTCCGCTCTTGCCTTTTCGATACTGCCGTCCGATATTGAATCGAGTGCCGCCTGTGCCTTGGCGATCTCGGCATAACCGGCATCGAGCTGCGCTTTTGCGGCATTGAGCTGCTGCTTCATGGACTCAAGCTCCGGAACGAGTTCCGCCTTGGTCTCGGTATGAGCAGCAAGTCTGCTTTTTGCAAGACTGAGTTCGGATCTAAGCAGCGAAAGAGAGCTCTCCGCACGGCGGATCTGAGAGCGGATAGATATTGCCTCCGCAGTGCTTGCTCCGTTGAGGCTTTCGTTTAATGCCGCTATCTCGGCCTCGGTCTGCGCTATCTCGGTCTGCTTTTCCGCAACCTTTTCGGTATAGTAATTTATCTGATAATTGACCGTGGCAAGTTCGGTGTTCACCCGAAGATCATATGCCGCAAGACCCATCTCATATTCGCTATAACCTTCGTCAAGCTCCGCCTTTGCCGCATCGAGCTGTGCCTGCTTTTCCTTCAGTGCGGCGGTATCTCCAGCAACCTTTTCTGCTTCGATTATCTGCTGCTCCGCCTTGTCAAGCTCTTTGAGCGCAGCATCCTTCTGTGCCCGGAATTCGGCTCTGCCTTTGTCGTACTCCGCCTTTGCGGGGGTATAGTCCGCAAGTCCCGCCTCATACTGCTCTCTTGCATCGGCAAGGGCTTCCGTCGCAGAGTCAATAAGGCTGTCATAGCGCACTTGCGCCCGCTCCTCCATCAACGCCTCAAGCGGTGCGATATGGGGTCTTACGCTGTCCTTATATTCATCGGAATACACATAACCGTCCGTATCGACAGTGAGGTATATATCTGTATAGCAATCGAGGGCAAAGCCTCGCATCGGGATATAGATATAGCCCGCTACGCTGCCGTTTCCGAGGGTGCTGGAGCCCCTTTCGAGGTTAATGTAGCTGACCGATTCGCATATGCCGACTATCGTGTATTCTTCATACGCAAAGCTTGACAGTGCGGCATCGCCGCTCTCGGGAGAGAGCTTGATCTTGCTGCCTATGTCGTCCTCGGAGTACATCTCCGGATCGGCAAGACATTCATTTGCCGCAGTGGGCATTCTGCCGTATATTATGTCAACCTTGTTGATCTCCTTCGGTATGCTGTGGGCAACGATTATTTGGTTTTCGCCGTCCTCGCCCTTCATCATGAAGTCGGCGGATATTGCCGCCTCCGCCGAAACAACGCCGTCCGTCTCGCGAACGAGCGCAAGATCGTCATCGGTCAGTCCAAGGGTGGATACGAGGCGAAGGTCAAAGAAGCCGTAATCATGTGTGTACTTGTCAAAGGTCTCGATAAAATCGGGTCTGGACATGCGAAGTCCCATAAACAGACCTGCGCCCAGTGCGATTATGGCGAATATCGCCAAGTATCGCCCAAGGCTTTGCTTTATCTCCCTTATGCAAAGTTTCAGTACGCTTCCGCTCATTTTACCACTCTATCTCCTCAATGGGTGTGGGGTTCGGATTTATGACGGCACTCGTCACGGTGCCGCTTTTGACCGAGATCACCCTGTCCGCCATGGCTGTCAACGCCTGATTGTGGGTGATTATTACGACCGTCATTCCGTTTTTGCGGCTGCAATCCTGCAATATCTTGAGTACGGCTTTGCCGGTATTGTAGTCAAGGGCACCCGTAGGCTCATCGCAAAGCATAAGCTTCGGATTTTTCGCCAAGGCTCTCGCTATCGCAACTCGCTGCTGCTCGCCGCCTGATAGCTGAGCGGGAAAATTCTGCTCCCTGTCCGTTAGGCCAACAAGAGACAGGACCTCCTTCGGTTCCATCGGTTCCCTGCAAAGCTGGGCTGCAAGCTCAACATTCTCAAGTGCCGTAAGGTTCTGCACAAGATTGTAAAACTGGAAGACAAAGCCCACATCGTGACGGCGATAAGTCGTCAGCTCCTTTTGCGAATATGCCGAAATGTCCCTTCCGTCGAGGCTGACGGAGCCGGAGGTCAGCGTATCCATTCCGCCGAGGATGTTTAAAAGCGTGGTTTTTCCCGCTCCGGATGCACCGACGATAACACAGATCTCGCCCTTTTCTATCTCAAAGCTGACATTCTTTAAGGCTTCGATCGTGACCTCACCCATTTTATAGACCTTTTTTACATTCTTAAACTCGACATACGAGGACATAGTATCATCTCCGAGAATACAGATTATAATATTTTACTATATTTTCAGTCCGGTTTCAATAAAAAATAATAGGCAGATCGTAATAAATCTGCCTATTATCTTAATCCCCGAAGGATATTCCCATATCTCTTGCGACTTTGATGAGGGGATGATCCGTGGGGAGGAATTTTGTTTTGCTTGCGGCTTCCTCTAAGGGGATCGACACTATCTCGCCATTTTGCATGGCGACCATTCTGCCGTAGCTGCGGTTTATGATAAGCTCCGCCGCTGCGGTGCCGAACTGCGTTGCAAGCACTCTGTCGTAAGGACAGGGTGGGCCGCCTCTCTGATAGTGACCGGGGATGGTCACTCTTGCTTCTCTGCCGAGAGTCTTCTCGATATGTGCCGCTATCTCGTAGGAGATCGTCGAATGCGGCGACTCCTCCCTGCGGCGGCGGCTTTCCTCCTCACCGAGCTTTTCGTCGTCTATGCTCTTGGCGCCCTCGGCAACGGCAATGATCGAAAATGCCTTGCCCTGCTTGCTGCGCTGATCTATCGCTTCCGTGACCTTATTGATGTCATAGGGGATCTCGGGGATGAGGATTATATCCGCTCCGCTGCCTATACCGGCATTCAGCGTAAGCCAGCCTGCGTCCCTGCCCATGAGTTCGACCAGAAACACCCTGCTGTGGGAGCTTGCCGTTGAATGAATATAATCTATGACATTCGTTGCGATGTCAACCGCACTCTGGAAGCCGAAGGTCACATCGGTACCCCAAATATCGTTGTCGATGGTCTTGGGCAGGGTTACGACATTCATCCCCGCATCCATTAAAAGCTTTGCGCTTTTCTGTGTTCCGTTGCCGCCCATTATGACAAGGCAATCGAGATTCAGGCGATTATATGTGTCCCTCATCGCGGGAATAAGGCTGTTGCCCTCGTCATCGACTATGTCCTTTCCCGGGATATACTTCTGTCTCGAAGTGCCGAGGATGGTACCGCCCTCGGTTAAAATGCCCGAAAAGTCCCTCGGCTCCATGAATTTGTAGTCACCGTCTATGAGACCACGATAGCCGTCGTACATGCCGAAGATCTCGATGTTATCCAGACGGTTATAGAGTGTTTTGCCTATGCCTCGCATTGCGGCATTAAGTCCCTGACAGTCGCCTCCCGAGGTTATGAGTGCAACTCTTGTCATTTTCTTCAATAGCTTCACGCCCTTAATCATATTTTTTAACTGCATTATATACCGCTCATCTGCTAAAGTAAACAAAAACGGACAGGGCAATTTATACAAAATGACGGTGATCGTAAACAGATCACCGTCATTTGATATTACTTGATCAGAAAGCGTCGCAATCGTCAAAGTCAAGGAGCGTGGGGTCGAGGGGTTCTTCACGGAGAACGGAGGTCATGTAGGAGTTTACCTGATTTCGCATGTCCCTGCGGGAGATCGTTCTCGGGTCCATGAGGTCCTGCTGTACCCAGATGAAGTTTATATCCCGCTCTCTTGCCTGCTCGTCGAAGATACCCTGAAGACCGTCCATGCCCTTGCAGGACATCTGATCGTACATGATGATGGTATCGCAGTTGAATTCCTCGGCAATGCGCCACATTTCATCAACGGAGTTCTTATATCCGCCCTTGGTGTGCTTTCTCATCGTTGTGCGCTGATATAAGAGTGCAAGACCGCGAAGCAGTCCGTCCTGCGTTGAGGTATCGACCAGAACATTGCCGACATGGGTCTCCATATCCATGACAGATACTATGCCCCAGCACTGTTCGAGCCAGTTTGCAAAGTTGGTATAGGAGTTTGCGGGGCATGACCAGACAAGCGCCTTATGCCGCATCTCAAGTGAGCAGGGCAGCTTCTTGGCATAGCCCTCCTCCATCAGCTTGCGAACCTTGTTATCCGCTTTTACGAACCTGTCGTCCATACCGCCGTGGAGGTGGAAGGAATACATACGATAGAGCCAAGGGGCATTGCCGGTAACCTGAGGATAATCTGTGCGGTTTATCTCCCAAAGGTCGAAGTGGAACTGCGTTACCTCATTATAATTATCCATTGCGGTCTTGAAGGCGTCCCAATCGAAGGTCTCCCCCGTCTGTTCCTCAATGAATTTGATGCAGCCCTTTATTTCCTCAACTGCATATTCCTGTGCATCGACATCATCGTTATAGCGCAGAGGAACGCCGAGGCAGTAGGTCGGGAGGTTGAAATATCTGTCCTGATAGGAGCTTGTCATTACGCTGCCGTCGCAGGGCATATTGCATGAGATAAAGCATTTGCCGAATATGGGATAATCGCCCTCGATCGCAACACCTGCTTCCGAGGAAGGCAGGGGGCAGACATCCGCCGGTACGCCGAAGTTCTCAACAGCGTCGAGGTAGACCTCGGGAATATGCTGGTTTATCATGGAGCTGAGGAAGATGGGGACGGTCTGCACCGGAACGCCGATGAGATTCGGGAAGCCTGCCATAAGCTCCGTGGGAACAAGCTCGTCCATGCAAACTATACGGTCGGCAAGTGCCTTGTCGCCGCCGATGTTTTGGTCTGCCTTAAAGCTTGTGGATATCATATCTATGGTGTGCTTTATGATGACATCGTAAAACAGGTGGGTAGACTTAAGCTGTATTCCGCGCATACCCTCGTGCTGACGGTCAATAAACTGCGGCAGCGAAAGATATGTAAGCATCCAGCGGTAGCGGAGTATGCCCTTGACAACCTGGATCGGTGAGCCGAGGACAAATTTTATCATGTCCTTCCACATGACGCACCACCAGCCGTAGTCAACAAGGGTGTCCTTTAAGCCTCTCCATTCACGGATCTTGCGAACGCCGGTTTTATCGGTATAGGTTTTGCCTAAGTTTCTTGATTTGACTGCCATCGCTTAACCCTCCTTGTTTATCTGCTTTATCTCAAGGCTCTCGACGAAGGCCTGAACACGGGTGCGGAGCTGACCGGAGGCGTTGCCGGTATACTCCCTGTCAACGCAGACAGAGGGATAGTTATAAAGCTCCGTCATGATATGCGACGCAAGAGGACGCTCATAGCCCCAATATTCGCAGAACTTGAGTGCTTCGTACAGTATGCCCTGAGCATTGTATTCCTTGGCGAGCTTATCGACATAGTCGTATCTGCCCTGAATCTTTTCCTTGGACATATATCTCGGGCACTGGCTGGTCTCCATATAGAAGCGGCACACCTGCTCAAGTGCGGGTTCGTCATCGTTTAGAGGTATCTCCTGTCTGCCGGGGAGTGCGCCGAAGCAGAATCTGTCCGCTGCGATGAAAGCTCCCGACTGCTCAACGGTGCGGGTGAAATCAAGGTCATCTATCTCCGATCCGACGACGACTACCCTTGCCCTGTACCAGGGCTTGGGATCGACCTCGCGCTGCTTTATCTCCTCCAAAGTCTCACGCAGCTTATCTATGATGAGATCCTTGGGGCAGGTGAAGGAGACGAGGCAGAGAACATGATATTCGTAGCCGGTTATCGGCGGATTATCGAGCTTTCTGAAATCGCCGATCTCGGTAAGGATGCGGCATATCTCATTGTGCTGCTCGACCGCCTTGCGAATTGCTGCATCGGAAATGTCCGTTCCGTAATTCTCGTGCATCTTATCGAGGAACTTCTTTTGGATCTGGTTTACATAATGCTTCAGGCCGTGGGGCGTTACCTTGAAGGGTACATCGCAAAGTGCGACAAAGAACTTGTCATTCTTGACAAGATTCAAAAGCTCGAAATGCTCAAGCGATCTGTTCATTTCGGAGCAGGTCTCCGTTCCGGCAATTGCGGAAAGGAAGCTGTATCCTCCCTCCATGCCGCGCTCAACAAGGGCTCTGGCATAGCCGCAAAGGTAATTCGTCATGTAATAAGTCGATATGTCGAGCGATCCGGTGCGGGGTGCTCTTAGGCGAACGGAAAAGCAATTGTCAAGGTTAAGCAGGACTTCGGGCATGTGGTAGCAGGTGTAGCCGACAGCGTGACGGCCGTTTGACACGGCTTCGAGTACAAGCTCGTTCGCCGCTTCGTCAAGAAGATGCTCAAAATAAATAAGGTGCTTTAGATCTTTCATGTTGACCCCCCTGTTATACAAGTCGTGTGTTAACTGTTAACATTATAGTTTAAAAACTGTCAATCGTCAACCGCATTAAGGCTTTACTTTGGCAATTATAGCAAAAAACAAGCCCCGAAATATTACACAAATTTTCGAGGCCGTGTTTGTTAAACATGCTGTAGATCGTATTTAAAATACATCGTTTCCTGCTTTGGACTGTCATTATAACGCTCGGTTTCGCAAAAGCCCATGCGCATATACAGCCGTATCGCAGACTCAAGGCAGGGCAATGTATCAAGGAGCATTTCCCGATAGCCGATCTCTTTTGCATCCGAGATAAGCTTTGATACAAGCTCATTACCGATACCGCCGCCCCTTGCCGTCGGTCTTACGAATAGGCGTTTCATTTCGCAGCGGTCATCGTCGAGCTTTCGCAGCGCAACGCAGCCGGCGGTCTTTCCATCGCAAAGTGCAAGATAAAGTCTGCCGTAAGGCTCACCGTATTTTTCGTCAAAGTGCAATATCTCGTCGTCGAAGTTTTGTGCATTCAAGCAGTCCTTCGCTTCGGGATCCAGCTCAATGAGCATCATCGTATACTCAGAAAAGAGCTTTGCTATCTCTTCTTTCCGGTCATATGCCGGTATGATCTCAATCTTCATAATAATCCGAAAAAGGCACGGTTTTGCCGTGCCTTATATCGCAATATCAGTGGCATCCGCAGCCGCAATCATCGCCGCAGCCGCAGCCGCCCTCGTCATGACCGTGGCAGCCGCCGCAGCCGCCGGAGCATGCGCCGGCGTCTTCGAGGTAGGGAAGCTGACCTCTCATCATAAGCTCAGCAGCGTCGTCGGAGTTGCCGCAGAAGCCGGCATATGCGACTATGCCGTACAGAGCAAGTGCCTTGCGTGCTTCGCCGCCGATGTTGCCGACGATGACGACATCAACACCGTTTGCGTCCATGAGATCGGCAACTGCCTGATGGCCGGTCTTCTCAACGGCAATGATCTTCTTGGAAATAAGCTGGGTATTGTCATCATTGGTGTCGTAGATCGCAAAATACTCGGCATGGCCGAAGTGTTCAAATATTTCGTTGTCCTTGTAAGATACTGCAATTATCATGGTTTATACTCCTTTTTCAATAAAATCTGTAATATCGTTGAGAGCGGCGGCATCGACGCTCTCGATCTCACCCGCATCGACCATGGTGGCAATGACGGGATCTATGGGAAGCTTTGCGATATGCTCTATGCCGAACTGCTCTGCGACCTTCTCCACCTTGCTCTCGCCGAAGATCTCATGCTGCTTGCCGCAGTCGGGGCATTTGTAGTAGGACATGTTCTCGACAATGCCGAGGACGGGAACATTCATCATATTCGCCATGTTGACTGCCTTTGCGACTATCATGGAGACAAGCTCCTGGGGGCTTGTTACGATAACTATACCGTCAATGGGCAGGGACTGGAACACGGTCAGGGGGACATCGCCGGTACCGGGAGGCATATCGACAAACATGTAATCGACATTGTTCCACAGAACATCGCTCCAGAACTGGGTGACGACTCCGGCAATGACGGGGCCTCTCCACACAACGGGATCGGTGTCGTTTTCGAGAATGAGGTTCACGGACATTATCTGCGTACCCTTTGAGCTGTATACGGGGATAAGCGCATTCTCGGTGCCGACAGCATGCTGGGTGATGCCGAAGGTCTTGGGGATGGAGGGACCGGTAATGTCAGCATCAAGTACCGCCGTCTGATAACCTCTGCGCTGCATCTCACATGCCATAAGGCTCGTGACCAGAGATTTGCCGACGCCGCCCTTGCCGCTGACTACGGCTATTACTTTCTTAACACTTGCTTCGGGATTCAGCTTTGCGCTGAAATCCTGCTGCTCCTGACGCTCGCTGCAGCTTTCTCCGCAGGTCGAGCAATCATGCGTACATTCGCTCATCACATGATCTCCTGTTCATATATATTTGCGAAGTTAAACTTCGCTTGGATTACTTGGTTTTAAACTTGTCCAGAGCTTTCAGCAAAAACATTGCGCCAAAGCCCGTGAACGCTCCGGTGATTATAGCCGCGGCCAAAAGTGCGGGGCCGTAATACAATGCGATCTGCGGTGTCCCTGTGACCGCAAGCGCAACGATAAGCTGGCCGACATTATGCCCTATTGCGCCGAAAATACTCAGCACCCATATAAGTCTACCACGAAATGCATTTAAAAGCAAACACATTACGAGATACGCTAAGGTGCCGCCCGCTATGCTGAACAAAAAGCCCGATACTCCGCCTGCGAAAACGCTGCCGAGGACTATGCGGCAAAGCAGTATGAGTCCCGCTTCCCTGCGTCCGAGTATGACCATTGCCGTCAGCGTTATGATGTTTGCCAGTCCCAGCTTTATGCCGGGTACGGGAACTATTGGCGGTATCTGCGCTTCGACGACAAAGATTATAAGCGATGCCGCGGTGAGCATTGCCATAAGGCTCAAAGCTTTTGTCTTACCCGTCAATTTCGTCGCCCTCGATTTCTATAACAAGGTGATGAGGCATACACACTATCGGAACGGCTTCGTTATCGATAACGCCCTGCTCGATGCATATGTGGTCACGGCAGTCCGAATCCGTGACTGAAATGCCGCCATGCTCCACATGTATCTTATTATAACCGTAATCCGTCCTGAGTTCTATGTCATATGCAACAGTTACGGCATCAAGATCGATTTTTTCGTAAAGCTCACCGTCAACGAGAATATTCGCCGTCGTTCCCGTATTGCCCGTAAGCCGCAGCACAAAAAAGCCGGCAAGGCTCACAATGAGCAGCACCGCAAATATCACTATCCACATTTTCGTCTTGTTTCTTTCCATGTCTACATTGTAATTGTTTGTGTCTTGCTTGTCAATGGGCGCAATTGATGATATAATTGCGATAATTATTCAAATTCGGAAGGAGGGCCGCCGTATGCCGACATTCCTCACTTCAATAATGTCATATCTGCTCCCGCTCCTTGCGATATTGGTCATAGCTCGCTGTATGCGCTCCATGCTGAAAGGCAAGGTAGCAACCGAGATATGGGGCTATATCCACACCGAGGACGGTGTTCTGCTTATAAATCACTGGGAAAACCTCATCGGCAGAGGACGCAGCTCGGATATATGCCTCGGTTCGCAGAAGGTCAGCCGTGTCCATGCCGTTCTTGTTCGCAACGACAAGGGGCAGTGGCGTATTCACGATATTTTCTCCAAGGGCGGGGTTTGGGTCAACGGCGAAAGGGCTTCCGCAGCGGGACACAAGGTTGTTGACGGCGATATTATAAGTCTTGCCGATAAGCAGGTCAGGTTCCGTGATATAAGCGAAACGCAGAGAGCCTCCATCGAATCACGCAGAGTTAACCGCTGGAAGCGTGTTCATCCCGCTCTAACGCTCATTTATCTCACCGCGTTTCAGCTCATTCTGCTTGCGGAGCATTGCATTTTCGTTGAGGAAACGGGCTATATCCCCTCTTTCCTTCTCGGCTTTTCACTCCTTATTCTTCTCGAATGGTTCTGCTATTTTGCCATGCGAAGCATAAGGCGCACGGGCTTTGAGGTCGAAACTCTCGCTTTCTTCCTGAGTTCTCTTGGCTTGTCCGTCATCGCTTCCTCCGTTCCCGATGAGATGTTCCGTCAGATCATCGAGGTCTTTGTCGGTGTGGGACTGTTCTTTATCCTCGGCTGGTGGCTGAGGGATCTTGACAGGACAAAGACGATGCGTATTCCGGTCGCGGTCATTGCCCTTGCGTTTTTGGCACTGAACCTCGTTGCCGGTCAGAGCAAATACGGTGCCACGCTGTGGATACAGATAGGCTCCTTCTCGCTCCAGCCCTCCGAGATCGTCAAGGTCGCATACATCTACTTCGGCGCTGCCTCGCTTGAAAGGCTTTTCCGCACAAGAAACCTTATTGTTTTCATCGTTTTCTCCGCCCTGTGCGTAATAGTTTTGGGACTTATGGGCGACTTCGGCACCGCTCTCATATTCTTCATCACCTTCCTTGTAATATCCTTCATGCGCTCAGGCTCCATTGCGACCGTTGCTCTCGCGATAACCGGTGCGGCAATGGGCGGCTTCCTCATATTCACGATAAAGCCCCATGTTGCAAGCCGCTTCTCCGCTTGGGGTCACATTTGGGAGGATGTCACCGGAGCAGGCTATCAGCAGACCCATGCGCTCTCCGCCGGTGCTTCGGGCGGTCTCTTCGGTAAGGGTGCCGGAAACGGTTGGCTGCACAGCCGCTTTGCCGCAAATACAGACACCGTGTTCGGAATGCTTTGCGAGGAGCTTGGGCTTATCGTTGCTGTCTGTGCCGTACTTGCAATACTGGCTCTCGCACTCTTTGCCGTCAGAAGCTCCGCAAAGGGCAGATCGGCCTACTATTCCATTGCCGCCTGTGCCGCTGCAAGCATGTTCCTTGTTCAGATGTCACTGAATGTATTCGGCTCCGTCGATATACTCCCCTTCACCGGTGTCACCTTCCCCTTCGTTTCAAGAGGCGGAACCTCGCTGCTCTCCTGTTGGATGCTGCTTGCGTTCATCAAAGCCGGCGATACGAGGAAGGGCGCAAGCTTCGTCGTCAAATCCGCCGAAGCGGTGAAGCTCTCCGAGATACCCGGGGAGGAAGAGGATGAGGACGAGGTGCCGGAGGAATTCAGGCGCAGACCCGTTACACGGCAAAGGAGGGACGGCGAATGAAAAAGGTCACTCACAGAGCGTATTTTGCCGTTTTGCTTGCCCTGCTTGTCATTCTGGGGCTTGTGATCTATGTCATTCAATATATAGATAACGGCGCACAATGGGCTTTGTATTTCGACGAGACGACATCGAGCTGCACCTATACGGTCACCGACCGCAACGGTACGGTGCTGGCGACGATGGGCGGCGGTACGAAATCCTATGCGGAGCAGGCAAATATACGCATAGCCTGCTATCAGCTTATCGGCGACTATAACGGCAATGTCGGAACCGGTGCGCTCAAAAGCTTCAAAAAGCAGCTTTCGGGCTACGATCTCATAGGCGGCATAAGCGAGGGCAGCGATGTTGAGCTTAGGCTCACCGTAGATTCGAGACTGAACGACACGGCATACAAAGCTCTTGCCGGAAGAAAGGGTTCCGTGCTTGTTGTGAATTACAGGACGGGTGAGATCCTGTGCATGGTCTCCTCCCCTTCCATGGATCCGCTGAATGTTCCCCAGACCCTGCCCGACGGCGTTTATTTAAACCGCTGTCTGAGTTCGACCTTTGCACCGGGTTCGGTGTTTAAGCTCGTGACCCTTGCGGCGGCTATTGAGAACATTCCCGATCTGTACAGCCGCAGCTTTACCTGCACAGGCAGTGTTGAAATCTCCGGCAGCAAGGTCACCTGCTCCGGTATCCACGGTACGCAGAACATCGAGCAGGCGTTCTCCAATTCCTGCAACTGCGCCTTTGCGCAGATTTCAATGGAGCTGGGTGCCGACACTCTCGGCGATTACGCCGAGAAGTTCGGTCTTTGCTCCACGCACTCCCTGAGCGGCATCAACACCGCAGCGGGCAAGTTCACAAGAGATGAGACAAACAGTTCCTATCTTGCATGGTCGGGCATCGGTCAGTACGAGGACCTTGTCTGCCCCTACTCCATGCTGCGCCTTGTCTGCGCAATAGCAAACGGCGGTATGCTCAATGAGCCTGCGCTCATCGGTACGAGCGAGGAAAACATTCGGCTTTTAGACTCCGCAACGGCGGACAAGATAGCCGACATGATGAGCTACACGGTACAGTATAAATACGGAGCCGACAACTTCCCCGGGCTTAAGCTCTGCGCCAAAACAGGTACCGCCGAGGTCGGCAACGGTCAGGCAAGTCACGGCTGGTTCGTCGGATTCTTAAATGATTCCGAAAATCCCTACGCCTTCGTCGTTTTGATCGAAAACGGCGGCAGCGGCAGAAAGTCGGCAGCCCCCGTGGCAAACACCGTTTTGCAGCAGGCTGTGGCTCTCACCTCATAAAAAGGAGCATCAAATGACTGATATATCGGTCAAGGGACTTGTAAAGTCCTTTGAACTCGGAAAAAACATATTGGACGGACTGAGCTTTGAGGTATCCTCCGGTGAAAGAGTCGGCATACTCGGTCACAACGGCTGCGGCAAAACGACGCTTTTCCGTATTCTCGTCGGTGAGATCGACTATGACGAAGGCATGGTATCCCTTGCATCCGGAAAAAGGCTCGGTTTAATATCGCAGATACCGGTCTACCCCGAGGGCTGGACAACCGAAGATGTTCTCAAAAGCGCACACTCGGAGCTTTACCGCATGAGCGATAAGCTGGACAGACTTGCCCGTGAGATGGAAAACGGCTGCACCGAAGCGCAGCTTTCGGAGTACGACCGTGTGTCCGAGGACTTCCGCAGGCTCGGCGGCTACGACATGGAGATAAACAGAAACCGTGTTGCGAACGGCCTGGACATTCCGCAGCACATGCGTGAGCAGCCCTTTGATTCTCTCTCCGGCGGTGAGCGGACAAGGGTGAACCTCGCAAGGCTCATTCTCGAGGACACGGAGATACTTCTGCTCGACGAGCCGACAAACCACCTCGACCTCAAGGCGACCGAGTGGCTTGAGGATTACCTGCTGCACTTCAAGGGCACGGTGCTTATCATAAGCCACGACCGATACTTCCTCGACAAGGTCGCACAGCGGTGTATCGAGATCTCCGACGGCAAAGCGGAGCTTTACTCCGGCGGCTACAGTTTCTACGCCGTGGAGCGGCAAAAGCGTTTTGACGAAAAGCTGAAGAAATACGAAAAGGATCAGGCAAAGATCGAGCAGCTTCAAAGGGCAGCGGATCAGATGCATCTTTGGGCGTTCATGGGAAACGACAAGCTGCACAAGCGGGCGTTTTCAATGGAAAAGCGCATTGCAAAGCTCAGTACGACCGAAAGACCCAAGGAAGCGAAAAAGCTTTCCGTCGGCTTTACGGCGAGGGATTTTTCGGGCGACGAGGTTTTTGTATGTGAGGAGCTTTCAAAGTCCTTCGGCGACAAGAAGCTTTTTTCCGATCTTAGCCTTCTCATCGAGGGCAGAGAGCGGATCGCTCTCATCGGCGACAACGGCACCGGAAAGTCCACGCTCATAAAGCTCATAATGCAGGAGGAGAGCCCCGACAGCGGATATCTTTACAAAGGTCCCTCCGTGCGGTCTGCCTACCTGCCGCAGATCATACACTTTTCCAACGAGGAGCGGAACCTTGTTGATACGATGCTCTACGACTGCCGCTGTCAGCCGCAGGAGGCGAGGGATCGGCTTGCGTCGTTCGGCTTTCGGGGCGAAAGCGTGTTCACCCCCGTGGGTGCGCTCTCCGGCGGTGAAAAGAGCAGGCTCAGGCTGTGCATGCTCATGGGCGGAGATATTAACTTCCTCATTCTCGACGAGCCGACGAACCATCTCGACATAGCAAGCCGTGAATGGATCGAGGACGCACTGTGTGATTATCCGGAGGCACTGCTTTTCGTATCGCATGACAGGTACTTTATCGAAAAGTTCGCAACGAGGATATGGTGTCTCGAAAACGGCAGTATACTTGATTTCAAAGGCACCTATTCGGAGTTTAAGGAATACCGTGACAGACAGGCTGTTTTTGCTCAGACGGCGAAAACCGCTGCGAAGAAGAACGCTCCCGCTCCGAAAAAGCCGCAGCAGAACAGAGATAAGCAGCGGGCAAAGCTCGAAAGGGAGATCGAAAAGCTTGAAGAAAGGCTTTCCACCCTCGATGAAGAGGCGGATCGTTTTTCGACCGACTACGAGGAGCTTATGCGGATAGAATCGGAAAAGCAGGAGACCAATGACGCTCTCCTTGCACTGTATGAAAAATGGGAGGAGCTTTCCGAATGAAAAAATCGACCATGCTCATGCTGATACTCATCGGCGTGGGACTTATCTTGAACTTTGTATTCTCGGGGCATGACTTCATCGCCTACACTCTTTACCTCATTGCCCTTCTGATTTTTATTTTCAAATTCATCGGCAAGGTGGCAAAGACGATCATTTCGATCATTCTGCTGCTTTGTGTAGGCTATTTCGTTTTTCTTGAGCTGCCGATTATTCAGGCCTCACACGCCGATACCGATTTTGATGCTGAGTATGTCATAGTGCTCGGTGCTGCGGTACACGGCGACACCCCTTCCCTATCCCTCACCGAGAGGATGGATGCGGCTTACGATTATCTTGCTGCCCATCCCGACTGCATTGCAATAGTCTCCGGCGGTCAGGGCAAAAACGAAAACATGAGCGAAGCCGAGGCAATGCGGATATACCTCGAGGGCAGGGGCATAGCACCGGAGCGCATAATAAAGGAGGATCGCTCGACTTCAACGGAGGAGAATCTCAAGTATTCCTTTGAGATAATCCGCTCAAGAGGCGGCGAACCGGAAAACTGCGCTATCGTCACCAGTGAGTACCACATTTACAGGGCGCAGCTTATAGCTCACTCACTGGGCGTATCGATACACGGCATACCTGCCGAGACCACTCACATCACGGTCAAGGTAAACTACTTCATCCGTGAAGCCTTCGGTGTGTTCAAAGAAAAGGTCCTTACATGAAAAAAGGTACGGTTTTGACCGTACCTTTTTTCATGCTTTATTACAGCTTTACATCTCGCTTTTGGCTGTCGTAAAGCTTATTGAGCAGCGGGCGAACCACATAGTAGATGAGCTTATTATCGAGATTAAACCAATAGATAAGCATACTTGCGGGGATCAGTCCGAGTGCAAATATCATTGCTTTTTTCATTTTACCACCCCTCGTAATCGTCGATGTCAAGAAGGCTTGCGTCAATGGGTTCCTCCTGCATTACGGCGGTCATATAGTCGGAAAACTGCTGTCTCATAACACTGCGGCTTATGGTGCGGTGATCGAACATGTCGTTCTGCACCCAGACAAGGTGCTTGTTCTTTTCCTTCGCCTGATCGTTTATGACGCCCGAAAGTCCCATTGCGCCCTTGCAGGTGATGTCATCATAGACAAGCACCATATCACAATTGAATCTCTCTGCCTCGTCCCAGACCTCAAGCAGATGCTTGTAGCCGCCGGTGAGGTGACGGCGCATAACGCCGCGTTCGTAGTTGTGGGCAATATCAGTGAGTGCGGTATCGAGATCGTCCTCGGACATTATCACATTGCCGGAGAACATATCCATCTGAGCGACGACCAGAACGCCCCAACAATTATATGCCCATGTGTTGAAATCGACAAAATAGCATCCGGGACCTCCCCAACATATCATGCGGTGGCGGGCCTTGTCGAAGCTTACTACCTTGTCACGATATGCCTTTTCAGCTATACGCAGTGCCTTCTTTGCCGCCTTGTCGATATAGGGCATGCTGCCTCCGGAGAAGGTAAAGTAAAACGCATGGAAAAGCGGCGATATGGTATGAGCATAGGGGGTGTAGGGCGTTTTTATATACTCCCATGCCTCAAACTCATTCCTGACCTCGGCGTTATGCTTCTTCATTATATCGAAGAATGCCTTTTCGTCGAACTTCTCGCCGGTGCTTTCCTCGATGAAGCTTATGACCGACTTCATCTGTGCCAGTGCATACCTGTCCGTTGCCTCATCCTCCCAGCGCATGGGGATGCCCGCTACCATGGTGGGTATCTTTATGCGGCGGTTTATGAGCTGGCTGTTCATGGTCGAGGAATCGCAGGGCATATTATTGTTAATGAGACAAGCTCCGACATCGGGGAAATCGTCGTTTATCGCAACGCCCGCTGCGTTTGCGCTGAGGCGGCAGGAGTCGGCGGGGAGACCTACGCTCTCCATAATGTCCATGTAAAACGGTGCAAGGTTCTGATCCATGTATGTTCCCAAAAGTCCCTGAAGCACCTCAAGAGGCAATGCCTTGAGATTGGGGAAGCCCGCTACGATCTCGGGACACATGGTCTGCTCAAGCATAACGAATTTATCCGCATACTTCGTTTTGCCGAAGCGGCGGTCGCCCTTCATGCTGTCTGCAATAAGGGATGTCGTACCCTTCATGATGGCGTGCATCTGAGTGTGAGATACTCTGAGTGCAGGACCCTTCATGCCTGCAAGGCACTTGTCTATCATATTCAGGCAGGCAAGGTATGAGCCGAGCCAGCGATACTCCAGCATACCCTTCATTATACGCAAGGGAGATGCCGCAACGAACTGTACCAAAATGCCGAGGTTTATGACCCACTGCACATAATCGTAAAAGGTATCACGGAGTCCGCGCCATTCACGGTGCTTTGCAATGCCGCTGCCTTTTATAAAACGCTTTCCGTCGTTTGCCATTACGCTCTGCCTCCTTTACCTATCTTCTTTATCTCTATGCTTTCGACAAAAGCCTGAAATCTCGTCTTGAGCTGTCCCGCCGATGCCATTGTATATTCCTTTTCAACACCTATGCAGGGAATTCCCTCGATCTCGTTCATATCGTGAACACCGAGGATGCGCTCGTATGACCAGAATTCGCAGAACTTCATCTGCAAATACAAAACGCCGTCTGCGGAATAGTCGTTCACAAGACGCTTTATCGTCTCACGGCGACTGAGCTGCTTCTCCTTGTTCATGAAGCGGGGGCATTCGCTGCTGTCTATGTAATGCCGTGCTATCGCCGTAAGTGCCGATTCGCCCTCTCTTATCTCAATGGGTTCTCTGCCGGGGATAGAGCCGTAGCAATAGCGATCCGCAACGACATATATGCCGCAGCTCTCCAAAAGCTTCGTAAACTCCGGATCATCGACCTCGGAGCCGGTGACGACGATCCTTGCCCTGTAGGACGGCTTGGGATCTGTCTTACGCTTTTTGATCTCATTGAGCGTTTCAATGAGCTTGCCCTTTATAAGATACTGAGGGCAGCACTCGGAGACAAGCTGCAAAACATGGAACTCATAGCTCGTTATCGGAGGATTCGGAAGCTTTCTCATTTCGCCGAGTTCTGATATTACGGCGCATATCTCGTTATGCTCTTTTATCGCATTGCGGAGTGCCGCTTCGGAAATATCGATGCCGTAGGTCTCGCTTAGGGGCTTTAATATATGAAGCCTGAGTTGTTCACCGTAATGCTCATATGCCGCCTTCGTCGTTACGAACGGAACATCCATCATTTCGAGGAAGAAGTCGGGGTTCTTCTCCTTGACAAGTCCCATTATCTCAAAATACTCATGCGCCCTGTGCATCATCTGGCAGGTCTCGGCAGACAGCATTGCGGAAAGAAAATCATATCCACCCTCCATGCTGCGTTCGAGTATGCTCCTCGTGAAGGGGCAGGTCTTATTCGTCATGTAATATGTGCCGATGTCTGTATTCGTGGTTCCGGGGGCTCTGAGTCTCACCGAAAAGCAGCCGTCAAGATTCAGCAGCACTTCGGGAATGAAGTAGCAGGTATAGCCGAGTGCGTGCTTGCCCTCACCTGCCGCCTGCTTCACAAGCTCGTTATCTGCCTCCGAAAGCAGATTCTCAAAATAGATAAGGTGCTTTAAGTCCTTCATGTTTCCTCCTCCAACACTTACAAATAATAGCTGTACAAATTTTATCACGACGACAATCTCATGTCAATGTGTTGAAAAAAAGCCGTGTCATTTGACACGGCTTTTTGATTCAATTGCTTTCCGGCACTATGGTTTTTATCCACCTTCCGCTTTTAACAAGCACAAAGCCCGCTATGCATTTGGGTATCTCCGTGAGGTAGGAGATGATATACAGCGGAAGGATGGGTATGTCCGTGAAATATGCCAAAACTGCGGTCACCGGGATCATGACGCCCCAGACATAGCCGCTGTCAAACAGCAGGGTGATGTTCGTCTTACCGCCCGAACGCAGGGTGAAGTAGCATGCGTTTGCAAAGGCATCGACGATCATGACCACGGCTCCGACGATGAGCAGCGAGGTTGCAAGGGATTTTACCTCATCCGTCGTATTGTAAAGCTGCGGTATGAGTCCCGACACCGCGGCAAGCAGTGAGCCCAGGATAACGCAGGAGCCGACGCTTAGGGCAATGAGCTTTCTGTCCGTATCCACCGCTTCCTCGTACTTTCCCGCACCGAGGAGATTGCCGACGACTATGCCTATCGTCGATCCCATCGCAAGGAATACGACATTAAACAGGTTCGTCACCGTGTAGCAGATATTAGTTGCTGCAACTGCGGCAAGTCCTCTCGTGGAAAGGCACTGGGTAAGCACCGTCATACCGCCCGACCACATGATCTCGTTTATAAGCAGAGGCAAGCCCTGCTTTGCGATCTTGAGGGCAAGAGCGGGAGGAAGCTTCAGGCTTCTGTACGCTCCCTTGAAGAATGGTGCCTTGTCGGTATGGGTGTGAGCCCATGTTGCTATAACGGCAAGCTCGACAAAGCGGGATATTACGGTCGCTATCGCAGCACCCCTCACTCCGAGTGCAGGTGCCCCGAATTTGCCGTAGATGAGGATATAGTTTAAAGTCAGGTTCGTAATAACGGCGGCAATGCTCGCTATCATCGGGCGGACGGTCTCCCCCGTTTCACGCAGGGTCGTTGCGTACATCTGAGACACGGCAAAGGGAGCAAGTCCCCACAACAGCACCTCGGTGTATTCCATTCCGTATTTCAGCGTCAGCTCAAGGTCGCCGCTGTCACTGCCCTCATGTAGAAAGAGCTTTATGATGGATTCATTGTAGTTTCCGATGACAAAAAGCCCGACAACAAATACCGCTGCCGCTATATAGATCTTAAAGCGGAATACGCTTCGTATGCCCTCGTTGTCGCCCTTGCCGGCAAACTGCGCTCCGAAAATACCAGCTCCGGACAATCCGCCGAAGATTGCAAGATTGTAGATGAAAAGCATCTGATTGGCTATCGCGACACCGGACATTTCCTCGGTGCCGAGTCTGCCGACCATCAGGTTATCAAGCACCGAAACGAACTGCGTAACACCGTTTTGCACCATGATCGGTATCGCTACCGCAAGTGCCATCTTGTAAAATTCTTTTGTTCCTATAAATGATCTGAGTTTCATCTTTCCCTCTCCGAATGTCATACCGAGGTATCATATCACAAAGGAGAGTGCTATGGCAAGCTTTTACTTGATTTGACTTTCTGAATATGCTATATTGTAAAACATGCAGGGTTAGTACATCGGTAGTACAGGAGCTTCCCAAGCTTCGGAGGCGGGTTCGACTCCCGTACCCTGCTCCACGAAAGAAACCTCTTTTGTCTACCAAGACATGAGAGGTTTTTTCATGCTTTT
>CAZLSN010000015.1:0-22568 GCA_964562265.1 uncultured Oscillospiraceae bacterium
ATATAATAGCGTGACAGCAATTTCAAGAGCTGTTATAATGTTGGCGAGGTGATTTATTTGAAATTTACGAAGATGCATGGTGCGGGAAACGATTTTGTCATAATAAACTCCCTCACGGAGCAAATTGACCCGGATAGCATCCCCGCCCTCGCCCGTTCACTTTGTGACCGCAGACTCGGTATCGGTGCCGACGGGCTTATGATAACGGCAAGATCGGAGATCGCAGACTTTAAGCTTCTGTTTTACAATGCCGACGGCTCACTCGGTGAGATGTGCGGCAATGGTGCAAGATGCATCTTCCGTTACGGCTATGAGCATGGACTCTGCGGCGAAAACGCCGTTTTGGAAACCACGGCGGGACTTGTCACCGGAGAAAAGATAAGAGATACCCTGTATCGCATACGCCTCAATGACCCCACGGTCATTGACCTTCACCGTTCCGCAGAGGGCTTTGACTGCTCATATATTGAACTCGGTTCCCCGGGTCTTCCCCATGCGATCCTTTTAAAAGACGATTGGGACGAAACGGACAAAAAAGAGCTTTTCGATCTCGGCAGAAGACTGCGGTATTCGGCCGCTTTTCCGAAGGGTGCGAATGTGAGCTTTGTGAAGCTCATTGATTTCCGCAGCGTTAAGGCAATAACCTTCGAGCGCGGTGTTGAGGATTTCACCCTTGCCTGCGGTACAGGCAGCGGATCGATAGTCACCGCTCTTACTCTTATGGGACTTGTAAGCGGCGATGATGTTGCGGTCTCCATGCCCGGTGGTAAGCTTATCGTCACAATTGCCGACAAGGAAAACGCAAAGGGGCTTTATCTCACCGGCCCAACCTGTGTGGTATTCGAGGGCGAAACGAAGGAAATATGATTTCAAAACAGACATTCGTTTTTGAATGTCTGTTTTTTGCTCATTTCGTGTTCGGAATCATCCCCGAGGTGAGTTTAATGAAACTAATTATCTCCATGGCACTGACACTTTGCATGGTATTGCTCATGGTGTTCGGAATGGCAGTACCCGCCTTTTGCATCCGATGAGTCCGATACGCTGACCGTTCAGGCCCTACGAGGTCTGCACAAGAGCCTGGATTGTGACCTTTATCTACCGTGCCGAGGCTTGAGAAAAGGATCAAAAAATGAGCGTATCGAAAAACGATACGCTCATTTTAAATTCTATGCTGTTATCAGTCGGCTACTACGGTGAAGCTGCGGACTGCGGGAAGTATGGAGATGTTGTCGCCACGGTAGCAGGTTGCGGTCTGGGTGTACTCGCCTGCACGGGTGGGGAGCTTCTCGCTGTTGTACTTGATCTTGAATATACCCCAGATCTTGTAGTGTCCGGTGTACTTGTAGCTGATATTTGCACCATTTACGACCTCATCATCGCAGACGAGGCTTGCGCTCATATCGAATGCTGCCAGCTCGGAAACGGTGAGCTTGGAGGGAAGCTCGCTGTTCCAAACGATATTGTTGCCGACATATCTCGGAGTGACGACGACTGCACCGAAGCCGTATGCGGCATTGTAGTTCTCGCTCTCGGTTACGACGAGGACGGAGTAAACGCCGGCATGCTTGGGAGTGCCGAAGGCGACGGTGGTGGTGTCAAGCACTTCGGGAAGATTGGTTATCTGCTCTGCAATGGTAACGATGGTGTCGGGCATTATCTTCAGAAGACCCGCTGCAATAGTTGCTTCGATGGTGGGAAGACTTCCGATTATGGTATCGTCCTTATGCTCCTCTGCCCACTTGTATGCCTCAAGCAGATCGTTCATAAGCTCCTTAAGCTCGGCAACGGTCATACCGTCGTTTACAAGCTCGGTGAAGGTCTTGCCATCCTCACGGATGATGGGGAGAATAAAATCAAGTGCCGCTATAAGAGCTTGATTCTTATATCTTGCGGGAAGATCAACATAGATTATGGTGACATTCTCACTGGTCTTGCCTGCGAAGATCGTCCAAACATCGATGCTGCTGTCTGCGGGAGTGAGGGTTATGAAGTCCTCGGGGAGCTTTCCACCTGCCTGAATAACAGCAAGGCTTGAGGTATCGCTGACATTGCCCTTGATGTTGACCTTGACATCGGCCTTGTTGACAATGACGCTGACAGAAACCGCTGCGCTGGGCTTGTACTCAGTGCTGCCGTTAAACTTAACGGTTACGGTCTGAGCTTCTTCGCTTGCCTTGAGATCGTTAACACCGCTTACGGTGAAGTCGCCTGCGGTGAAGCCATCGGGGAGAACACATTCTTCCGCAATGACAGCCTTGGTGACTATCTCCTGAGCAAGAGCGGTCTTATCGGCATTATACTTGACGGTGACGCTTTCGTTCACTGCAAGCTCGGACTGAATGCGTCCGTCAATGATCTTGACACTGTAAATGGTATCGGTTCCGACAACACGGACGGACTTGACTTCGCCGCTGTCCATGAAAGAGGCGAGTGAAGGGCAGGTAATGTTTTCCTTATAAATTTTCCACGTAAACCAACTGCTACCGGAGCCGACGATTACATCCTCGTATTCACCGCCGTTGACGGAGGACCAAAGGGGATTCTGGATGTCATCGCCTTTTCTGGTTTCTTTATAGGTATAGGTTTCATACAGGTATTCCCACTCGTTATCTTCGCCGGGGGTAAGAAGGGCACTGAGCTTTGCGTTAACATCGTCACCCTGCAACAGGCCGAGTTCATAGACATCATCCGCATATACGGGGAATGCCATCAGAGAAACGGACATCACTATCGCGAGTGCAAACGCAAGGACTCTTTTGAATTTAGATCTTGCTTTCATAGGTACTATCCTCTCAAAAAAATTAGCTGCCGACTCATCGTGTTTAATTCGATACCTTCGGCAACTTGTTATCATTATATTTATTTTCCATTGTTAAGTCAATACTTTTATGTCAACTCTTGGTAAAAAAGTGTTTATTTTTATATAGTATAAAGAAAATATGTATGATTTTATGCAGCTTCTGCCAATGTGTGGCATTAAGAAGGCTTATATATAAAGGCATAATTTCCATTGATATTGCAGGGCTTTCGGGGCGTTTACCGGCAAATAGAGACTGCGATTTTATGAAGTGTAACGGCTTCGCATAGTTTTTAAATTAACTCAGTCTCATGGCTCCCTCGTCAGAGGGAGGCTTGAGCTAAATCGCTTTTGTGTCCTGTCTTTTCGGCATTTCCGCAAATCAAGTTGCGCAGCAAGCGGCAGAGTCTGATGCTTGCGCCTGCTGCTCGGTAGGATTTTGCAAAAGCACTTAAAAGACAGAACGCAATGCCTACTTGTCTTTTTCATACTGCACATTATCGCAGTGCGGGTTTTGCAGCGGAGTCATGACTCCGCCCTGCAAGGTGCCGACGCTTCTAATAACCGCTCTGCAACGACTGACGTCGGAGCAGTTCGTACCTTTAAGCAAAGAATATAGATAAAGCGAAAGCCCTTGGTAATACACATGTATTACCAAGGGCTGTTTTTGCCTGTCAAAACCGTATGTTTCCCTATGTCAGGCGGCCTTTAGGGGCATTTTCATATATTCTTTAGAGATACTGCTTGCGGGGGATCCTGTCGTAGTTCCACTCGAGGATGGGTGCTACGCAGTAAGTCATGAACTTCATGTCAAGATTGAAGAAATACACCGTAAACAGAACAGCAAACAGTCCGCCTGCTCCGCCGAGTATCGTGAGAGGGATCTTAGCAAATTTATTCATAGTCATTTCTCCTTTCTTACCATGCGTGTTCATCGGGGAGGAACTCGATCGTCGGATCGATGGGCTCCTCACGCATAACGGTACGCATATACTGGCTGAACTGATCTCTGATAGCCTGCCTTGTGAATACTCTGGGGTCACAAAGGTCATGGCTGACCCATACGAGGTGGATGCCACGCTCTCTCGCCTGCTCCTCAAACTGACCGTGCATACCGTTGAGTGCCTTGCAGGACATATGCTCCCACATCATTACCATGTCGGCATTCATTCTCTCGCAGTAACGCCACAGGTCGTTGACAAGAACGTCATAGCCGCCGTGGGTCTTGTTACGCATGATCATGTTCATCGTCAGAGTTGCGATATCCTTATATGCCTGCTCATAGTTCTCGGGCTTATTCTCCTCACAAAGCTCACGCTCTATAACGACGGACAGCATATCGGTCAGAGGAATTACACCCCAGCAGTTGACCATCCAGTACAGCATATCGATGACATACTGCGGCTGAACGCCCCAAACTATGCAGCGATGGCGATATTCGGGTGCCTGCATCGTCTTGTTCTTGTAGCCCTGCATAATGAGGTCATGGACCTTCTGCTCAACCGCAACGAACTCAGCCTGACGGCCGCAGTTACCCATATAGTTGGTGTCGTTAAACAGGGAGAACACGGCACCGTAGAACTGAGGATAGGGAGTGCTGTTGACATCGAACCACTCAAGACGGTGACGGGTGGTCATGTTGACACGCTTAATGCACTCGTAGTAGTTATCCCAATTCCACTTTGCTCCGGTCTTTTCCTCGATAAAGGCTATTGCCTTCTTAACGTCGTTTGCGGCATAGTCCAGAACATCCTCCTGAGTGTGGCGCATGGGGGCTGCAAGCTGGAAGGTGTCGATGCCGTATTCACGCTCAAGGCGCTTTGCTATGATGCCGTTGCCCATAAGGGAACCGTCGCAGGTGGTGTTGATCTGAACGGCGATCTTGCCGAGTACGGGGAAGTCGTCATCGATGGAGCAGCCTGCCTCTGCTTCGGGCATGGGGCAAACGTCACCGGGGATACCGTACTGCTGTGCAACATCAAGATAGTGGGTGCTGGAATACTGGTTAAAGAGGTTTGCCGAGAACATGGTCGGCACCTCACGGAGTATGCACTTGAGATCGGGGAAGCCCATCATGACCGCGGTCATTGCATTCTCGTCCCAAAGTACGCACTTATCGGAAAATTCCTTATCGTTGCCGCAGCGGCGGTCGCCTCTGAGCGCATTCTTGATGCCGAGTGCAACGTCCTTTACGACGAAGTTCATTGCGGTATGGGTGATACGCAAGGTCTCGTCTCTCATGCCCATGGTGAACTTATCCATCATGTGGGGAACGGCAAGGTAGTTTGCCATCCAACGATAGCGGAACAGACCCTTAATGGCACCCTTGCCCATGGTAACATCGATAACGATACCCCAGATGTAGAGCCAGCGGCTGAAATCATACAGCGTGTCCTTTAAGCCACGCCACTCACGGCGTTTACGAACCTTGCCTTCGTTGAACAATACGCCGTATTGCTTTTCGCCTTTTTTCTTTTTGGTATTATATACAACGTCAACTGTCTTCATTATTTGGCACCTCCCTGAAGTCTCTTGATCTCAATGCTTTCGACAAATGCCTGGATTCTTGTACGCATCTGACCTACGGAGGACGCTATATTGTAGGGTCTGTCGACCGCGAGGACGGGATAACCGTAGTCCTCGTTGAGCATTGCAGCACCGAGGGTCTTCTCATATGCCCACGGATCACAGAACTTGACCATCTCATAGATGATGCCCTCCGCACCGTACTCCTTGGCAAGCTCGGCAACATATGCCTTACGGCCGTAGACCTTTGCCATATTGAACTGTCTGGGGCAATGCGTATTGTAGACATAGTGGCGGCAGACCTGAGTGAGTGCATCCTCATCGTCCTTGAGCTCTATCTCCATTCTGCCGGGCTTGGAGCCGAAGCAGAAGCGGTCAACGCAGACATATGCACCGGCTTCTTCGATGAGCTTTATGAGGCCGCCGTCGTCGATCTCGGAGCCGACAAGGGCAACACGGGCACGGTAAGGGATCTTCTCCTCGGGCTTACGGTTTTTGATTTCCTCAAGCGTCTCCTCCAGCTTATCGATGATAAGGTACTGGGGCATGACATATGTAGCAAGGCAGAGGACATGGAATTCGTATGCCGTGATCCTCGGGTTCTCCTCCTTGCGGAATTCGCCGAGTGCGTTTATAACACGGCAGACACGGTTGTGCTCCTCGACCGCCTTTCTGATCGCGGCATCGGAGGTATCGACTCCGTAGTTTTCCTTGAGCGGAGTGAGGATATGGTTCTTGCACTGCAAAACAAGAAGGTCTACGCCGTTCTCGTCTTCCTTGAGCGGGATCTCCATATTCTCATAGAAGAAGTTGGGCTTGCCCTCGTCCATGGTGTGCAGCAGTTCCATGTTCTCGGCGGCACGGTTTATCATGGTGCAGCCGTCGGGTGCGATAAGGCAATCCGCAAAGTTGAATCCGCCCTCAATTGCGCGTTCGAGCAACGCTCTTGATGATTCGCAAAGGAGGCTCGTCATGTAGTATGTCGCAACGTCCATGGAACCGGTGTTCGGCGCAAACAGGCGGATGCCTATGCAGTTGCCGAGATTCATGAGCGGTTCGGGCGTGTTTTCGCAGACATAGGCTACACAAAGCTTGCCTTCCTTCTTTGCCTGAGTGATGAGCTCATTGTTCGCCTCTTGCAGGAGGTTCTCAAAGTAGTTCAGGTATTTCAGGTCTCTCATATTAACTCCCCCATTCATAATTTGCATTTTCCGAAAATAATGCTTGTTAATATTTTAGCCTTACTTACACTTCAAGTCAATCAATTTAGTCGTTTTCTATATTTTGTCCATTTATCGGGGGCATTTTTGTGCAATTTGACAACAAAAGCCCAGCACCGTGTGCAATAAAAAAATCCGACATCAAACGATGTCGGATTAAGTGTATGAGTATTCCGCTTTACTTAGCACCGGGGATCGTGAAGATTCCGGATTCCACCAGTTCACGCAGTCCCTTGTGCGAATCGTACATGACGAGAAGGCGGCTTTCAATGACTGCCCACTTCTCTTCGATCTCGGCATCCGCTGCCGCAAGCTTCTTCTGTGCGACATCCTCCGCCTCGGCTATGATGTCGCCGGACTGCTTTTCAACGGCGGCAAGTGCCTCTTCGGAACGCTTCTCGTAAAGCTTTATGTTCTCAAGATAGGTATCGGCAGTTGCCTGTGCCGCAGTGAAAAGCTCGCTGATCCGTGCAGATGCGTCTGCGAGATTGCCGGCTTCGTTTATCTTGAGCTCACGGTCGTCGAGCTTTGCCTGAAGTTCCGCAACCTTTGCCTTGAGATTCTCAATCTCCTGCTCCTGATCGTGGATCACAACGATCATTTCGTTCTTGGAAAGATTCATTGATTCGTTTCTCATATCGTTCTCCTTGTTCCGTTTTTATAACGGACTTATTCTATCATTGCTTTGAGCGGATTTCAACGGTCAATATGCCTTGCCTTCGCATATCGCCCTGTACATGAACATGACGACCTGCCAACGGCTGCATGTCTGATCGGGTCTGAAGTGGGTCGCGTCATAGCCCTGGGTTATTCCCGCTTCGTATGCCCAGAGGATGGCGGGAAGGAATACGCTGCCGTTGCCGACATCGACAAAGGGATTCGTCGTCGTTGCGGATGCCGGTTTGCCGAAGTACCTGTAAAGGAAGGTGACGAATTCGGCTCTCGATACGGTCTGATGGGGCTTAAAGGTGCTGTCGTAATAGCCCGTTGTTATCCCCTGCTCCGCTGCCCAGAGGATGGCGGTGTAGTAGGGTGCGCAGGCTCCCTTGGAGCTTACATCTTTAAAGGGATTGACCGTGCTTTCGGGTTCGGGGCGTCCCGCTGCTCTCCAGAGGAAGGTGACGACCTGACCTCTTGTGCAGGGATCGTAGGGCTTAAAGTAGTTATCGGTGACACCGGCGGTTATCTGCGGGGTGAAGGTATATGCCCACATGACTGCTGTGTAGAAAATGTCGCCGTTCTTGACATCATAGAAGGGGTTCTGGAAGAAGTTGCCGCAGCTCTGGCACTTGCCCTTAACGATGGTGTGTCCCGTTGCGGGGAGGATTACTTTGCTGTGTTCGGCGCCGCAGTCGTTGCACCTATAAACGGTGTAACCGTCGGCGGTACAGGTGGCGGGAACGGTGACAAGATCGTATTTATGCTCACCCAAAACTCCGTAATGCTCACCGCATTCGGTGCATATCGCCTTCTCGTTGCAGGTGGCAAGTCCGCCGCTGTGTGCTTCCTTCTTGCCGATCTCTCCCCATGTTCCGCCGACATTTATGCCGTTTTCGGCAAGCTCGTTGGAGAGGTCTTCAAGCGTCTTGCCGCAGCGCTGGCAGCCGAGCCAGTGATATTCGTCGTCGTAGCAATGGTCGATGTCCTTGAGGTGGACATTGTTTAAAAAGTCCTCCATCGAGAAGTCGCCGGATATTCCGTCGCCGGAGATTGCGTCCTTTATAAGCTGTATGACCTGCTCAAGTGAGAGATCGGTGAAGCCCGCGGACTCGATCAGGCTCTTTAAGCTGTCTGCGCTCAGCGCATCCAGACTCGGATGCAGGTCATGGCCGGTACACTTATCGACTATTCCCGCATCGTCGGTGGGTGCTGTCGCCTGTGCGTCAAGGTACATATTGCCGCAGACGGTGCAGATGAAATGGGGCTTTATGCCATCCTCGTAGCAGGTGCGTTCGGTGCCTGCAACATAGTTGAGGGTGCCTGCACAGCCGCCTTCACATGCTGTGTAATAGTATCTGCCGGTCTCGAGTATGGCGTCGCAGCCGGTGCAGCAGGTATCACCGGTGTAGCCGGGTTCGGAGCCGGAGGGTTCACATGCGCCCCTGATCTCGGTCTCACCGTCGTGGTTTGCGGGATCTCTCTGACCGTCGTCATAGCCGCAGATGAGGCAGTAGTTGCCGCTGTGGCAGGTGGGTTCGGCACCGGACATGGTGTGGTCCTTGGGTGAATCGTAAAGAATGGGCTGTGCTTTATCACACCATTCGCAGACCTTCTGGTGAGTCGTATCGGTGGTTATCCACTTATTATAGCTGTGGCTTACCGTTGCGATGAGGGTATCCTCATATGCTATCTCGGTCTGTGCGGTGTCGTCTGTGAAGCAGACATTGCAAATGCTGCACTGCCAGTATTCGATATTGCCTTCCTCGCAGCAGGTGGGGTCCTTTGCGTCGATCTTATCCAGCTCATGGGCGCAGGCTTTGTCGGTCACATGACCCTCCTCGACAAGCTCACCGCAGTCGGTGCAGTAGAGGTCGCCGGAGTAGCCCTCGGCTTCGGGAGTGGGTGCCATGAAGTTTTCCAGCTCGGTATTCACATGGGTGTTGGGATCTGTTTCGCCGTACTCAAAGCCGCAGGTCTCGCAGACTGCCTTGCCTGAGCAATATGCGGTACCGCCGGAGTGGCTTCCCGTGGAGGTGAGACCTCCGCACATTGAGCATTTCTTAGCATGATACTCAACGCCGTCCTCGTTAAAGCATGCCCATGCATAATCATGGTCGAGCTTTTTAAGTTCGGTATCGCTCTTTTTTATCGAAGTCTTGCCCTCGGGATCGGAGAAGTATCCGTTGCAGCCGTCACAGTACCAGTAGCGGATATTGCCCTTCTCCTTGCAGGTCGCTGCCTTTGCGGGAAATTCCTTGAGATTTGTATGATTTTCGGGGTCTTTCGCAAGCTCCGTATCGGAGTGCTTTATCGGTGTGTTGCCCTCATCGGAGAAGTATTCACGGCAGCCGTCGCAGTACCAATAATGAGTATTGCCCTTTTCGGCGCAGGTGGGAGCGACTGCGGGATACTCGACAAGGTTCTTGTGATTGTCAGCGTTCATCGGTGTTTCGATGGAGGCCTCGGTTATTTCGGCAGTTGCTTCCGCATCGGAGAAGAGCTTACCGCAGATATTACAGGTGTAATGCTCCTCGTGGCCGTATTCGCAGCAGTTGCCCTCGGTTGCGGCTACAAACACAACATCGTCATGGGTGCTTAAAACACCGATAGTACATTCCAGAATTGTGGTCTCAAGCTCTGCCTCTTTGTCAAGGTAGCAGCGGCCGCAGACAAGGCACATATAATAAGGTATATTGCCCTCCTCGGCACAGGTGGCAGCCCTTGCAGGGACAAACTCCAGAGTATGCTTATCGCAGGCAACGGTCATAACGCTGAGGGTCGCAGTATCGCTGAAGCTCAGATCTTTGGGGATCGTGACCAGAGTTAGGGTCTTTTCGTAATAAACGGCACAGCGGACATGAAGGCCGTTCTGCTCCTCGGTGACATTGGTGAGACGCAGGGTCTTGCCGTCGCCGAGCTTTGCAGCCAATATCTTGTCTATAGAACCGGAAAGGTCATTGAAGCTCAGATCGTCGATATTGACCTTGTCGGCATCAAACCATATGTATTTAAGATTTGCACTGTCCGGATTCGTGGCGGATACAGTGAATACCGCCGTTGCACCCGGGTTAACGGTGACATCCTTGGGCTGGGTAGTGAAGGTACAGCCGCCGAATGCCATCGGGGCTTCGGCCGCAACAGCCTCAAAGGGTATGAGACTGAACACCAAAACCAGCGTCAGCGCAAGGCTCAGGATACGCTTTTTCATCATATCGTCTCCTTTGTATTTTTATTGATACACAGTAATTATACATGCGAAAAAAATGATATTCAAGCTCAAAGAGCTTGAATATCAAATTCTGTCATTTTTCATATAATCGGCTTTATGATTTTGTGCAGATTTTAAAAGCCGATATTTTTTATCTGCTCCTCACGGTACTGCATCGTGTAGAGCTTCCAATACTCGCCCTTTGCTTTCATAAGCTCCGAGTGAGTTCCCCGCTCTACGATCTTTCCGTCGGAGACGACTAAGATGACATCCGCTCTGCGTATCGTCGAAAGTCTGTGGGCGATGACAAAGCTCGTTCTGCCCTGCATCACCTTTTCGATGGCATTTTGGATGAGCTGCTCCGTAACGGTATCGACGGAGCTTGTCGCCTCGTCCAAAACGAAGATCCTCGGATCGGCAAGCAGGGCTCTTGCGAATGACAAAAGCTGCTTTTCACCGGTTGACAGTCCGCCGCCGCCTTCGCCCAGAACGGTGTTATAGCCGTCGGGCAGCCTCGCTATGAGCTTATCGGCAGACACCGCCTTCACCGCCGCCTCTATCTCCTCCATGCTTGCATCCGCCTTGCCGTAGCGCAGATTCTCAAGCACTGTGCCGGAGAAAAGGTGCGGGGTCTGGAGTACATAACCTATGTTCGAGTGGAGCCAGAGCTGGCTGCGCTCTCTTGCGTCTCTGCCGTCGATCATGACGCTGCCCTCGGTCGGCTCAAAGAAGCGGCAAACAAGATTGACAAGCGTCGATTTGCCCGCTCCGGTCTCACCGACTATCGCGACATTGGTGCCCTGCGGCACCGTAAGATCGAAATGACGCAGCACATACTCGTCACCGTCGGGGTAGCGGAAGCTGACATCACGGAACTCGATGTCACCGTGCAGAGGCTCCCAGTTCTCCCTCTTGGGGTTAAAGGTGTCGCCGTATTTTTCGACGACCTCAGTGCTGTCGGATACATCGGATTCGGTGTTCATGAGCTTTGTGAAGCGTTCGACATTGACCTGAACATTTATGAGCGAGGATATGACCTGAACAAGAAACTGTATCGGCTCCATCATTCCCTGCGCATAGCTTATGAATGCGGACAGGGTACCGATCAGCATAACGCCCTCGGAGCTTATTATTCCGCCTCGCCACAGAACGACCGCCAGGGCAACGCAGCTTACGAATGCCGTTGTGGACATGAACATGCTGCGGAAGTGCATGTGCCTTACGCTCAGTCGCTTCATTTCGCCGGTAAGCTCATCGAATTCCCGCTCGACCTTGTCCTCGATGACAAGGGTCTTTATCGTCTTTGCGCCGCTTATGCCCTCGTTGAACGCCGAGGTTATCTGTGAGTTTTCCTCTCTGACCTTGCGCTGGTAGAAAAGCATCTTCTTCTGGAAGAAGGAGCTTAAAAGCACCGCTATCGGCAGCACCGCAATGACGCAGAGCGCAAGCTTCCAATTGAGTATCAGCATCATGACTATCGCAAGCACAAGGTATGCGACATACCACACCGCTTCCATGATGCCCCATGCAAGGGTACCCGCTATGCGGTCGGTATCGGACATGACCCTTGCGTGGATGTAACCGACGCTGTTTTGGTTGAAGTACGAAAATGACAGCGTTTGCAGGTGATCGAAGCTTGCACGCTTCAAGTCTCTGCCCACAAACATCTCCGCCTTGCAGGCTCCGAGTGAAGATATGTAGTTCGTCACGACCTGTATCACCATGACAAGCACATACAGCGCAATGAACACCCAAAGCCCCGAAAGGGTCTTGCCGCCGATGAAGTTGTTTATCGCATACTGCTGGAACAGCGGGATAATGGCGTCCATGCCGCTGCCTATCGCTCCGGTGACGACCATTGCAATAAGCAGATTCTTATACGGCTTTACATACGGCATTATTGCGGGAATGCCGAACCATGAGCTTTTCTTTTTCATGCTTCTTCCTCCCCTGCCGCCATTTGAATATCGTAGATCCTGCGGAACAGTCCCTCGGAGCGCAAAAGCTCGGACGGCGTTCCTATCGCCTCGGCTCTGCCATCGTCAAGCACCAGCACCGTATCGCAGTCCATAAGCGTCGTAATGCGGTGGGATATGATGATGCTCGTCACACCCTTGAGATCGTGATCGAGGGCTCTGCGTATCTTTTCGTCCGTCTCCGTATCGACGGCGGAAAGTGAATCGTCGAACACGATCACGGGGGTCTTTTTGGTGAGCATTCTCGCCATTGCGACCCTTTGCCGCTGACCTCCGGAGAGGGTTACGCCTCTTTCGCCGACCATCGTATCGTAGCCCTTGGAAAACTCCTCAATGTCCGATGCTATGCATGCCGTAGCGGCTGCGGCTTTTATCGCCTCCGTATCGCTGCCGCAGATGCCGATATTCTCCGCAATGCTGCGGGAGAACAAAAACGGCTCCTGCAATACGACGCCGACATTGTCCCTCACCCATTTTGCGGGCATCTTCGCAATGTCTTCCCCGCCGACGCATATTCTGCCCGAACTCGGGGCATACAGTCTGCAAAGCAGCAGTATCAGACTGCTCTTGCCCGATCCGGTACTGCCGAGGATGCCGAAGCTTGTGCCGGACTTCACGGTGAAACTGAGGTCTTTAAGCACCTCGTCGCCGTCGCCGTAGGCAAAGCTCACATTTTCAAAGCTTATGTCGCCCGTCATGGGCAGCTTTTCGGCACCACTTGCATCCCGCTCCTCCTCCGCAAGAAGGACATCGGCTATTCTCGACACCGAAACTCCCGCCTTGCTCATCTCGGAGATCATTCTTCCCAGACGGCGAACGGGATTTATGAGCATGGAGTTGTAGACCGTGAAGGATATGAACTCACCCTCGGTCATCTCGCCTTTTACGCAGAGGACGCTGCCGATTATGACTGTCAGCATGACTTGCAGGCAGCTTGACAGATCACCTACCGCCCAGAACGATGCGAGGGTGCGGCAAAGCTTTATCCAAAGGTTTGTGTAATGCTCGTTTTGATCGTCGAAGCGTTTGCGCTCGTAATCCTCCTGCCCGAAGGCTCTGACTACTCTGACACCGGTCAGATTCTCCTGCGCTATGGTGCTGAGTACGCCCTCGTTTTCATCGCAGTCCGTGAATCTGTCACGGATCTTGTTGTGGAAAAGCCATGAGTACAAAACGATTATCGGGAACATGACAAGGGCGACGATCGAAAGCTTTAAGTTCATCGCCATCATGCATGCAAGCGACAGAACTATAAGCACGATGATCCTGAATACCGCAACGAACTGCTCCTGGAAAAAGGTCTTGATTCGTTCGATGTCCGAGGTGCAGCGTTGGATAATATCGCCTGTGGGATTGGTCGAATGCCAGCTCCACGGCAGCTTTTGAATGTGATTGTACAGCAGGTCCCGTCCTGTTTTTACAAGGGTCTCACCTGCTTTGGCACTGTACAGGTTAAGCGCATATCTGAAAAACGCACTCATCGCTCCGAATATGACAATGAGCAGCGCAACGCTCCACATGTTTTCACGCACAATGGCTATGCCGCCGATCTTGTCAATAAGCGCAAGGACGAAATCCGGCACCGCCGGAGCCGCCGTTCCTATTACGGAGTCAACAGATACTCTGAGTATCTGCGGCATCACAAGCTCACACAGCGTAAACACTATTCCCGCAGCAATGCAAAGGGCAAAATACTTCATGCTGCCTTTTAAAAGCATTCGCATGACCTTCATATTAGAGCCCTTTTTATTCGCTCGGTTCAATGGTATCACCTCATTTCAAAATGTTATTTTAACATATGTACAACAAATTGCAAGACTTCTGTCGCCGATTCCCTTCATATGCCGACACCCCGCTTCATATCATTAACTATGAAAAACGGGGAGTGGTGTATTTGCATACAAATATTGAAGAGCGCGCCATGGAGCTTGCAGTATACATTGTCGAAAACAAGTCCACCGTTCGCAGGGCGGCAAAGCACTTCGGTATCTCGAAAAGCACCGTACACAAGGATCTCACCGAAAGGCTTAAGACCGTAAGCCCCGCCCTTTACGCCGAGGTTCGGGGCGTTTTGGACACAAACAAGGCGGAACGGCATTTAAGAGGCGGTATGGCGACAAGGAGAAAGTACAAGGGAATATGAAATTGAGCAGACCTAAAGCGAGGTCTGCTCAAAGTCAATATACATATTTAAATAATCAGATTTAAATAATCAGAAATCGAAAAGACTTGTCTGCGAGGACTCCGGCATATTGCCGAGTGCTCCGAGACGCCTCAGCGTGTCAAGGTGGCTCTGGCTGACCTTGGGGCAGGCTGCGCCGACCTCCTCGACGGATATGTAGCTTCTGCCGCCCTCGGTGCATTTTGCAAGGTCGAGTGCCGCCGCTTCACCGAGGCCGGATATTGCCACAAACGGCGGTCTGAGCCTTGCGTCCTCGGTTATCTTGAACTTTGTCGCATCGGATTCATAGAGGTCAATGGGCGCAAACTCAAAGCCTCGCATGTAAAATTCGTACACCGCCTCCATCGTTGTGAGCAGACCTTCGTCGTTGGGAGTGGCGTTTTCCTTTGCCTTGAGTTCGTTTATCCTCCTGCGAACGGAGTTTGCGTCACCGAGCATAAGCTCCGCATCAAAGTTGTTCTTCTGACTGCGGCGGTAGAAGTACGCACTGTAATACGCAAGCGGCTCATGCACCTTAAACCACGCAATGCGAAATGCCATCATGACATAGGCGACGGCATGTGCCTTTGGGAAGAGATAGGCTATCTTGCGGCAGGATTCGATATACCAATCGGGAACATCCAGCTTTCTCATCTGTTCCTCGGCATTGCCGGGGAATTCGCCCGATTTTTTGACCTTGCCCTTTCGCACCGCCTCCATGGTCTTGAAGGCAAGCGATGGCTCCATGCCCTTCTGGATGAGGTAGATCATAATATCGTCACGGCAGCCCACGGTCTCGTTGACCGTTGCGATACCGTTTACGATGAGGTCGCGGATATTTCCCGCCCAAACATCGGTACCGTGTGAGAAGCCGGACAGACGAACCAGTGTATCAAACTGGGTGGGCTTTGTCTCAACAAGCATCTGGCGGGTAAAGCCGGTGCCGAATTCGGGTATACCGATGGTGCCGGTCTTGCCGATTATGGGGTCATCGTCCGGCAGACCCAGAATCTTCGGCGATGTGAATATCGACATGGTGTCGGGATCGGAAAGCGAGATCTTCTGCGGATCGACACCCGTTGCGTCCTGAAGCATGCGGATCATGGTCGGGTCATCGTGACCCAGCTCGTCAAGCTTTAAGAGATTATCCTCCATGCAGTGATATTCAAAATGCGTTGTAATTATTCCGCTTGTGGGGTCATCCGCCGGATGCTGCACGGGGCAGAAGTCCGTCACATCCATGTCCTGCGGGATGACGACAAGTCCGCCGGGGTGCTGACCCGTTGTTCTCTTTACGCCGACAAGTCCCTTGGCGAGACGGTTTTCCTCCGCCTTGGTAACGGTCATATTGCGCTCCTCAAGGTACTTTTTAACATAGCCGTAGGCGGTTTTTTCAGCCAGCGTTCCTATGGTTCCGGCTCTGAAAACATGATCCGAGCCGAAAAGCTCTTCGGTATATTTATGGGCATTTGCCTGATACTCACCGGAGAAGTTAAGGTCAATATCTGGCGTTTTTTCGTTTCCCGGGTAGCCGAGGAAGGTCTCAAACGGAATGTCAAAGCCCTCACGGTTCATTGTGCTGCCGCAGTCAGGACATTCCTTTTCGGGCATGTCGGCACCGCAGCCGTAGCTGCCGTCGGTTATAAACTCAGTGTGCTTGCACTTGGGGCAGACATAGTGCGGCGGCAGTGAGTTTACCTCGGTGATGCCGGACATGTAGGCAACGATGGAGGAGCCGACGGAGCCTCGTGAGCCGACAAGGTAGCCATGCTCCAGAGAATTTCGGACAAGCTTCTGTGCCGACATATAAATAACATCGTAGTTGTGGTCGAGTATGGTGTTGAGCTCCGTATCGACACGGCTTTTGACTATCTCAGGCGGTTCCTCGCCGTAAATATCATGCATTTTGCCGTAGACGAGGTCCTTTAGCTGCTGCGCCGAGTTTTCGATCTTCGGCGGGAAAAGTTCCTTGGGCAGAAGCTCGATGGACTCTATCTGCTCCGCTATGAGATTCGTGTTTTTGATGACCGTCTCATAGGCAAGCTCTTCGCCGAGATACTCAAACTCCTTGAGCATCTCATCGGTTGTCCTGAAATAGATCGGGCAGCCCCTGTCCGCATCGGAGAACTTCTTCGCAGCCTGCAGGATCTTGCGGTACTGCTCATCCTCGGCGTCGAGGAAGTGGACATCGCTTGCCGCGATGACCGGCTTACCGAGTGCCTTGCCGATGGCGATTATCCTGCGGTTATAGTTCTGCAAAACGGTCTCATCCTTGACCGCTCCGTTTTGCACCAGAAAGCCGTTATTGGGTATCGGCTGTATCTCAAGGTAATCGTAGAAGGATGCAATGCGTCTAAGCTCCGCATCGCTTGCTCCGTGCATGACGGCACCGTACAGCTCACCCATTCCGCAGGCAGAACCCACGAGTATTCCTTCACGGTGTTTTATCAGCAGGCTCTTCGGCACTGTCGGGGTCTTGTAGAAGTATTTCAGATAGGACTGCGACACCATCTCATAGAGGTTTTTGAGTCCCTTTTTGTTCTTCACGAGAAGCACCATGTGCCTTGAGCGGCCGTGATCGGTGGGCTTGAGCTTTTTGTAAACCGTCTGTATATCGTTTAAGCTCTCTGCTCCATGCTCCCGCAGCATGCCTATGAATCTTCCCATTATCCTGCCGCAGACCAAAGCATCGTCCGAGGCTCTGTGATGATTGAAATCGGGCAGACTGAGCCTGTTTGACACCATGTCGAGCTTATGGCGTTTGAGATCGGGCAAAAGTGCCTGCGAAAGCGTCAGCGTATCGAGGTAAACCGGGTCAAATTCCACACCGCAGCGGTCTGCGGCGGCGGACATAAAGCCCACATCGAAGCTTGCATTATGTGCGACAAGCGGTCTTCCGCCGACGAAATCCAAAAAAGCCTTCAGTGCCTCCGCCTCGGAGGGCGCACCCTGAACATCGGAGTCACGAATTCCGGTGAGCTGGGTTATCTCGGCGGGGATATGCATGCCGGGATCGACGAAGGTGTTGAAGCTTTCCTTCACCTCGTCGCCGGAGAATATCACCGCACCTATCTCCGTCATTCGGTCGCTTCCGGCATTTAAGCCCGTCGTTTCGATGTCAAAGGCGACGATCTCGGTATCGAGCGGGAGCGTGCTTTCACCGTGGAGCGCAACGGTACCGTCGATGTCGTTGACGAAATAGCACTCCATGCCGTAGATTATCTTGACACCGTGCTTCTTCCCAGCCTTCCACATATCCGGAAACGCCTGACAGACACCATGATCCGTGACCGCTATCGCCGGCATACCCCAGTATGCCGCTCTTTTTACGATGGCAGCGGGATCCGTCAGTGCATCGAGTGCCGAGAATCTCGTATGCACATGAAGCTCAACTCTCTTCTCTTTTGCGTCGTCGGTGCGGATATGCTTTTTGCCCTTCATTATGCTTCGGGGTTCTATGACCATATCCTCGTCATAGCGGCTGTAGCTCACGCTGCCGTAGACTATGAGGTGGTCACCGTCGTTTATCGCATCGATTATCCCGTGATCCTCGTCCGGCTTTAAGTACTTCGACACACGGACGGAGCCTGTCATATCCGTTATATCAAAGCACAAAACGGCGGCATCACGCTTCAAATTCTTCCTGCTTGCTATCTCGAAAACATCGCCCTCAATGACAACATTTCCCGATTCGAGGTTCAGTGAGCCGATGCTCACCGGTGCGTTTCTTATCTTGCGACCGTAAAGAACATCGCCCGTGGGTTTTTCGACGCTCTTATTAGCTGCGGCTTTTACCGTCGGAGCGGGTTCCGTTCTGGGGTAGTCGCTTTTTATTTCGACCGTATTCAGTCCGTAATCCGAGGCAAGCAGAGCGCATATCCTGTCGATCTCGGCGGGGGCGGGCATACGACGAAAGAATGCCGCAATGCTCATACTGCCTTCCGCAGTAGAGACCGCAACATCGGTCACATATGCTCTCTGAAGTCCTCCGCAAAGATCCGAAAGCTCCCTGCAGCCGGGGAATATGTCCAAAAACAGTGTATGCTCGTTCATTTAAGTGTCCTTTTCTATAAGCTCGATAAGTGCATCGCACAGCTCATCGTAGGGGTATTTGCCGAGTATTTCACCCTTGCGGAACAAAAGACCGCAATCCTTACCGCCGGCGACACCGTAATCCGCCTCTCTCGCTTCACCGGGGCCGTTTACAACACAGCCCATGACGGCAACGGTGATGTCCCTGTCTATGTCCTTTATCCGCTCCTCGACCCTGTTTGCAAGGCCTATGAGATCTATCTGCGTTCTGCCGCAGGTGGGGCAGGATACAAGCTTTATGCCCCTGCGCAATCCCACCGCTTTGAGTATCGCAATGCCGGTCTTGACCTCCTCAACGGGAGGAGCCGTGAGCGACACTCTAATCGTATTGCCTATGCCCTCGGAAAGCAGCGTTCCTATTCCGACAGCCGACTGTATCGTACCGTTCCATGCGGTACCCGTCTCGGTGACACCGAGGTGCAGGGGATATGAAAACTCCCGGGATGCAAGGCGGTAGGCGGCTATCGTCAGAGGGACTGAGGATGCCTTCATCGAAAGGCAAATATCGTCGAAATCGTATTTATTTAAAAGCTCTATATGCCCTCTCGCACTCTCGACCATTGCCTCTGCGGTGGGGTGACCGTACTTTTCAATGAGCCTCGGTTCGAGTGATCCCGCATTCACGCCTATGCGGATGGGGATGTTCCGTGCCTTGCAGGCTTCGGCAACAGCCTTGACATTTTCCTCTCCGCCTATGTTGCCGGGGTTTATGCGTATCTTGTCGATACCCCGCTCCGCTGCCATGAGCGCAAGCTTGTGATTGAAATGAATGTCCGCAACAAGCGGCACGGAGACCTGCTCCTTTATCTTATCAATTGCCTCGGCTGCTGCGGTATCGGGGATGGCAAGGCGCACGATCTCACAGCCTGCTGCGCAAAGCTCCTTGATCTGTCTGACCGTCGCTTCTACATCGTGGGTCTTGGTGTTGCACATGCTCTGCACCGTGACCTCGCTTTCGCCGCCGATCGTCACGCCGCCTACGCATATTTTTTTCGTTTGTTCTCTCTTTTCCATATCATTACCCCGTTATAAGCTTTGCGATGTCATTATACATGACGACCGCCATCAGTCCCAAAAGCAGCACCATGCCCACAAGGTGTATATACCCCTCGTACTTGGGATCAAGCTTTTTCCGTGCGAGCTTTTCGATCACAAGGGTCACAAGCAGCAAAAACACTCTGCCGCCGTCAAGTGCCGGAATGGGCAGCATGTTCATTATCGCAAGGTTTATTGCGATAAGTGCCGCGATATACAGCATGTTCTTCACCGCTGCATCGGTCGTCTGAGACTGCTCACCGACATCGTTCATCATGTCAACTATACCCACGGGGCCTGACATATCGTCAAGGCTGACGGCACCGTGGACAAGGTCCTCCAGTCCCAGCCATACCCAGCGGGAGAATTCCTTGGCGGTGTTCCAGCTGTATCTAAGTTCCGTCATGAGCGAATTTTGCTCGGAGGTGAAAATAAAGCCGTATTTGGGGCCGCTGTTTTTATACTCTTCGTATATTCTTTTTTCCAATGTCACATCGTCAAGCTCCACCTTTTCACCGTCACGGATAACGACGATGTCATGGCTTTCGCCGCCTCGCTCCATGAACATTGAAATGTCGGAGCTCAGGTATATCCTGTTGCCGTCGATACTGTAAAACTCATCGCCCACCTGAAAGTACTCTTCGCTTTCATAAGGGCAGCCTTCCATGAAGCTGCCGATCGTCGGGGTGACGAAGCTTTCGGCATCGGCATACATGATAACTATGAGTATAAGCCCCATAAGGAAGTTCATAAACGATCCGGCGCAGAGGATGAGTATCTTCTTCCACGCCTTCTGATTGGTGAAGGCTCTCGGATCTTCGGAGGCTTCGTCCTCCGCTTCCATGGCGCAGTAGCCGCCGATGGGCAGTATCCTCAGGGCATAAAGAGTCTCCCTCCCCTGCTTTTTTACAAGGGCGGGCCCCATGCCTATCGAAAACTCGTTGACCTTTACGCCGCAAAGCTTTGCGACGACGAAATGGCCGAGTTCGTGGACGGCTATCAGTATTCCGAAAACAAGTATCGCAATAACAATATACATTAAGAGAAATGCTCCCTGACAAAAACTCTTGCCGCCTCATCTGCCGCCAAGATGGCATCGAGATCGGGGTCTTTTACTATTTCTATGCTGTCCACCGCTTTTTGAGCACAGTCATATATCTCATTATAACCGAGGCGGCGGTTTAAAAACATCGCTACGGCGACCTCGTTTGCCGCGCTCATTATGCACGGTGCGGTGCCGCCGGCTCTTGCGCAGTCGATCGCAAGCTTAAGGCACGGTGTTTTTTCATAGTCCGGTGCCTCAAAGGTGAGGTCCCGCATCGACGCAAAGTCAAGCCGTTTAAAGGGCGAATCGACCCTTTCGGGGTAGGTCAGCGCAAGCTGAATGGGCAGCCCCATATCGGGTACACCGAGCTGGGCAATAACAGTTCCGTCAACAAGCTCGACCATCGAATGGATGACGCTCTGAGGGTGAACAACTACCTCTATATCGTCGGGGGTCACTCCGAAAAGATGCATCGCCTCGATAAATTCAAGTCCCTTGTTCATCATTGTCGCCGAGTCCACGGAGATCTTTGCGCCCATGCTCCAGTTGGGGTGCGCCACCGCCTGCTCGGGGGTGACATCGCAAAGCTCCGATCTTGCTTTTCCTCTGAAGGGGCCTCCGGAGCCTGTGAGCAAAATCTTTTTAAGCTCACCCTTTTTGCGACCCATAAGGCACTGGAAAATGGCGGAGTGCTCGGAATCGACGGGAACGATCTCGGCACCGTACTTTGCTGCGGCGGGAATAACTATCTCACCCGCACAAACCAAAGACTCCTTATTTGCAAGGGCTATGCGCTTCTTTGCCTCGATTGCCGCCAAGGTGGGCTTTAGTCCCACAGAGCCGGACACGGCGGTAACTACACAGTCGGCAGCTTCCCATGTCGCAGCCTCGATAAGCCCCTCCATTCCGGAACCTACCTTTATATCGGTGTCGGCAAGGCGTATTTTAAGCTCCTTTGCCGAGGCTTCGTCATATGCCGCAACGAACTGAGGATGCAGGGCTCTTGCGTATTCCTCCGCTTTGTCCGCCTTTTTGTTCACCGTCATTGCGGCAACGGGCAGACCGAGATGCTGCGCTGCGGCGATGCTCTGTCTGCCTATTGAGCCCGTGCAGCCCAATATGCTTATTGCTTTGGTCATTTTTTAACTCCTCCGAAACGGCGGTCCCTCCTGCCGTACTCTGCTATCGCTTCATCCAATACCTCCGGCGTAAAGTCCGGCCAGAGGACATCGGTATAGTAAAACTCGGAATAGGCGCACTGCCACAGCAGGAAGTTCGACAGCCTGTACTCTCCGCCGGGGCGGATAAGCAGATCGGGGTCGGGGATGTCCGCGGAATAGAGATACTTAGAGAAGCTCTCCTCCGTAAGCTCATCCGCCTTGCCCGCCGAATAGTCCTCGGCATAAAGCTTTGCAGCACGGACGATCTCCGCTCTGCCGCCGTAGTTTATGCAGATATTCGCCTGAAAGCCCTCAATGCTCTTTGAAAGCTCATCGGTTTTGGCGATAAGCTCCTGTAATGAGGGGCTCAGGCGTGAAACATCGCCGAAAACCTTCATGCGTATCTGCTTTTCACTCATGTCACGGATCGCCTCATGCAGATACTTGTCAAGCAGCTTCATGATGCCCTTGACCTCGTCCTCCGGACGCTTCCAATTCTCCGTTGAAAATGCGTACACGGTGAGATATTCGACGCCTATCTCCTTGCAGTAGGTCGCAATATTTCTAAAGGTCTCGGAGCCTGCAAGATGCCCTGCCTTTCGGGGCATGGCACGCTTTTTTGCCCAGCGGCCGTTGCCGTCAAGTATGATGGCAATATGGCGGGGAATGATCTTCCCCGCCTCAT
>CAZLSN010000016.1:0-12630 GCA_964562265.1 uncultured Oscillospiraceae bacterium
ATATTATAATAAACAGATATAAAATTTCTGAGATACTGCGCCCAATATGCCGCCATATGTTTTTCGTCGTCCATGCCCCAACGCTTCATATATTTTAAAAGCATCGAGAACATTTCCTCAGCCATCATAAGTCTTGCTTTTTCCAAACGATATGAATGCATAACGCTGTCTCTGCGGTAATTGTAACGATAGAGTGCATCGGGAATATAGCATATGCTCCCTGCATTCGTGAGTGGATAAAGGAGCTGCACCTTGTCCTCACCGAAGTGCTGCCCTGAAAACGCAGTATAATCGGTGTCATCTCCGAGAAACAAGCTGCGGCGAAAGGCTTTCAGGCACATGGAGTTGAGTAAGGCTCCGCTTATCAATCGTTCCTTGACCTTGTAGTTATTAAGGCTGGTTTTTTGCGAATATAATTTTGCTATTTGAATCGGCTCTTTACCGTCAGAACAAACTGCTGTTGCGGTGTATATCAAAATATCAGCATCTGAATTCGAAAGCTCATTTTCAATGGTTTCAAGGCAATGCGGTTCAAGCTCATCGTCGCTGTCGAGGAAAAGTATATACTCACCTTTTGCGCTATTTATCCCGCTTTGCCTTGCGAAGAACTGCCCCATATTCTCCTGACGGATAACGCATATTCTCTTATCAGCCGCGGAATATTTTTCGAGCATTTCAAAGCTTTTATCCGATGATCCGTCATCCACCGCAACAAGCTCCCAATCGGCAAACGACTGATTAAGCACCGAGGATATGCAAGTATCCAAAAATAACTCGGAGTTATATACTGGAACTATAATACTGAACCTCACCGGCTGCTCTCACTTTCTTTGCGATAGCTTTTGCCGCCTCGGAGAAGGCTTTTCAATGCAGCGGAAAAGCTTATTTCGCCTTTATATTTTTTCCTTCTCAGGAGCAAAAAGCGAAGCCCCTGCAAACGCCATGTTAGCGGATAGAGATGAGCATACAGTGCGCCTTTATCGGCAAAAAACTTATCATTATAGCCTTTAAACCATGTAGATTCCGCGCTCTGGTCGATCTCGGCAAGGGCATAAGGCACGGCATAAACGGAAAGCCCTTTATCAAGACATTCCTTTAAGAATATCGTATCCTCACCTGCAGAGTATTTTGCTCCGCCGCCAAATTCCGTGTTGAAGGAGATGCCCGCATCGGCAAGGCTCTTTCTCCTTACCGCAAGTCTTGCGGCGCCGTATCTTCCATAGTTTGACTTGCTAATTCGTCTGATCTCGTGGTTTACATAACGCCGAGGATTCTTTTCGATCAGGTTGAAGATCAGCACATCGGCATCGGGACATTCGGCGAAAGCTCTTTGCGCTATTTCGGGATAATCGTCAACAAAGCACATGTCATCGTCGGCGAAAACGCATATGTCCGCCGTGGCATTTTGCATGACGGTATTGCGGTTGCGCCCAACTCCCCGTTCCGCTTTGTTCACATAGATCACGCAATGACCGTTATATTCAAAGCTCTCAATGCTGTTTTTGCCGCACTGGTTGCCTACTATCGCATCGGTGCGGATATTCATTTTTTCGACTAAGCCGTGGTCAATATCATTCACCGTAACGACTAAGGTCTCAATCGTTTTCATCATTTTCCAATCTGCTCTTTATTACTCTTGCGGGAACTCCCACTGCTATTGAATAGTCGGGTATCTCGTTCGTTACTACCGCACCTGCACCGATAATGCAGCCTTTTCCGATGTGAACACCGTCAAGTATCGTTACATTGCTGCCTATCCAAACATCGTCATCTATAATTATCGGTTTTTCTTCTTCATAGCCCTGGAACATCATTGGTATATCGGTTCGTGAAAAGCTGTGATTTCTGGTAATGATCGTAACATCTTCGCCCATCATTACATAATTACCGATATTGCAGGCACCGTGTATCCTCGCATTGACACCTATCCCCGAATAATCTCCGAGTGTTGTCTTGGGAGAAAATAATGCGCCCTGCTCAATGTTAACATGCTTGCCGCATGATTTGAGCATCAGCTTTCCGCAAAAAGCTCTCAGCTGCTTCTGGCATACACGCACACTGCTGTACGACGGCGGCAACCGCTTTGCTATAGTATGATAGAGCAATGCTCCGATTTTTCTCTTTATCTTCTGCTTGTTCATATTATTACCTCGATAGCGATCAGCGAATACTGCGAGTATAATTATCAAATATCATTTCACTTTGCGCTTCTATATATTCCGTATAGGGTCTGTTGAGGTCGAGTATCGCAGCATGCTGCTTGCAGACTCTCTCCTCCGGCTTAGGCAGAACGGTATAGTCACCGTACAGCTTTTTCAAAAGCTCATCATAATGTGCCGACACCGGAAAGGCTCCGCTTTCAAACGGCAGCTCCTTAAGCTCCGTCATCCACTCTCTCGGATAAATGTTTTTCCCATACTTTCTCGCAGCGGCGAAAAAGCTGTGTACCATTTTGGAAGCGGCGTCTTTTTTCCTGATGCAAAAGCGGTAAAGCGGCACCCTTGGTATCACCCTGCAAAGCTGCATAAATGCTTTTTTTGCAAGGCTTTTCGTCTCATATCCCCTTGCGTAAAGCGACTTTGCTATTATGACCTTCGAGGCTGCAAACTGAAGCTTTCGCACAAGGGCATTGTCCGCAAGATTATCGCAGGGAAAAATGTCTATATACACACCCTGATGAACCTTCTTGTCCCTGGGGTGGTACTTTTCCATACAGGTCGTACCGTTTAGCCTGAGCTTTGAAAACTGCATCGGCCAATGCTTGCTAAACTCACGCTGGACAAAATAAGTGTCACGGTCAAGCTCGGCTTCAGCCACACAGAGAAGGCGTTCGTAATCGGGTCGCAGGAGCAGAATATCAAGGTCATCATCCCATGGGATAAAGCCCTTGTGCCGCACGGCGCCGAGTGCCGTTCCGGAAAACAGCATATACGGAATATTATATTTTCTACACAGCGCATCAATATCGCAAAGCATGGAAAAGAGCATTTTCTGATGCTCTTTTTGCCTTTCCTCGCTTTTTATATTCAATTCTTCAAAGTCTTTTGTGCTTTTTGAATCCATAATATGCATACTTAAAAAATACTCTTGCCGACTTAAAAAGAGGCAGCTTCTCCGCCTTGCGGTATATCGCCCAACGCTGCTTTGCGGCGTTTATCTTATTCTTCGATCTTGACTCGTGACCCACTCTGTAATCCGCAAGCACCTCGGTGCAGCCCGCCGCCTTATATCCGCTGCGCAGCAGCTCGAGCCACAGGGCATAGTCCTCGTGATAAAACTCTTTTCTGAATTTAAACTTCTTGCAAAGCTCCGATCTGAGCATAACGGTAGAGCAGCCCAAGTGATTGCAGCGAAGCATCGATTCGTAAGTAACTCTGTCTGGAACCGTAAACTCGGAGACATCGTCGCCGCACAGGGCATATGAGCAGTAGACTATATCGGCACCGCAGTCATCGGCGACCTGTAGCTGCTTTTGAAGCTTCTCCGGATGCCATGCGTCGTCACTGTCAAGCATTGCCGTCCACTCGCCATTTGCAAGCTCAAAGCCTCTGTTTCTCGTTTCGGCAACGCCCATGTTGTGTTCGTTCGGATGATAGCTGATCCTATTGTCGAGTTCGGCATATTTTAAGGCTATCTCCGCTGTACCATCGGTCGATCCGTCGTCGAGAATAAGAAGCTCCCATTCCGTATAGGTCTGCGCTATTACCGATTCGACGGCTTCGGTCAAATATTCCTCTGCGTTATATGCGGGCATTATCACGGAGATGAGCGGTGATTTGGAAGAATTACGCTCCATGCCTCTAATTCCTTTCGATCAGCTGTGCTTTTTTAATACTTTTTTGGCCTTTTCCCAATCACGATAGCCTGTTTCAAGCATGTGAATGTCGCTGCCGATGTATTTGACAAAACCCTCGTATATCCAGCTTAAATACACTCTTCTGTTTTTCAAATGCGAGAGTGCGGAGACATTGAGCTGGAGGCTTATCCCCTCGTCGATCAGCGTTTCAACGTCGCAAATCGGGTAACGATCGGCATGAGCTATGATGAGCTTTATATCCTCACGATCGTTCAAGCTGAATATCGTATCCCAGATATTGTCCTGCCACTTGTAAAAAGGCAGCTCGAGCAGCAGTTCATTTGTACCCTCACGGCACAATTTGGAAAGCCCCTCAAGCCGCTCCATTCCGTCACATATTAAAACCTCAGCACCCAAAAGAACACGAGGATGCTCATCCCCAAGCTTCGGACGCAGCAAATCAAAGGCTCTTTCTCTTCTTTCGAGGAAAGAGCTCAGTGATTCATTATGGGGATAAAAATGCGGTGTTGCGCATATCGTACCCACTCCCGCCGAAGCCGCAAGCTCAAGCTGATGCAGTGAGGTCTCAAGACAGTCACTGCCGTGGTCGCAGCGAGGCAGTATATGTGCGTGATAGTCAAGACTTAAATCTATCATCTTTTATTTTGACTCATAAGGTTCCGTATAGGAGTATCCGTAGCCATAGCCGTAGCCCTCACCCGCTTTGTAGCGGTAGGAATACTTGATGGATTTCATGCTGACACCGTTTAAAACGACGCCGCAGAGATTGCCGCCGACTCGCTGAACGGATTCGATAGCGGTGTGAAGTTCATCTGCCGTGGTAACTCCCGATCTTGCGACAACTACAACGCCGTCAACAAGCGGGGAGATTATCTGAGCATCGGCAACGGTGTTGATAGGCGGAGTGTCGATTATCACATAGTCATATGATGCAGCGCATTCCTCAACGAACTTCTTCATTCTATCGGACGAGAGCAGCTCCGAGGGGTTTGGGGGTATGGTTCCCGTACAGATTATTGAAAGCGGGAGATCCTTCACCTGAGTGAGCTGGAGCGGCATTATGCCCGCAAGATGATCGCAAAGACCCGATTTGACATCGGCTTTCCACAGTCTGCCCTGCATGGGCTTACGCATATCGGCATCGATAAGCAGCGTTCTCTCACCGAGCATGGCAAAGCTTATCGCAATATTTGCGGCATTTATGCTCTTGCCCTCGGATGCCTTGGAGCTTGTCACCGCAAAGACCTTGCAGCTTCTGTCACTGTCATCCGTCATGCAGAACATGAGATTGGTACGCAGCTTTACATAGGCTTCCTTTACCGCAAAGGGAGAATCATTGTTCAAAAGGCGTTTTCTCTTGACCGCAGTGGTCTCGCCGGACACTTTATGTTTTGATCCGCGTATTTTCATGCCTGCTGACGCTCTCCTTTCACAAGCTTCCATGCCGCAGCCGCTCCCTCCTGAGGAACGATCTCCGGTATCTGACCCAGTACCGTTGCACCGACCATGGATTCGACATCCTCGGGGAGGTATATCGTTTCATCGGAATGAGCCCTGATAACTATCAAAACAGCAGCTAACAAGACTCCGATCACCGCACCGATAACGGTGTCAAAAAGCGTCCTCGGAGATGCCTTTTCATCGGCTACCTCGGGGCGGTCAACTATCTCAACGCCGCCTGCCTTGGTGATCCTGACGATCTCCGTGGGTGCTACTCTTGAAAACGCAGTCGCAATATCGCAGGAAAGCTGGGCATCCGTCGTTTCGACTATAACTTCAAGGAGCTGCGTATCCGTCACAACGGATACGCTGACCATCTCGCTGAGATCCTTGCGGCTTATCCCCTCGTCCGACCTGAGATTCGACAGCACGGCATCCATGACCGTATTGCTTTCAAGTATCTTTGAATAGGTCGTCGCAAGGCTTTCCGCCGCCTGTAGGTCGCTGCTGTTTATCGTTCCGCTTGCGGATGCGCTCTCTGCCGTATTGTAAACATAAAAGCTGACCCTCGACTCATAGGTGGGCGTTATTATAAGCGTTACGCCAAGCCAGACAACGACTCCGAAGGCAAGTGCCGCAATGAGCAGCCAGTGGATCTTGCGCAGCAGCATCATAACGACGCTCAGAAAGCCGATCTGTTCGTTTCCCGGCTGCGGCTGTCTTACATTATCATTCATACCGTCGGTCTCCTCATCTTGAACCCTTACCCGTCAGAAGGACATTGAAGGTCTTAAATATACATTTAATATCCATTGAGACAGATTGATTCTTTATATAATCCATATCGTAAACTATCTTTTCCTCGGGAAGAAGCGAATAGCCTCCGCTGACCTGAGCATATCCCGTGAGTCCCGGTGTTACCATCAGCCTGTTTTTAAAGCCGTGTATGTATTGCTCAAAACGGTCGTAAAAAAAAGCTCTCTCGGGTCTGGGTCCCACAAAGCTCATATCGCCTTTAAGAATATTATAGAGCTGCGGCAGCTCGTCCAGTCTTGTCTTTCTGAGGATCCTTCCGAATCGTGTACAGCGTTCGTCGTCTTCCTCTGCCCATTTGGGGCCGTCTGCTTCCGCATTGAGTACCATTGATCTGAATTTATATATATTAAATGGTATACCGTCCTTACCCAGACGTTCCTGTTTGAATAAGGGCCCGCCCTCGGAATCAATCACGATTATCAGACCGATTATGAGCATCGGCAATAAAAGCACCACTATTGCTATAAGCGAAAAGATAAAATCAAAGCTTCTCTTTACCGCCGAATACAGAGGCGATGCACTGATCTCGGGCTTTTCTATAATATATTCTTTATCCGATATTCGATTTTTATCGGCTATGTCGGGGGTGATTACCAATTGCTGCCACCTGCTTCCCGAAACGGTAGATTTCTACTTAAATATACAATTTATGCTATCACAGTTTTGTTATAATTGCAACATTTATATCCATCTTTGTCGTAAATTTTATGGTGCAGTCGACCTATTACCGCAATTATTTATTATAATTTCTTCCATTTTCCAATTAGGTCAGCAAACCCCTACCATTTATTGTGGTAAAACTTGAAATCGTTAAAGAATTTGTCAAAGGATTACAGTTTTTGACTTGATTTTCATATATCACTATGTTAGAATTCATTTTAATGGTATGCTGCGTATTTTCATGTGCATATCGCCGAACATATGTAATTGTCAAGGAGGAAAAAATGAAGATCAGATCAAAACGCATACTGTCTTTGCTGATGTGCGTCCTTATGCTTGCAAGCGTTTTACCGCTTGATGTTCTCGCTATGGATGCCGCACCCGCAGTCAGTGCGGATGTTCAGGCTGCCTCAACATCCGATTATTTCCGCGTAATCTCTCAGAAATCCTACGCAGTGGCTCCCGGTGCCACGGAGACCAATTATGTTCTCAATGACGCCAGCGGTCAGAATCAGAACAAGGCTTATGTTCTTGAGGTTGACATGTCCAACCCCGATATTACGGTCATGCCCTCTTACAAGGATATGGATCCCACCAACTACGGCACTCAGATCATGAGTGAGCAGGCTGCCGCAGCCGTAAAGCAGGGCTACAATGTAGTCGGTGCGATCAATGTTAACCTCTCCTGGGATACCATCGAGCCTCTTGGTATGCTTGTCATCAACGGCAAGGTATATCACGAGGATACCAATCAGGGCGGCGGTTACCTTGTTGTATATAAGGACAACACCGCTGAGCTGCGTCCCAGCTCTCAGCCTCTTGACGGCTCCGAGTGGCAGGCTGTCACCGCAAACTTCGGTTGGCTTGTCCGTGACGGCAAGAGCGTTATTGCCGATCAGTCCCACACCCCCGGCTCCCGCGCTCCCCGTACCTGTATGGGTGTCAAGGCGGACGGCAGCATAGTTCTGCTTGTCGTTGACGGCAGACAGGATCCCGTTTCCGTCGGCATGAGCATGTCAGAGCTTGCCGAGACCCTCATAAAGCTCGGCTGTGTCGATGCTGTCAACTGTGACGGCGGCGGCTCCTCCACCTTTATCTCTCAGCGTGAGGGCGGCGATCTCACCGTTAAGAATGTCCCCTCCGACGGAACCGAGCGTGCTACCCTCGGCGGTCTGCTCGTTATCTCCAATGCCGTAAGTGACGGCGTTTTCAATCACGCTTCCGTTACCGCAGAGTCCGAGTACTACACTCCCGGCTCCGCAGTTCAGTTCACCGCCTCCGGTGTCGATAAGGCAGGCTCCTCCGCTCCCCTTCCCGAAGAAGGTCTTACTTGGAAGCTCGCAGACGACTCCATGGGTACAATTTCCGAGGACGGTCTTTTCACCTCCAACGGTACCTTCGGCGATGTGACCGCCCAGTTACTTTATAATAATGAGGTATGCGGCTCCTGCACAATTTCCATCGTTGAGCCCGATACCATCTCCTTCTTTGAAACATCCCGCTCCTTCGGCTTCGGTGTATCCTCGGATATGACCATGCTCATGCAGAGTGAAGGACGCACCGTTACCTACAAGGGCAGCGACTTCACATGGGATGTTGAGCTTATATCCGCAAACGATGCTTCCGTCACAGATCCCGCTCAGATAGGCTGGATCGAACCCGGAACCACCACCTTTACCTCTAACCCCTCTCTCAGCGGCGATCTCAGAGTTACCGCAAAGTATACCCGTACCGACGGAACAATACTTCAGGCCACGGCTATCGTTGCAGTCGGCAAGCTCCCCTCCGTCTTCTGGGATTATGAGGACGGCGTCCAGCAGGTCGAGGTCTGGGAGCAGGTCGAGAAGATCGATGAGACCACCGGCGAGAAAAAGCTTGAGTGGCAGGTAAAGACCGACGAGAAGGGCAATATCGTCTACGAGGAAAAGTACTTTGACGCAGAGGATTATTACAGCTCCCTCCTGGTCAAGGATCCCGCCAATGTTACCATCGAAGAGCAGATGGCATCTCACTTCGGTCTGCGCAGTGACCGTAACGCCAAGGGTTCGACCGAAATCGTCGATATTAACAGCGGTGAGCCCGTACGCTTCGGTGACAAGTCGCTGAAGATGAACTATGACTTTACCGCATCCACCGGCGCCCCCTCCGTTCTCGGCTACGGCTATATGCAGAACACGAACTATGCTCCCGGCTCACCTACCGGTCTCGGCATGTGGATATATGTTCCCGAAGGAACGCCCGGCTACTCCATGAAGAGTATCATCCGTTCCGCAGGCAAAGCGGTATATCTCACATACGGTTATACTTACACCGATGAAAACGGTGAAAGCGTAACCACCACTTCCCTTGCGGATATGGCTGGTAAGGGCTGGATCTACATAAGTGCAAGCCTCGAGGGTAAGGGCGACGGCACCTTTATGATGCTCCGCAACTACACCATCCGCCTTATCGCAGAGGGCTTTACCACTAATCCCGAACGCATGGCGGCAGGCAGCATTTACATCGATAACATCGAATTTATCTACGGCTATGACAATAAGGACACCGTAAATCCCTCCGTCACCTCCGTTTATAATTACAACAGCAATGAGGAGATAGCGGCAGACGGCAGCACCGTCTTTAACAGCAACATCGTCTCCTTTGCATCCACCTTTGAGGATGACAACGGCGAATTTGCCACCGGCATGGATATCGAGTCCGTCAGAGCCTATATCGACGGCGTTAACATGTACGATCATCCCGGTTTCGTCGTCACTCAGGACAACCTCATGGTTCTCCCCAATGTTCACCTTGCAAACGGTCTGCACTCTCTGCGTGTCCGTATCCGTGATAACTACGGCAACGAGACTAATGAGATCCGCTACTTCACCGTAAACGGCCCCGAAGAATCAAATACCTCCTTGACTTTGGTTCCTACAGGCAGCTACTCCGCCCCCTATCTCGGTCTGGGCTACTCTCTCGCCCTCACCGCAGAGAATGTGGTCAATATAAGCACCGCAGCTTTGAGTGCAAAATTCAACACCGCATTCGGTGAACCCACCGTAACATTTGCGGAAGGCTTCACCGGAAACTACACCTATAACGCAGGCAGCGGCGAGCTTACCCTCACCGCAGAAAAGACCGATCCCGCTGCCGACAATGCTCAGATAGCAGTCATCACCTTCCACACCCCCGATTCCCTTAACAGAGGTGCCGCATTCACTTACGGCGTTTCCTCCGGAACATTTACCACGGTCGCCGAAAGCAGCTTTACCAACAGCTTCAGCTTCCCCACCGTAAGCGTTCCCGTTAAGGCGCACTACAGCATCACCGTACAGCCCGCTGTTGTCGGCTATGCATTCGATATACTCGTTAAGGACGAGCTCGGTCTGCCCGTCGAGGGTGCCTCCGTCCATGTTGACGGTCTCACTGCCGATGTAGTCACCAACGATAAGGGTATGGTCAGCGTGACCCTCGGCACCGCCGGAACAGTCAATGCTTATGCATACAAACTCTCCGATGACGGTGTTGCCATGCGCTCCTGGAATCAGAGCGTCACCGTGCATGCTCTTGCCGGTGAAAACACTGCGGCTCCCTACTATATTCAGAATAACGCCGCAGCTACCGGCTGCAAGAACATCACCTGGCTGTCCAATATAAGCGCAGCCAAGGATAAGGCAGTCCTCAGGCTCTACACCGAGGATCCCTCCGCAAACGCCGATGCCGCATACACCGAGTATGTCGGCACCACTGAGCTTGTCCACTTCTCCGCAGAATCCGCTCGTGTATCCACCGTTGAGCTTTCCGGTCTTGCCGGTGGTGCTACCTACTACTACACAGTAGGTGACGGTGAGACTCAGAGCGAAGTTCTGAGCTTCAGCATGGACAAGGATCCCTCCAAGACTAACTTCTTCATTATCGGCGATACCCAGACCACCAATACCGAGAGCGTAAAGAGTATCCTTGATTCTCTCCGCGAAAACGGTACCGCATACGACTTTGCTATCCAGACCGGCGACGCCGTTGACGACAGTACCAAGTATATCTACTGGAATGCTCTGTCCACCGTTTTCAACGCTCAGACCATGGGCGGCGTCGATCTCATCCATGTTCTCGGCAACCACGAATTCTACAGTAATGACACTGGCTCCATCACCAACACCATGTACAATCTCCCCGCTTCCGGTGACGGCAGCTACTACTCCGTTGAGTACGGCAATGTCTATGTCGCAGTCATTAACTACTCCGCAACCGGTAAGTATCAGGCAGCATTTGATTGGCTCGTTGACGATGCCAAGGACTCCTCCTGCAAGTGGAAGGTCCTGACCATGCATGTCCCCGCATACGGAACCAATGCCGATGCGATCAACAGCTTCGTCCGCGATAACCTCCCAGCTGTCGCTCAGGAAGCGGGAATCGACTTCGTCTTCTCCGGTCACGATCACTCCTATGCCCGTACTCAGCCGATGTTCAACGGCGCAGTCGATGACGGCGGTGTCGTATACTTCATCTGCGGCTCCACCGGCGAAAAGAGCTACGATGTGACCATTGACCCCGCAAATAACTTCGCTTGTGTAAACGACACTTACGGTGCAATGTACTTATCCGTTGAGGCTACCGACAGCTCCATCACCGTCCTTGCCAAGGATCTTAACGGTGAGCTTATAGACAGCTACACCAAGAACTACGGTGAGTGCCCCAACGATCACCACAGCTATCGCTGTGACCTCGAAAACGGCTGCATCTCCTGCTCCAAGTGCGGTAAGGCTCCCTCCGGCATCATTGCCCTTAAGGACAATCTTTACTACGCAATCGAGGGCAAGCTCCACACCGGATGGCGTTCCGCTCTTGACAGTGCGGATATTTACTACTTTGATCCCATCACATACGCTGCTGTCACCGGTGTTGTCACCGTTGACGGTAAGGAATTCACCTTCAACGAAAACGGTGTCCTCGCAAGAGGTGCATTCGTTGAAGAGGCCGGCGGCACAAGGTACTACTTTGGTAAGCACTACCTCATCAGCAAGTGGTTAGAGCTTGAAGAAGGCACATATTGGGTTGACGGCAACGGCTTTATTGCCAAGGGCTGCACTCCCCATCAGGAATACAACCATGCGGACTACTACTGGTATTACTTCGATGAAGAAACCGGACTCCTCGTCGGCAAATGCAGCGGTTTCGTAACTTACAAGGGCGAAACCTACTACTGCGACGAAAACGGCAAGGTGTTTTACGGTGCGATCAAAGTTGATGACGGCATCATATTCACCATCAGCATGGGCAAGGTACTGAAGAACGCCGTATGCTATGTTGAAGGCAACACCGTTGGCTGCGCTCTTGAGCGTGGTAAGTATCTCTGTGATGCAAACGGCTATATCGTCGCAAACGGCTTTGCGGATATTGAAGGCAACACCTACTACTTCACTGACTATGTCCGTGCTAAGGGCTTCACCAAGATCGGCAGCGATTATTACATGTTCAATGCCGGCAGCGGTCTTATGTACAAGGATGCAAATATGTGGGTCGGCGTAAATGCTTACGGCGTTGAGCCCGGCATGCACTACTTCGGTGCAGACGGCAAGATGTTCATCCCCAACCTCGAGACCGGTGTTAAGAAGATCATCGAAGAGAACGGCAATCTCTACTTCACCATCGACGGCGTCAAGATGACAAATCAGCTCCTTGAGCTTGACGGTGAGTACTACTTCGCAAGGACCAACGGCACTCTTGTTGTCAACGGCTCCATGTACATTGAGACCTCTCTCCTCTCCGGCAACGGCTGGTACGGCTTCGGTGCCGACGGTAAGATGATTAAGACCGGCTTTGTCACCGGCAACGGCAACACCTACTACTACAACGACACTGTCCGTGCTAAGGGCTTCACCAAGATCGGCAGCGATTATTACATGTTCAATGCC
>CAZLSN010000016.1:12730-21726 GCA_964562265.1 uncultured Oscillospiraceae bacterium
CCGACGGTAAGATGATTAAGACCGGCTTTGTCACCGGCAACGGCAACACCTACTATTACGATGACGGTGTCCGCGCAAAAGGTCTCACCAAGATCGGCGATGACTTCTACTTCTTCAATAAGGGCAGCGGTCTTATGTACAAGTCAACTCAGATTTGGATCGGCGACAATGATCTCGGCCTCGCTCCCGGCATGTACACAGTCGGTGCTGACGGTAAGATAATCATCGGATGATCCGATCATCTCCAAGTTCCATATAAACAGCTGCTCCCCCTGCTTATTGGCAGGGGGAGCTTTTATATAGTCTTTTATCACATTTCCAAGAGCCCTCGGGTTCTAGTCCCTTAACTTTACATGCAACAGCAAGACCCATCCTATTGGATGGGTCTTGCTGTTGGTGCCGGTGGTGGGACTCGAACCCACACGATGTTGCCATCGGCGGATTTTGAATCCGCTACGTCTACCATTCCATCACACCGGCAGGTGCTTTGTTAGTATATAACATCCATTTGCATTTTTCAAGTAATATTTATGTAATTGAATTGAGATTTGTAATAAAAATTTTATACTTTACCACTACCATAATTGTTTAAAATATGTTACAATACTAAAATGTAAAACTATGATGAAAGAGGTATGACCATGAAAAAGATACTCGTCCTTGAGGATGAACCGAATATCCGCAGTTTTGTGGTAATCAACCTCCGTCGTAACGGATATGAGCCTATCGAAGCCGAAAACGGTGCGGAGGCCATCACGCAGCTTGAAAAGAATCCTGACATTTGCCTTGCCCTTCTGGATGTCATGCTTCCCGATATTGACGGCTTTGAGGTTTGCAGGCGTATTCGTGCCTCCGGTTCCAAGATCGGCATTATCATGCTTACGGCAAAAAGCCAGGAGATCGATAAGGTCACGGGTCTTATGACCGGCGCCGATGACTATGTTACAAAGCCCTTCTCCCCCGCAGAGCTTACTGCCCGTGTTGACGCTCTTGTTCGCCGTCTCGGTAACGGCAGCAATCAGAAGCCCAGCTACGAGATATGCAGCGGTCCATTTATTCTCAACACCCGCAACCGCACTCTGGAAAAGGACTGCCGCCGCTTAAAGCTTACGCAGATCGAGTATCTGCTCATGAAGCTCTTTATGGAGAACCCCGGCAAAGCTATGTCCCGTGAGGACATTTTGAAGGCGGTTTGGGGAGATGACTTCTCCGGTGAGCTCAAGACCGTGGATGTCAACATACGCCGTCTGCGCATCAAGATCGAAGCGGATCCCACCGAACCCGAATATCTCACTACGGTTTGGGGCTACGGCTACAAGTGGGGCTACTGATACGGAAGTGTCCAATGTTCTTTAAAAACCTTAAATTGCAGCTTCTTGCGACGAGCATCGTTGCGGTAATTCTCGTTGCCTGCTTCATAGCCTTCGCCGCAAACGGCTATATAACCATTTCAATTATCCTTGCCGCACTCATAGCGGCATACATAATCGCCGTCAACATCTGGTTTGAGTCATTCGTTATAAGGCCCATTCAGTCGCTTACGGAGACCGCAAAGCGTATTGCATCCGGAAGCTACGGTATTCAGGCCGCAAAGCACAGCGACAATGAGATCGGTGAGCTTACAGACGAGATGAATCTTATGTCCGAAAAGGTCGCTGCCGCAGATAAGACGACAACCGAGTTTATCTCCCAGATCTCACATGAGCTCAGGACCCCGCTCACGGCGATCACCGGCTGGAGCGAGACCTTGCAGTACGATCCCGCAATAAGCGGTGACTCGCTGCGTGGTATAAAGATAATCTCGAAAGAAGCGGAACGCCTTACCGGTATGGTCACTGACCTTCTCATATTCACCCGTATGCAGGACGGCAGATTTAACCTCCGTGTTGAGCTGATTGACATTGCCGCAGAGTTTGAGGACTCCATTTTTACATACGGAAACATCATGAAGCAGGCGGGTATCGAGCTTAAATACACGCCTCCGGAGTATGATGTTCCGCTTATCGCCGGTGATTCGGAGAGGTTAAAGCAGGTTTTTCTCAATCTGCTTGACAATGCGACAAAGCACGGCGGCGACGGTAAGACCGTCGAAGCATGGCTCACTGCCGACAACGACAATGTGAGCATTTCCATAAGGGATCACGGTCGGGGCATTCCCGAATCCGAGCTTCCCTTTGTCAAAAACAAGTTCTATAAAGGCAGCTCGAAAAGCAGAGGAAGCGGTATCGGTCTTGCCGTTTGCGATGAGATAATCGCAAAGCACGGCGGCACACTCACCATTGCCAATGCAGAGGGCGGCGGCTGTATCGTTACGATAAGGCTCTCCGTTCCCAAGAGCTAAGGGTAATTTCCATATGTCAAATAACAAAAAGGAGCAAGGTGAATTTCGCACCTCCATAGGCGGACAGGCTCTCATTGAGGGGATCATGATGGTCGGTCCCGACAAGAGAGCCATCGTTTGCAGGAATGACAAGGGTCTTGTTGAAAAAGTCACTCACACAGTACCCTTGAGCAAAAAGCGTACCATTTGGAAGCTTCCCTTCTTCCGTGGTATTGCGGGCTTTGTGTCCTCAATGGTAAACGGCGTAAAAGCCATATCCTATTCCGCGGAGCAGCTTCCCGAGGATATGCAGGAGGAACCGGATAAGCTCGATCTTTGGATCGAGAAGCACTTTTCGGATGAAACGGCACAGAAGCTCATCATAGGAATTGCGGTCGTTTTGGGCATTGCGCTCTCCCTCTTCCTCTTCCTGTTTATTCCGACGGTCATTGTCGGTTTTGTTCCCGGACTTAAAGATAGTTTTTACTGGCGCACTCTGGTCGAGGGCATTGTCAAGATAATCATTTTCTTCCTCTACCTTGTACTTTGCTCGAAGCTTAAAGATATGAAACGCCTCTTTGCCTATCACGGTGCGGAGCATAAGACGATATTCTGCTACGAAAAGCGTTTGCCGCTGACCGTTGAGAATGTTCGTCCCCAGTCGAGACTCCACCCCAGATGCGGTACAAGCTTTATATTTGTCGTGCTTATTATCAGCATTTTTACAGGCTCCTTTATCCATGTTTCCGGCACGCTGGCAAGGACGGGGCTCAAACTTCTCATTCTGCCCATCATCGTGGGCATTAGCTATGAGATAAACCGCTGGGTCGGAAGGCATGACAATGCACTGTCCTCCGCCCTTTCGTGGCCCGGCAGACAGATGCAGCGCATAACGACAAACGAACCCGATGACGATATGATCGAGTGTGCTATCAGGGCTCTTCAGCTCGTTATACCCGATGAGGAAGGCTCAGACAAATGGTAAGGATGCTTCAATATGCCTAAAACATATAATGATATATACTTTTCCGTGAGAAAGCAGCTTCGGGAAAGCGGTGTCGATGCCTTCGCTTTAGAAGCGAGGATCCTCGTTGCCGCCGCTGCCGGTAAAACGACGGAAGAGCTTATGCGTGATTTAAATCTCTACACCTCGGATGCCATAGCCGACAAAGCCGAGGAAATGCTCTCACGCAGGCTTAAAGGTGAGCCTCTTGCTTATATATCCGGTTCGTGGGAGTTTTACGGTTTACCAATGACAGTGACTCCCGATGTGCTTATCCCGAGGATGGACACAGAGGTGCTTGTGCAAGCAGGCATTGATTTTATAAGATCAAGAGGCATGAAGGCAAGGGTTTTGGATCTGTGCTGCGGTTCCGGCTGCATAGCCTGCGCCATAGCAAGTGAAATGCCTGCTTCAAGGCTCGTTGCCGCGGATATAAGCCTGCCCGCACTTGAGGTTTGCAGGCGAAATGTGAAGGACAATAAGCTCTCCGCCAAGGTCATCACGATGAACGCCGATGCCGCCACATGGCCTCCCATGAGCATCGGCAGCTTTGACCTCATCGTTTCAAATCCCCCCTACATTGCCACCTCGGAGCTTCTGGGGCTTGACGGTTCGGTGAGGGACTATGAACCCCTCGGCGCACTTGACGGCGGCGAGGACGGGCTTGACTTTTACCGTGCAATCATAAAATACTGGACCATCACATTGAGGCCCAATGCGCAGATCATGTTCGAGGTCGGTGAGGGACAGGCCGACGCCGTTAAAGCAATGCTCAAAGCTGCCGGTTATATATCGGTAGACAGCAGATATGACACCCTCGGTATCGAAAGGGTCGTCATCGGACAATGGAAGAACGAATACTAATACAGAGAATACAGAGGTGTACTTAAATGGCTGAAAAGAAAAAGACCCCCATCTCCCCCCACGGACAGACTTCCGATAAGAAAAAGGCTCTTGAGACCTGTATAGCGCAGATAGAGAAGAACTACGGCAAGGGTGCCATCATGCGTCTCGGTGACGATATTCCCGTCAATGTCGAGGCTCTTACCACCGGTTCCCTTTCCCTTGACCTTGCTCTCGGTATAGGCGGCGTTCCCAAGGGACGCATTGTCGAGATATACGGCCCCGAGGCTTCCGGTAAGACCACACTTGCACTTCATGTTGTTGCCGCCGCTCAGAAAGCAGGCGGTGAGGCTGCTTATATCGATGTTGAGCATGCGCTGGAACCCGCTTACGCAAGGGCTCTGGGTGTTGATATTGACAGCTTGCTCATCTCCCAGCCCGACACCGGCGAACAGGCTCTCGACATCACAGAAAGCCTCGTAAGGTCTTCTGCTGTCGATGTCGTTGTCGTTGACTCCGTTGCCGCTCTTATCCCCCGTATCGAGCTTGAGGGCGAAATGGGCGATACCGTTGTCGGTGCTTTGGCTCGTCTCATGTCGCAGGCAATGCGCCGTCTGGCAGGCTGCATAGCAAAAAACGGCTGCACCGTCATCTTCATCAACCAGCTCCGTCAGAAGATCGGTGTACTATACGGCAATCCGGAGACCACCCCCGGCGGTCTTGCTCTTAAATACTACGCCTCCGTTCGTATCGACGTAAGACGCACCGAGACCCTCAAGGTCGGCGGCGAAATGATCGGCAACCGCACAAGGGCAAAGGTCATCAAGAATAAGTGCGCTCCTCCGTTTAAAGAGGCTGAGTTCGATATTATGTACGGCGAGGGCATTTCCAAGGTCGGTGAGATCATAGACCTCGGCGTTAAACTGGAGCTTATCGACAAGGCCGGTGCATGGTTCACCTGCAACGGTCAGCGTATTCAGGGCAGAGACGCCGTTAAGGAATACCTGCTCTCGAATCCCGATGTCATGGACAAGCTGGAGCAGGAGATCCGTGACAATGCGCACAAGCTTATGAGTCCTCAGGCGAAGAAGGCCGCTCAGGCAGCAGGTCGTGCGGTGGACATTTCCGCCGATGATTTTGAAGGCTGAGTAAAGTGATCGTTACACAACTAAAGCAGACCTCTCCCGAAAGATTCACCGTTACACTCGATAACGGCGATGAGCTTAAAACAACCCTTTCGGTGCTTACCGAGTTTTTCATATCAAGCGGTACGGAGCTTGATGAGACTCGCTTCCGTGAGTTTTGTGCTTCCTCCTCCCTTTCGCTTTGCAAGGCAAGGGCTTTGCGTATTATTAACGCAAGACCCATGTCCGTTAAGGAGATGCGCACAAGGCTTATCGAAAAGGGCGAAGCTGAGGAAAACGCCGAGGCTTCGGCTCTCTGGCTCTCCGAAATGGGGCTTATAAACGATGTGGCATATGCCGCCTCACTTGTGCGGCACTATGCGCTGAAGGGCTATGGCAAGTCGAGGATAAACCAGGAGCTTCGCCGCCACGGAATAGATCGTGAGCTGTGGGACGACGCTCTTCTGAATATGCCGGAGCAGGACGATCAGCTGCGGCGGTTTATTGCAGCAAGGCTCCCCGATCCCGAGGACAGGGCTCAGGTGCAGAAGGTCTCCAACGCGCTTTTTCGGCGGGGTTACTCATGGGATGAGATCCGCCATGCGATAAACAACTACAAATGCGAGGAATTTCAATGAACAGAAGCGTTGCGCTTATTTCACTCGGCTGTGCAAAAAACCTTGTAAACAGCGAGCAAATGCTTTATCTTCTCGATGAAGCGGGATATGTCATATCGCCCGATCCCGACGGAAGCGATGCCGTGATCGTGAACACCTGCGGTTTTATCGACGCCGCAAAAAGTGAGGCTATCGACACCATTCTTCAAATGGCGGAGCTTAAAAATTCCTCCAGACTTAAAAAGATCATCGTAACAGGCTGCCTTCCGGAGCGATACCGTGAGGATATTATGACCGAGCTTCCCGAGATCGATGCCGTTTTGGGCGTCGGCAGCTTTGCCGATATTGTCACTGCACTCGATGAGGTTTTTGCCGGCGATACGGTAAGCCGCTTCGGTGACCAGAGCGCACCCGTCGATGAGCTGCCGAGAATAGTTACAACAGGCCCCTCATGGGCTTATCTCAAGATCGCCGAGGGCTGCAACAACTTCTGTGCGTTCTGCGCCATCCCCTATATCAGAGGCCGCTACCGTTCGAGGACTATGGATAACATTCTCGAGGAAGCAAAGGAGCTTGCTTCTCACGGTATTAAGGAGCTTATCGTTATCGCTCAGGACATCACCAAGTACGGCACCGACCTTTACGGTAAGCGTTCTCTTGCGCTGCTGTGCCGTAAGCTTGCCGAGATCGACGGCATTGAGTGGATAAGACTTCACTACACCTATCCCGATCAGTTCGATGATGAGCTTATCGATGAGATAGCGGGAAACGATAAGATAGTCAAATACCTCGACATTCCCATCCAGCACATAAACGACGGTATTTTGAAGTCAATGAACCGTCACGGTACAGGCGATGATATTCGCAGGCTCTTTAAGACGCTGCGTGAGAGGATCCCCGATCTTGTTCTGCGTACAAGTCTTATTGCCGGTTTGCCCGGTGAGGGTGAAGCCGAGTTCGAGGAGCTGTGTGACTTCCTGCGTGAAGCGAGGATAGAAAGGGCGGGCGTGTTCCCCTTCTCCCCCGAGGAAGGTACTCCGGCAGCGGATATGCCCCATGTTGATTTTGATACGGCACAGCGGAGAGCGGAGCTTATTATGGAGCTTCAGCAGGAGATCATGGACGACTTCTGCAATGCTCAGGTCGGCAAAACGCTCAAGGTGCTTTGTGAGGGCTATGATGAGGAGCAGCAGATGTTTTACGGCAGAAGCTACGCTGACTCTCCCGATATTGACGGACTTGTTTATTTCGACGGTGCGGGCTGTGAGGGCAGGATCGTCGATGTAATGATAAATGCCGCAACCGATGAGGGCTTTCTTATCGGTGAAGAAATATAAACGCAGGGGGGCTGTGTTATGACTACTGCCAATAAATTTACCATCGCTCGTATTCTTCTTATCCCCATTTTCATGGTGCTGATGTACCTTGATCTTGTTTACTTTGCTCTTGCGGCATTCATTATCGCCTGTCTTACCGACTATGTGGACGGTCATATCGCAAGAAAGTACAATCAGGTCACGGACTTCGGCAAGTTCATGGATCCGCTGGCGGATAAAATGCTCGTTCTCACCGCAATGTGCTACTTCGTCGAGTCCGGTCTTATGCCCGGTTGGGTCGTCGCCATCGTACTATTCCGTGAGTTTGGTGTCTCCGGTCTCAGACTTGTTGCCGTTGAGCAGGGCATCGTCATTGCCGCCGCTTGGTCGGGAAAGATCAAGACTTTTGCAACTATGGTCTGCCTGTGTATCATGATGCTTGCGGGTGAGGCTTGGTTCCCCGCCCCCGATGTAATCTGCGTTATCTGCTGGTGCATCATTCTGATCACCACCCTGTATTCCGGTATCGAATACTTTGCCAAGAATATCGGCGTATTCCGCCATCCCTCTTGAAAAGGAGAACTGAAATGAAGCTTTATAATTCTGCTACAAGAAAGAAAGAGGATTTCGTTCCTCATGATCCCGACATTGTCAAGATGTATACCTGCGGTCCTACCGTTTATCACTTTGCGCATATCGGCAATCTGCGTTCATATATAATGGAGGATGTCCTCGAAAAGCACCTTCGCTATGTTGGCTACAATGTTAAGCGTGTCATGAACATCACCGATGTCGGTCACCTTACAAGTGACGCCGATGAGGGTGAGGATAAGATGCTTAAAGGCGCAAAGCGTGAGAACAAGTCCGTTATGGACATTGCAAAGTTCTACACCGACGCCTTCTTCTCTGATTGCGACAAGCTGAACATCAAGACCCCCGATGTCGTTGAGCCCGCTACCAACTGCATCGATGAGTATATCAGTATCATCAGCACCCTTATCGATAAGGGCTATGCTTATTTTGCGGGCGGCAATGTCTACTTTGACACCTCGAAGCTCGAACGCTATTACATTTTCAATGACTTTAACGCCGAGGATCTCGATGTCGGCGTCCGTGAGGGCGTTGAAGAAGACACCAACAAGCGCAACAAGAACGACTTCGTGCTTTGGTTCACCAAGTCCAAGTTCGAGGATCAGGCTCTTAAATGGGACTCCCCTTGGGGCGTCGGTTACCCCGGCTGGCACATTGAGTGTTCCGGTATATCGATAAAGCACCTCGGTGAATATCTGGATATACACTGCGGCGGTATCGACAACGCATTCCCCCATCACACCAACGAGATCGCTCAGTCCGAGTCTTTCATCGGTCATAAATGGTGCAATTACTGGATGCATGTCATGCATCTGAACACAAACAGCGGCAAGATGTCGAAGTCCAAGGGTGAGTTTTTGACCGTCAAGCTCCTTGAGGACAAGGGCTACGATCCCCTCGCTTATCGTCTCTTCTGCCTGCAAAGCCATTATCGCAAGTCGCTTGTTTTCTCCTGGGAAAACCTCGATAATGCACAGGGCGTTTATAATAAGCTCATCGCAAAGATAGCAGCACTTAAGCCCGACGACGGCGATGTTGAGGCTGAGGCTTTCGATGCACTCAAGGCAAAGTTCATTGCCGCACTTGACAATGACCTCAACACTTCCCTTGCGGTCACTGCGGTATACGATGTTCTCAAGTATAAGACGAATGATGCAACTAAGCTTGCTGTCCTTGCCGATT